>NZ_JANGEX010000002.1:0-469723 GCF_033792225.1 Microbacterium sp. LRZ72
ACGAACTACATCGCCCGCTCGCTACTCGAAGCCGGAGGCTTCAGACCCGCACTACACCCTCGTTCGTGAAGAGCCCCTTTCCCGCCCGATCCGTCAGATCAAAGCAGTCCCGGAGTCAACCGAACCATCAGCATTCCCAAGCAGTCCCGGAGTCAACCGAACCATCAGCATTCCCGTCTCACCCCGTCAATCGCCATGGACCCGAAGTTTCTCTGGTACGTGTTGCGGAGCCGAGCCGTGCGTGACCAACTCAACCTCATGACGACATCCAGTACCGGCCTGGGCAACCTCAACGGTGGAATTCTCGGCAACCTGCTGATTCCTGCGCCGCCCATGGATGCGCAACTGAACGCCGTTGCCAAATTGGAACGAACCAGCCAAACGACGAACACCGCGATTTCGCGCGCGGAAACGGCGGCGAGGCTGGCCAGGGAGCGTCGTGCCGCGCTGATTTCCGCCGCAGTGACCGGGAAGATTGATGTGGAGGTGGCTGCATGAGCGGTGTTGCTGGCGCGCATCTGGAGTCAACGCTGGAGAACGAGATCGCCGAGCATCTCGCCGCGAACGGTTGGCTTTACTCGCCAACAGATGCTGGCTACGACCGTGAGCTCGCGTTGTTTCCCGAGGACATGCTCGGGTGGCTAGAGGATTCGCAGCCGACCGAGTTCGCGAAGGTAGTCCGCCTCGGCGATACTGACGCGCAACGTGATGCGGCGGGTCGCACCATGCTGATCCGAGTGGCGAAATCCCTCGATCTGGATCCGTTGAAGAACGGTGGGACCATCCGCATCCTTCATGAGGGATTCTCGATGGTCCCACTGCATGGCGGTACGGTGAAGTTCAAGCTGGCCCAGTTCCAGCCGGCGACGACGAACAACCCGGGCACATTGGACGCATACTCGAAGATGCGGGTGCGGGTGGTGCGCCAGGTGCACTACTCAGCGAAGAAGCCGAACAAGGCGCTGGATCTGGTGCTGTTTGTGAACGGTATCCCGGTGGCGACGGTTGAGTTGAAGACGGACTTCACGCAGCCGGTCAGCAACGCGGTGACGCAGTATCAGTTCGACCGTAACCCAGCCGGTGAGCCATTGTTCGCGTTCGGGAAGCGGTCGCTGGTGCATTTCGTGGTGTCGAACAGCGCGGTGCAGATGACGACGAAGCTCGCCGGCGCGGCGACGCGGTTCTTGCCGTTCAACAAGGGTTACGACGAAGGGGCGGGGAACCCGCCCAATCCGAACGGGTCGGCGTCGTCGTACTTCTGGGAGGAGATTCTGCACCGCGACACGTGGCTGCAACTACTGGGCTCGTTCGTGCACCTGCAGGTCGAAACCGACGTCGACCCCGACACGGGAAAGAAAACGCGCACCGAGAAGGTCCTCTTCCCGCGCTACCACCAGTGGCGGGCGGTCAGCCGGCTAGTTGAGGCGGCGCGGGTGGAGGGGCCGGGGAACCGGTACCTGGTGCAGCATTCGGCGGGGTCGGGCAAGACGAACTCGATCTCGTGGCTCGCGCACCGACTGTCGCAACTGCATGACGAGCAGAACGAGCGGGTGTTCGACACGGTCGTGGTCGTCACCGACCGGACGGTGCTGGACAAGCAGCTGCAGGACGCTATCGCACAGTTCGAGAAGCACGCCGGGGTGGTGCAGTCGATCACCGGGAATGGTGGGGAGTCGAAATCGACGCAACTTTCGGCGGCGTTGACCGGCGGCAAGAACATCGTGATCGTGACGATCCAGTCGTTCGAGGCGATGATCACCACAATTCAGACGAGGCCGGATTTGCAGGGCCGACGGTACGCCGTCGTCGCGGACGAGGCGCACTCGTCGCAGACCGGGTCAACCGCGGGAGCGTTGACGAAGGTGCTGTCCCCGGCCGAGCGGGCGGCGGTCGCGGAGGGCGCCCCGGTCGACTCGGAGACGTACTTGCAGTGGGCAATGGAAGTGACCGCGTCGGCTCCGAACATCTCCTACTTCGCGTTCACTGCGACGCCGAAGGAGAAGACGTTGGAGCTCTTCGGGCGGGTGCCCGAGGGTGGGAGCCTTCCGGAGCCGTTCGATCTGTACTCGATGCAGCAGGCCATCGAGGAAGGGTTCATCCTCGACGTTCTGCAGAACTACACCCCCTACAAGGTGGCGTGGAAGCTGCAGCATCCCGGAGGCGACTACGACGGTGACAGCGAGGTCGACGAGTCCACCGCGGTGAAAGCGCTCGTCCGCTACGTGCGGCTGCATTCGACGAACATCAGCCAGAAGGCGAAGATCGTCGTCGACCACTTCCGCACCTTCGTGCAGCCGCTGCTCGATGGCAAAGCGAAGGCGATGGTCGTCACCGGGTCGCGGCTGGAAGCGGTGCGGTGGAAGAAGTACCTCGATGACTACATCGCCGATACCGGTGTGGCGGGCGTGCGGTCGCTGGTCGCGTTCTCCGGCACCGTCGATGACCCCGAGCTGCTCGGCGATGGCCTCACCGAGCGGACGCAGAACCCGGGAGTGCAGTCGGATCTCGCCGAGGCGTTCAAGCCGTCGACCTACAACGTGATGATCGTGGCAGAGAAGTTCCAGACCGGGTTCGACCAGCCAAGGCTGGTCGCGATGTATGTTGACAAGAAGCTCGGCGGGGTGCAGGCGGTGCAGACCCTGTCGCGGCTGAACCGCACCCATCCGGGTAAGGAGAACACGTTCGTCCTCGACTTCGTGAACGAACCCGACGACGTGCTGGAAGCGTTCCTGCCGTACTACCGGAAGGCGACGCTGACCGCGACGACCGACCCGAACCTCATCTACGACCTGGTGACGAAGCTCGACTCGTCCGGGATCTACACGATGAGCGAAGTGGAGCAGGCATTCGATGCCGCCCTTGCCGGCGGGACGAACGCGAACTCGAAGGTGGCGGCCGCGACCGCGCCAGCGGTGGACCGGTCCCAGAAGCGGTGGGTCGCGGCCGTTCTCGACGACGACAAGACCGAACAGGACGAACTGAAGCTGTTCAAGACGGACGTCGGCCAGTTCGTGAAGTTCTACGACTTCATCTCCCAAGCCCGCAACCTCGAAGACACCGACCTCCCCCGGCGACACTACTTCTTCCGCCGGATCCTGCCGCAGCTCTCGACCGCGACTTACGTGGAGCCGGTGGACATCTCGCACGTGCAGCTCATCGGCTACAACATCAAAGCAGGCGAGTCTGCGCAGCTCAAGCTCGAGCAGGGGCCTGGCCTGGACCCGATTACGGCAATCGGTTCGGGAGCGATTCACGAGAAACACCGCAGCGCTCTCGAGAAGATCATCCAGACGCTCAACGAGCGCCTCGGCGACAAATACGGCGTAGGCGTCATAGACATCACCATGAACCACATCGTCGGCAAGCTCGCCCTCGACTACGACCTTGCCACGCAAGCCGAAGTCAACACGCCCCAGCAGTTCGCCGAGTCACCAGCGCTCCCGAAGGCGTTCAGCAAGGCCGTCGTCGAGGTGCGGGACGAGACGCCCGCGTTCATCGATGATCTCCTCGGGGACAGCGGGCTATTCGCGGATCTGAGCAAGGCGCTGCCGGCGATGTTGTACGAGTACCTGAAGGGCAAGGGCGCGTCGGGTCGGTAGGGCTGTACAGGACACCATCGGGTCGCGGTCGTGCTCGAACTCATCCCGAAAACCACACGACTGCTCGCGCTCGAAATCACGAAGTACGGGCATCCGCGGCACACGCTGTACGTCTGCGGCGAGGCCACACCCGTTCCGTGGCCGGCAGCGGATTCCTAAGCCGCCTCTGCGAGGCTGCGGGCAAGCGTCTCAGGTACCGCTACGGTCGGGATGCGCCCTACCGCTCCTCCACACGGCGCGACGCGCCGCGCGGAGCCTCGGCGGCAGGGGCCCGCCTGAATGATCCACTCGCGGGAATGAGAAAAGGGCCGGCCCTTCGGCCGACCCTTTCACATTCCGGTCGGGATGACAGGATTTGAACCTGCGACCCCTTGACCCCCAGTCAAGTGCGCTACCAAGCTGCGCCACATCCCGTAGCCCGCGCTTTCACGCGGACAACTCGACCATCCTACCCGTTCGCACGCACCCCCGCGAACCGCGCCGCGCCCTCCGCTCGCCTACACTCGCCAGACAGGAACGGCCGTCGGCGAGGGGAGAAAAGCGATGTCGGATGCCGCGGCATCCGCTCGGGTCGACAGCTGGCTCTGGGCGGTGCGGGTGTACAAGACGCGCTCGGCCGCGACCACCGCCTGCCGCGCCGGACACGTGCGCGTGGACGGTGACCGGGCGAAGGCGTCGCAGCAGATCCGGGCCGGCGACGAGGTGCGCGTGCGCATCCAGGGGTTCGATCGGCACCTCGTCGTGCGGCAGCTGCTGACCAAGCGCGTCGGCGCCCCCGTCGCCGCTACGGCGTACGACGACCGCACTCCCCCGCCCCCGCCGCGCGAGGAGCGGGCCTTCGTGCCGGTGCGCGACCGCGGGGCCGGACGCCCCACCAAGCGCGAGCGCCGCGACATCGACCGGCTGCGCGGCCGCTGACCGGGCCGCCACCCCGAAGCGGGGCAGGTTGCGTGCACCGGGGCAGGTTCTGCCATGCCCCAGAGCACGCGGGGTGCCCCGGTCCGGCAGGCCAGAGCACACCAGATGCCCCGGTCCCTCAGTCCGTGCGCTCGGGCGCGCACCAGGTGCCCCAACACCGCCCCAAAGCGTCAGAGCGCGTCGAGCAGCTCCCGCAGCCACCCCGCCCCGCGCACGTCGGCACCCGCCGACGTCGCCCGCGCGGCCAAGCCGCGGTCGCTCGTCACCACCGTCACCAGGTCTCCCGCCTCAACCCGCTCCGCCGCCTGCGCCGCGATCGTGTCGTCACCCTCGCCGGGCGCGAGCACGACCTCCACCGCTCCCCCGGCATCCGGCGCCTGTCGCGCCGCGCCCTCGAGCACCAGCACAATCCGTGCGAACCAACGCGTCTCGGGCAGCCCCAGCGCGGATGCCGGCACCCCGGCCGCCGCGAGCCGCTCCAACTCCGCGCGCAACCTGCCCGCCGCCCCGGCGCGGTCGCGCCACCAGCCGTCGGGCACCGAGCCCACCACGTTCGCCGCGTCGACCACCAGCGTGGGCCGGTGCTCCAGAGCGGCGCGCAGCCGCGGCCACGCCGCGCCGAACCCCGGATGCAGCGGCCGGTCGTCGACCTCGTCGAGCGGCACCCACTCGAGCGCATAGCTCTCGGGGTCGCTGATCACGGGATCGAACGGCTCGATCACGTCGGCCACAAGGGTCGTGTAGCTCCAGATGTCCAGGTCGAGCACGCTGTCGAGGCGGGGCCGCACGGATGCCGCGGGCACACCGGCCTCTTCGGCGGCTTCGCGCAGCGCAGCATCCGTCGCCGATTCGTTCTCGTGGCGGGCGCCGCCGGGCAGTCCCCACGTGCCGCCGAAGTGGCTCCACGCCACGCGGTGCTGCAGCAGCACGCCGCGCGCGGCATCTACCGCCATGAGGCCGGCCGCTCCGAACGTGCCCCAATAGCGCTCACCCGTGGCGCTGACCACCCAGGCGTCGCCCGGATCGCGCGGGCCCGCGGGCCGGCGCGGCTCACCGGGTGCGGGGGGCTCGATCCTCACCGCCCCAGACTCTCACATCGCGCGCGCCCCGCCGCCGCCGGCGACGCAGAAATGCCCCGGTTCCGAGTCGGAACCGGGGCATACCCTGCGAAGAAGGCCTGTCAGCGCTGGCGGCGCTCCCGCACGCGCATGTTCGTGACGATGGGCGTGCCCTCGAACCCGAACAGCTCGCGCAGGCGGCGCTGGATGAACCGGCGGTAACCCTGATCGAGGAACCCCGTCGTGAACAGCACGAACGTCGGCGGGCGCGTGGCCGCCTGCGTGCCGAACAGGATGCGGGGCTGCTTGCCGCCGCGCAGCGGGTGCGGGTGCTCGGCGACCAGCTCGGAGAGGAACGCGTTGAACTTTCCGGTCGGGATGCGCTGATCCCACGAGGCCAGCGCCGTCTCGAGCGCCGGCACGAGCTTGTCGAGGTGACGCCCGGTCTGCGCCGAGATGTTCACCCGCGGTGCCCAGGCGACGTGCGCCAGGTCCTGCTCGATCTCGCGATTGAGGTAGAACCGGCGGTCGGCGTTCTCGAGCTCGGGCGTCGAGAGCAGGTCCCACTTGTTGTAGGCGATCACGAGCGCGCGGCCGGCCTCGAGCACCATGTCGATGATGCGCACGTCCTGC
The DNA here is from genome assembly GCF_033792225.1 of Microbacterium sp. LRZ72. Classification (NCBI taxonomy): domain Bacteria; kingdom Bacillati; phylum Actinomycetota; class Actinomycetes; order Micrococcales; family Microbacteriaceae; genus Microbacterium; species Microbacterium sp. LRZ72. Next base: position 6,209 of record NZ_JANGEX010000002.1, read on the forward strand.
TCACTGATCGTCTGCGACACGTCGAGCACGACGACGGCCACCTCGGCCTTCTCGAGCGCGGTCGAGGTGCGCAGCGACGCGTAGAAGTCCGCGCCCTGCTGCAGGTGCACACGACGGCGGATGCCGGCGGTGTCGACCAGGCGCCAGAGCTTGCCGCCGAGCTCGACGATCTCGTCGACGGGATCGCGGGTGGTGCCCGCCAGCTCGTTGACGACGACCCGCTCCTCGCCGGCGGCCTTGTTCAGCAGCGACGACTTGCCGACGTTCGGCCGGCCGAGGATCGCGACGCGGCGCGGCCCGCCGATCTCCTGCGAGGCGACCGCCGACACCTCGGGCATCGCCTTCATCACCTCGTCGAGCAGGTCGGCCACGCCGCGGCCGTGGATCGCCGACACCGGATGCGGCTCGCCCAGCCCCAGGTTCCACAGTGCCGCGGCCTCGGGCTCGTGGCGGGCGTCGTCGACCTTGTTCGCGACGAGGAAGACCTTCTTGCCGCTGCGGCGCAGCAGCTTGACCACGCGCTCGTCGGTCGCCGTGGCGCCGACCATCGCGTCGACGACGAAGATCACCAGGTCGCACAGGTCGATCGCGACCTCGGCCTGCGCCGCCACCGACGCGTCGATGCCGCGGGCATCCGGCTCCCAGCCGCCCGTGTCGACGAGCGAGAAGCGGCGCCCCTGCCATTCGCCCTTGTAGGTCACGCGGTCGCGCGTGACGCCGGGGGTGTCCTCGACGACGGCCTCGCGGCGGCCGAGGATGCGGTTGACCAGCGCGGACTTGCCCACGTTCGGGCGGCCGACGATGGCGACCACCGGCAGCGCCGGCAGGTATTCGATCCCGTCGGTGCCGATGCCCATCCCCTCGAGCACGGCGGCATCCTCGTCGTCGAGCTCGTAGTCGCTCAGCGACGCGCGCAGCGTCTGGGCGCGCTGGTCGGCGAGCTGCTCATCGAGCTCGGCCATGCGCTCGGCGAGCCGGTCGGGCCCGCCTTCGTACTCCTCGTCAGCGGCCATCGGTGACCCCCAGACGTGCGTCGACGACAGCGAGCACGGCATCCACCGTCTGCTCCAGGTCGAGGTCCGACGAGTCGACCACCTCCACGCCGGCGGCGGCGGTGAGGAAGTCGACGACCGTGCGATCCGACGCGTCGCGGCGGTGCAGCGCGTCGGCCACGGCCCCCGCGTCCTCGTTCGCCAGCTCGGCGCTGCGCCGGGCGGCGCGCACCTCGCGCGCCGCGGTCAGCAGCACGCGCACGGGCGCGTCGGGGGCCACGACGGTCGTGATGTCGCGCCCCTCCACGACGATGCCGCGGTCGGCGCCCGCCATGATGCGGCGGAACAGGGCCGTGACCACCTCGCGCACGACGGGCACGCGCGCGACGCCGCTGACGGCATCCGACACGCGGGGTTCCCGGATCGCCGCCGTGACGTCGGTATGGCCCACGCTCACGCGCGGGTCGGCCGGGTCGGTCGAGATCGCCACGTCGAAGTCGCCGCTGGCATCGAGCACGTCCGCGGCGTCGCTGGTGTCGGCGCCCCGCTCGAGCACGTGCCAGGCGAGGGCGCGATACGCCGCCCCCGTGTCGAGGTAGTCGTAGCCGAGGCGCCGCGCGAGCACCTTGGCTACGCTCGATTTGCCGCTGCCGGCGGGGCCGTCGATGGCCACCACCACCGGGAGCGCGGTCGCACCCGCGCCGCCCGTCCCGTTCTCACTCATTGCCTGTGCTCGCAATCCGCCATCCCCGTTCCTGAAGTCCTTCGATCGCGCGGGCGACGACGCCCGGCGCGACACTGATCTCGGCGAGCCCGAACTGCGCCCCCGGTGAATGCTCGAGGCGCAGGTCCTCGATGTTGACGTCGAGCTCGCCCACGTCGCCGAACAGCCGGCCGAGCTGGCCGGGCGCGTCGTCGACCATGACGACGATCTGCTCGAACCGCCGGTTCTGCCCGTGCTTGCCCGGCAGCCGCTCCACACCCTCGTTGCCGCGGCGGATCGTGTCGGCCACCGCCCGTCGGGCGCCGGGCGCATCCGCGTCGCGCAGGGCCTCGGTCACCCGCGTCAGGTCGCCGGCCAGCTGCTCGAGCACCTGCACCACCGGGCCGGCGTTCGCGCCGAGGATCTGCACCCACAGTTCGGGGGCGGATGCCGCGATGCGCGTCGTGTCGCGCACGCCCTGCCCGGCGAGCGCCAGGGCCCCGTCGGGCGCGTCGCGCAGGCGCGCCGCGAGCAGGCTGGCGACCAGCTGCGGGGTGTGTGAGACGAGCGCGACCGAGCGGTCGTGTTCCTCGGGCGTCATCTCGATCGGCATCGCGCCGAGATCCAGCGCCAGCTGCTCCACGCGGGCCAGGTCGGCGCGCGAGGTCTCGTCGTCGCGGCAGACCACCCACGGGCGGCCGACGAAGATGTCCGAGCGCGCCGAGATCGCGCCGCCGCGCTCCCGGCCGGCGAGCGGGTGCGAGCCGATGTAGCGGGTGATGTCGACGCCGCGGCGCCGCAGCTCGTTGTAGGGCTCGAGCTTGACGCTCGCGACATCCGTCACGACGGCGTGCGGCGAGCGCTGCAGCTCGGCGTGGATGACGTCGGCCGTGACATCCGGCGGCACCGCCACCACGATCAGCGACGGATCGTCGTCGTCGGTCGCGGCCCGGCCGGCGCCGTAGTCCACCGCCAGTCGCAGCTGCGCGGGAGAGGTGTCGGCGAGCGCCACATCGACGCCCTTGGCCGCGAGCGCGTGGCCGATGCTCGCGCCGAGCAGACCGGCGCCGACGATGCGCACGGTGCCGGTCGTGCGCGCGGTGCCGGCGGCGCCGGCAACGGGCGTGGTGTCGATCACTCAGGTCTCCTGGGGGCTGACGCGCTCCCCCGCGGAGTCGTCGCTCGCACGGGTGGTGTCGTGGCGCGCGAGGGTGACAAGCGCGCCTCGTTCCAGCTTAGTCAACTCCCTCGTGCGCCCGACCGGGAGCGTTCCCAGGTGCAGGGGCCCGAACTGGCGTCGCACCAGCTCGACGACGGGGTGGCCGACGGCATCCATCATGCGGCGCACGATGCGGTTGCGCCCCGAGTGCAGCGTCAGCTCCACCAGGCTCGAGCCGTCCGACGCATCGAGCAGGCGCGCCTTGTCGGCGGCGATCGGGCCGTCGTCGAGGTCGATGCCGCGGCGCAGCTGCGCGATCGTCTGGGCGCTCACCCGGCCGGTGACCTTGGCGATGTAGACCTTGGTGACCCCGAACGAGGGGTGGGCGAGCACGTGCGTCAGGTCGCCGTCGTTGGTGAGGATCAGCAGGCCGCTGGTCTCGGCATCCAGTCGCCCGACGTTGAACAGGCGCTCGGGGTAGTCGCCGGTGAACTTGCGCAGATCGCGGCGTCCACGGTCGTCGCGCATCGAGCTGAGCACGCCCGTGGGCTTGTTGAGCATGACGTAACGCTTGCTCGCGTCGAGCTGCACGGCCACACCGTCGACGTCGACCAGGTCGCGGTCCGGGTCGACGCGCGAGCCCATCTCGGTGACGACCTCGCCGTTCACGCGCACGCGGCCCTCGGCGATCAGCTGCTCGCTCACGCGGCGCGAGGCGACCCCGGCCTGCGCCAGCACCTTCTGCAGGCGCACACCCTCGGCATCCGCTGCCGCGTCCGGTGCAGCATCACCCTGTGGTGCGTTCGTCATCCGTGCCTCCTCCCTCGCGAATGTCCCGGTGCTCGCGAATGTCCCACCTTTTCATCCTTCCGGGTGCGGGTGGGCTGAAAAGGTGGGACATGAGTGCGCGGGTTGCCGGATGCCGGGACGCGATCATCGCGGCATCGAATCGTCGAACCCGTCGGCGCCGTCCTCGAGCAGCGGTGAGATGGGCGGCAGCTCGTCGAGCGAGTTGATCCCCAGATTCGTCAACAGCGCGTCGGTCGTGCCGTAGTGGATGGCGCCGGTCTCGGCATCCTGGAACATCTCGGTGATGAGGCCCCGGGCCACGAGCGTGCGCACCACCGAGTCCACGTTCACCGCCCGGATCGACGCGACCTGACCGCGCGTGACGGGCTGCTTGTACGCGATGACCGCCAGCGTCTCGAGCGCGGCCTGCGACAGCCGCGACGGGGCCTGCGCGTTGACGAACTCGCTCACCAGGTCGTCGTGCTCGGCCCGCACGTACAGGCGCCAGCCGCCGCCCACCTCGCGCAGCTCGAACCCGCGCCGGGGGCCGCCGGTGCCGCCGTCGTAGTCCTCGACGAGGCCCTCCACCGCCTGGCGCACCGCGGCGACGGGGGCGCCGACCGCGGTGGCGAGGCTCACGAGGCTCTGCGGTTCGTCGACGATCAGCAGGATCGCCTCGAGGCGGCGCGCGAGCGGCGCCCGGTCGTCATCGGTCATAGTCGGCTCCCAGGGTGGCGAGGTTCTCGTCCGACCAGCTCTCGGCGCTCCAGCGCAGCGTGAGCTCGCCGAGCGGTTCGAGCTGTTCGAAGGTCAGCGCGGCGTGCCGGTACAGCTCGAGCACGGCCAGGAACCGGGCGACGACCACGCCCGCTTCGGCGACGCCCGAGACCAGCTCGCGAAAGTTCATCGAGGTGCGCCCCCGCAGCATCGTCACGACGATCGCCGCCTGCTCCCGGATGCTGACCAGCGGCGCGTGCAGGTGCCCCAGCCCCACGTGGGGCACCTCGCGGGGCCGCAGCGCCATCAGCGCGAGCGCGGCGAAGTCGGCCGGGGTCGTGGTCCACACCAGCTCGGGCACCCGCGAGCGGTACTTCGCCTCGAGCGGCACCGACCGCGCGTGCCGGGTGTCCTCGGCGTGCAGGCGGGTGGCGAACCACGTCGAGACCTGCTTGAACGCCCGGTACTGCAGCAGGCGCGCGAACAGCAGGTCGCGCGCCTCGAGCAGCGCCACCGACTCGGCATCCACGAGCTCGCCCTGCGGCAGCAGCCCCGCCACCTTCATATCGAGCAGGGTCGCGGCCACGACGAGGAACTCGCTGGCCTGCTCGATCTCCTCGTCCGGCTCCAGGTCGCGCAGGTAGGCGATGAACTCGTCGGTCACGCGGCTCAGCGAGATCTCGGTGATGTCGAGCTCGTGCGAGCTGATCAGGTTCAGCAGCAGATCGAAGGGTCCGTCGAAGTTGGCCAGCGAGACGCGGAATCCCGCCCCGTCCTCGTCATCCGAGTGCGGGGCGTCGCTCTGCTCGGGGCTGTCCTCAGGCGGCGTCGCCACGAGAGACCAGTTCCCGGGCGAGTCGCAGGTAGGCCTGCGCGGCCGAGTGCTCGGGCGCGAAGTCGGTGATCGGCAGGCCCGAGACCGACGCGTCCGGGAACTTGACGGTGCGACCGATGACGGTCTCGAACACGTCGTCGCCGAACGCCTCGACGACCCGCTCCAGCACCTCGCGCGAGTGCAGGGTGCGTGCGTCGTACATCGTGGCGAGCACGCCGTCGAGCTCGATCGCGGGGTTGAGCCGGTCGCGCACCTTGTCGATCGTCTCGATCAGCAGGGCCACCCCGCGCAGGGCGAAGTACTCGCACTCGAGCGGGATGATCACGCCGTGGCTCGCGGTGAGCGCGTTCACGGTGAGCAGCCCGAGCGAGGGCTGGCAGTCGATCAGGATGACGTCGTAGTCGCCCGCCAGGCCGCGCAGCACGCGCGAGAGGATCGTCTCGCGCGCGACCTCGTTGACCAGGTGCACCTCGGCCGCCGAGAGGTCGATGTTGGCCGGCAGCACGTCGAGCCCCTCGACGCGCGACGAGACGACGACCTCGCGCGCGTCGCGCTTGGTGTCGAGCAGCAGGTCGTAGACGGTGGGCACGTCGTGGGTCTGGATGCCGAGGCCCGCCGAGAGCGCGCCCTGCGGGTCGAAGTCGACCGCGAGCACCTTGCGTCCGTAGCGCGCCAGCGCCGCCGCCAGGTTGATCGTCGTCGTGGTCTTGCCGACGCCGCCCTTCTGATTGCACAGCGCGATGATGCGCGCGGGGCCGTGCCCGTCGAGCGGCGGCGGCGTGGGGAAGCCGTGGTACGGGCGACCGGTCGGGCCGAGCGGCGCCGCGTCGGTCGAGGGCGCCTTCTTCGTGCCCCGTGTGCTGCCCGCCACCGGTTCTCCTGCCGTCGTCATCGTCGGTCGATTCTAGCGGCCCGTCCGGGTGGGGCCCGTTCAGCGCGCCCGGGGATGCGAGGTCTGATAGATGTCGCGCAGCGCATCGACCGTGACGTGGGTGTAGATCTGCGTCGTCGCGACCGAGGCGTGCCCCAGCAGCTCCTGCACCACCCGCACGTCCGCGCCGCCCTGCATCAGGTGCGTGGCGAACGAGTGCCGCAGCGTGTGCGGCGAGACATGGGCCGACAGCCCGGCGGTCTCGGCCGCCTGCTGCAGCACGAGCCACGCGCTCTGCCGCGACAGCGGCGCCCCGCGCGCGCCGAGGAACAGGCGCGGCGTCGCCCTCCCCCGCGCCGCGAGCGCCGGCCGTGCCCGCGTCAGGTAGGCGTCGAGGGCGGCCCGGGCGTACGAGCCGACGGGCACGATCCGCTCCTTGTCGCCCTTGCCCCGCAGGCGCACCACCTCGGCGGCCGCACCGCCCGCGGCGTCATCGCTCGGCGACGCCTGCACCAGGTCGTCGACGTCGAGGGCGACGGCCTCGGACACCCGCGCGCCGGTGGCGTACAGCGTCTCGAGCAGCGCGGCATCCCGCAGCCCGGTCGCGGTCTCGCGCGAGGGCGCCGCGAGCAGCTGCTCGACCTGCTCGATCGTGAGCGCCTTGGGCAGCCGCTGCGCCATCTTGGGCGGGCGCAGCCGGGCGGAGGGATCCTCGTCCGCCACCCCCTCGCGCACCAGAAAACGGTGCAGCCCCCGCACCGACGACTGCGCGCGGGCCAGCGACGAGGCGGCCGGCGCCGGCTGCCGCCGCGAGAGCGCGGCGACGTACTCCGTCACGAGCGCGGCATCCACCTCGGCGGTGTCGGCGACACCGCGCGCCTGCAACCACCCGACGTAGTCGTCGAGATCGCGCCGATACGCCCCGACGGTGTGCGGTGAGAGGCCGCGCTCGACGGCGATGTGCCGCACGTACGTCGCGAGCGCACGGTCGACGCGCACGTCAGCCCTCGGCGGCCGTCCGCTCGCCGCCCAGGCGATGCACCGCGGCGAAGACGCCCACGGCGAGGATCGCGTTGGTGAACCGGCCGTCGGCCACCGCCTCGACGGCCGTCTCAAGCGGGATCCATTCGAGCCGAATGTCGGCCTCCTCGGCCTCGCGAGCGTGCACGTCGGGCGCGGCCGACAGCTCGCGCGCGAGAAAGACGTGCACCGTCTCGTCGCTGCCACCCGGCGAGGTGCGGATGCTCACGAGCGGCTCCCACCGCGTGGCGACGAGATCCGCCTCCTCCGCCAGCTCGCGCCGGGCGGTCTCGAGCGGCGCCTCGCCCTCGACATCCAGCAGGCCCGCCGGGATCTCCCAGTCGCGCATGCGGATCGGATGCCGGTACTGCTGCATCACGAGCACGCGGCCGTCGTCGTCGAGCGCGACCACGGCCGCCGCGCCGGTGTGCGCGACGTACTCGCGCGTGGTGGCCTCGCCGTTGTAGCCGAACGTGTCGCGCCGCACATCCCACACCCGGCCGTCGAAGGCGACGTCGGAGCGGGTCACGGTCAGCTCGAGCGGTTCGTCGGCGAGCGGGGCCGTCGGATCAGTCATCCGCGCCCTCCTCGACGTCGAACAGCTCGCTCGCACGGTGGCGGTCGAGGGCCGCGCCCACCAGCCCGCGGAAGAGCGGATGCGGCTGCGTCGGGCGCGAGCGCAGCTCGGGGTGCGCCTGGGTGCCGACGTAGAACGGGTGCACCTCGCGCGGCAGCTCGACGTACTCGACCAGGTGCCGGTCGGGCGAGAGGCCCGAGAAGACCAGGCCCACCTCGGCGAGGCGGTCGCGGTAGGAGTTGTTGACCTCGTACCGGTGCCGGTGGCGCTCCGAGATCTGCGTGCTGCCGTACAGTTCGGCGACGACCGATCCCTCCCGCAGGTCGGCCGGGTACATCCCCAGGCGCATCGTGCCGCCGAGGTCGCCCTCGGCGATGATCTCGACCTGCTCCGCCATCGTCGCCACGACGGGGTGCTCGGTGTCGGGGTCGAACTCGCTCGACGAGGCGCCCTCGAGGCCGCCGACGGTGCGCGCGTACTCGATGACCATGCACTGCAGACCCAGGCACAGCCCGAGGGTGGGGATGCCCTGCTCGCGGGCGAACCGCAGCGCGCCGAGCTTTCCCTCGATGCCGCGGATGCCGAATCCGCCGGGGATGCAGATGCCGTCCACCTCGGCGAGCGCCTTGGCGGCCCCCTCGGCTCCCTCGCACAGATCCGACGGGATCCAGCGCAGCGTCACCTGCGTCTCGTGCGCGAAGCCGCCGGCCTTGATCGCCTCGGTCACCGAGAGGTAGGCGTCGGGCAGGTCGACGTACTTGCCGACGAGGCCGATCGTGACCTCGTGCTTGGGGTTGTGCACGGCGCCCAGCACCCGCTGCCAGCGGGTCCAGTCGACGTCGGCGGCCTTCTCCAGGCCCAGCGCGCGCACGAGGTACGCGTCGAGGCCCTGGTCGTGCAGCATCGACGGGATGTCGTAGATGCTCGGCACGTCGACCGCGTTGACGACGGCATCCTCGTCGACGTCGCACATGAGCGCGATCTTGCGCTTGTTGCCCTCGGTCACCGGCCGGTCGCTGCGCAGCACGAGCGCGTCGGGCTGGATGCCGATCGAGCGCAGCGTCGCCACGGAGTGCTGCGTGGGCTTGGTCTTCTGCTCGCCGGAGGCCCCCATGAAGGGCACGAGCGACACGTGCACGAAGAACGCGTTGCCGCGGCCGAGCTCGTGCCGGATCTGGCGGGCGGCCTCGATGAACGGCTGCGATTCGATGTCGCCGACCGTGCCGCCGATCTCGGTGATGATGACGTCGGGCTTGGGCTGCTGCGCCGCCTGCAGCCGCATGCGGCGCTTGATCTCGTCGGTGATGTGCGGAATGACCTGCACGGTGTCGCCGAGGTACTCGCCGCGCCGTTCGCGGGCGATCACCTGCGAGTAGATCTGGCCGGTCGTGACGTTGGCCGCCTGGCTCAGCTCGATGTCGAGGAACCGCTCGTAGTGGCCGATGTCGAGGTCGGTCTCGGCGCCGTCGTCGGTGACGAACACCTCGCCGTGCTGGAACGGATTCATCGTTCCGGGATCGACGTTGAGGTACGGATCGAGCTTCTGCATCACGACGCGCAGGCCCCGCGCGGTGAGCAGGTTCCCGAGGCTGGCGGCGGTCAATCCCTTGCCCAGCGAAGAGACGACACCGCCCGTCACGAAGATGTGCCTGGTGATGTCGTTCGAGGGTCCCGCTTCAGATTCCGCCACGGGCTTTAATCCTATCAGTCGGTGACACGCGAGAGCTCGAGCAGTTCGCGGGCGTGATCGAGTGCGGCGGTGGAGTCGGCCAGGCCCGACAGCAGTCGGGCCATCTCGGCCTCGCGGTCCTCACCCTCGAGGCGCCGCACGCTCGAGGCCGTCACCGAGCCGTCGTTCTCTTTCACGACCGAGAGGTGGTTGTTCGCGAACCCGGCGACCTGCGCCAGGTGCGTGACGACGATCACCTGCGACGCCTCGGCCAGGCGCGCGAGGCGCCGCCCGACCTCGATCGCGGCGGCGCCGCCGATGCCCGCGTCGATTTCGTCGAAGACGAAGGTGGGCACGGGGTCGACGTCGCCGATCACGACCTCGATCGCCAGCATGACGCGGCTGAGTTCGCCGCCCGATGCGCTGCGGGCGACCGGTCGCGGCGACGCGCCGGGGTGGGGGGCCAGCAGCAGGGCGACGTCGTCGCGCCCGTCCGCGCTCGGGGTGCCGGCTGAGACCGCCACCTCGAGGCGGGCGTCGGGCATGGCGAGCGCGTGCAGCTCCGCGGTGACCGCCTCGCCGAGCCGCACCGCCGCGGCCTCGCGCTGCGCCGTCAGCTCGGCGGCAGCGGCATCCAGGGCGGATGCCGCCTGCTGCGTCTGCGCCGTCAGCTCCTCGATGCGCGCGTCGCTGGATTCGAGGTCGGCCAGGCGGGCGCCCCCGGTCTCCGCGAGCGCCAGCACGTCGTCGAGGCCGCCCCCGTGGCGCCGGGCGAGCGCCGTCAGCGCCGCACGACGCTCCTCGACCGCGTCGAGCTCGGCCGGGTTGTCCTCTTCGAGGTCGGCGAGGTAGCTCGAGAGCTCGACGGCGATCTCAGCGACGCGAAAGCCGATCTCGGCGATCTGCTCGGCGTGCGCGGCCAGGTCGGCATCGCTGTCGGCACCGCGCTCGAGCGCCCGCCGGGCCTCGCCCACCAGGGCGGCCACGTCGACGCCGTCGGACTCCGACGACAGCGCCTCGCGCGCCGTCGCGGCCGCGACCCGCAGCTCCTCGACGTGCCCGAGTCGCTCGGCGCGAGCGGCCAACTCGACGTCCTCCCCCGGCTGGGGGGCGACCTTCTCGATCTCGTCCAGGTCGGCGCGCAGCGCCGCCGCCTCGTCCGCGCGCGCGTCGCGTTCGTCGACGAGGGTGGCGCGCTCACTCTCGAGCGTGCGCCAGGTGTCCCACACCTCACGGTAGGTGCGCCGCGCCCGCTGCACGGGATCGGCGCCGAACCTGTCGAGCGCCTCGCGCTGGGCCACGGCGGAGCGCAGCCGCAGCTGCTCGGACTGGCCGTGCACCACGACGAGGTGGCCGGCCAGGTCCGCGAGCACCCCCGCGGGTGCCGCCCGGCCCCCGACCGAGGCGCGACTGCGCCCCTCGGCCGTGACGGTGCGGCCCGTGTGCAGTTCGCAGACGCCGTCGCCGGCGGGCTCCACCGCGCCGCCGGCCTCGTCCACGCGCGCGGCGACGGGGCCCGCCTCGGGCACCAGCCAGACACCGGACACCTCGGCCTGCGCGGCGCCGCTGCGAACGACGCCCGAGTCGGCGCGCTGCCCGAGCAGCAGCCCGAGGCCGGTGACGACCATCGTCTTGCCCGCACCCGTCTCACCCGTGATGGCGGTGAACCCGGGCCCGAGGGGCAGCGCGGCGTCGGCGATCACGCCGAGGTCGCGCAGGTGCATCTCCTCGATCACGTGGCCGCCCGCTCTCGCGGCCCATCCGTCGCGGGCCCTCGCCACCCCTCCACGGGCAGCCGGAACTTGCGCACGAGCCGGTCGGTGAACGCGGCCGGATGCAGTCGCGCCAGGCGCACCGGCTCGTCGGCGCGACGGACGATCACGCGGGCGCCGGGCGGCAGATCGTGCCAGCGCCGCCCGTCGCACCAGAGGATGCCGACGCCGGCCGTGCGCTCGAGAACCTCGATGGCGACGGAGGCCTCGGGGCCGACGACGAGGGGCTTGGCGAACAGCGCGTGCGCCGACAGCGGCACGACCGCGATCGCCTCGACCGTGGGCCAGATCACCGGCCCGCCGGCCGAGAAGTTGTAGGCGGTCGATCCGGTGGGGGTAGAGACGACCATTCCGTCGCACCCGAAGGTCGACAGGGGCCGGCCGTCGATCTCGACCACGACCTCCAGCATCCGTTCGCGGCTGGCCTTCTCGACGGTCGCCTCGTTCAGCGCCCACGTGTCGAAGATCGTGCGGTGCTCGGTGTCCTCGACGCGCACCGACAGCGCCATGCGCTGCTCGACGGCGTAGTCGCCGAGAATCGCGCGCCGCACCGCGTCGTCCATGTCGTCGCGCTCGATCTCGGCGAGGAATCCGACGTGCCCCATGTTGATCCCGAGCACCGGGGCCGTGCCGCCGCGCACGAGCTCGGCGGCGCGCAGGATGGTGCCGTCGCCCCCCAGCACGATCGCCAGCTCGAGCTCCTCCACCGACACGTCCACGCCCAGCGTCGCAATCCCGCCCGGCAGGTGGGCGAGCGCGTCCCCCAGCTCGAGCCGGTCGGGGGCGGCGAGCACGGGACGCGCCCCGCCGTCGTGGAGCGCTTCGGCGACGCGTCGGGCGGCGCTCACCGTCTCGTCGCGCAGTGCGTGCGCCACGACGAGGATGTTGCGCGTGCCGGTCATCTCTCTCCCGCCAGTGAGTTCACGGTGTCCAACCATTCTGTCGGATTCCCGCCCGGACCCTCCCGAAGCCAGACGACGAACTCGGCGTTGCCGTGGGAGCCGAGCAGTGGGGAGGCGATAACGCCCCGCGTTCCCAGCCCCAGGTCCCAGGCGCGCCACAGCACGCCCGCGACCGCATCCGCCCGCAGCGTCGGGTTGGTCACAAGGCCGCCGCGCACGGCCGTGCGGCCCACCTCGAACTGCGGCTTGACCAGCAGGATGATGTCGGCACCGCGTGCCGCCGTCGCGCGGACGGCCGGCAGCACCAGCCCGAGCGAGATGAACGAGAGATCAGCGACCACCACCTCGGGTGGGCGGTGCCCGCCGCTGACCTCGGCCAGCGAGGCGGGTGACATCTCGCGCACGTTGAACCCCTCGACGGCCACGACGCCCGGGTCGGCGCGGATCGAGTCGGCGAGCTGATCGTGGCCGACATCCACGGCGATGACGGGCTCGGCTCCGCGCTCGCGCAGCACCTGCGTGAATCCGCCCGTGGACGCGCCCATGTCGAGCGCGACCCGGCCGCGAGGGTCGACGGCGAAGGCGTCGAGGGCGGCGATCAGCTTGCGGGCCGCCCTGCTGACGTAGTGGTCGGGGGCGTCGATGCGGATGTCGGCGTCGTCCGCGACGCGCAGCGATGCCTTGATCACGGGGTTGCCGTCGACCCGCACCACCCCTTCGGCGATGAGGGATGCCGCGTGCGTGCGGGAGCGGGCAAGACCGCGGGCGGCGAGGGCGGCATCCAGCCGCGTCGTCATGCGTCCTCTCGGGACGCACCCGGCTGGGCCCGGGAACCGCCGTCCAGGCGGCGTCCGAGTTCTGCGTGCACGGCCTCGTAGGCGGCGGCACGGGTATCGAGGGGCTGCTGTTCGATCACGTCGAGCACCGACAGAAGGTCGCCCTCCCCCACCGCGGGGAGATCGTCGTCACGCTGGTCGTCCGGCATGCCTCCACCCTACGTGCCCGGTCGTCCGAGCCGAGGGCCGGCGCCGGTGCGCCGGGCTCACACGGCGCGGAACGGGTCCGCGTACAGCACCTCGGGCACCCGCAGCCCGAAGATGGCCCGACCGGAGTCCCAGATCGCCCGCGCTCCCGCGCGCAGCAGATCGATCGGTCGATCGCCGGCGGCGAGCACCTGCACATCGGCGCCCTCCACCCGCACCGTCGCGCCACCGACCGTGACCGCCCCGTCACGCTCGCGCACGCGCACGCGCGGGTAGGGCTCGTGCAGCTCGCGCAGGTCCCCGAGCACGAAGTCCGGACGGGAACCCGCTGGCGCGGCCAGCAGGTGCTTGGGACGGTCGATCCCCGTGAGCACGAGTGCGGAGCGGATGCCCGCCCGTTGCGCCCCCAGGATGTCGGTGTCGAGCCGGTCGCCGATGAACAGCGGCGACGCGGCGCCGAAACGCGCCACGGCCTCTTCATAGATGGGCGTCTCGGGCTTGCCCGCCACCGTGGCGAGCCGGCCGACGGCGGTGTGGACGGCCGAGACGAGCGTGCCGTTGCCCGGGGCGACGCCCCGCGCCTGCGGGATCGTCCAGTCGGTGTTCGTCGCGATCCAGGGGATGCCGCCGGCCTCCTCCGGCTGCGCCAGCGCATAGGCCGCCTCCGCCAGATCCGTCCACGCGACGTGCGGTGCGAAGCCCTGCACCACGGCCGCCGGATCATCGTCGGCGCGGCGGACCACCACGTAGCCGGCCTTCTGCAGCTCGACGACCAGGCCCTCGCCGCCCACCGCGAGGATCCTCGAGCCCGCCGGGACGAGGTCACGCAGAAGCCGCACCGCCGCCTGCGGGCTCGTGATCACATCGTCGGGCGCAGCGGGCAGCCCGAAGTCGGCCAGCTGTGCGGCGACCGTCGCGTCGGTGCGCGAGGCGTTGTTGGTGATGTACCCGAGGCGGCGGCCGGGCACGGCCGCCAGAAGCGCCTCCACAGCGTGGGGCAGGGCGCGATGCCCGGCGTACACGACGCCGTCGAGGTCGGCGAGCACGGCGTCCACGCCGTCCAGCGGCGTCTGATCCCGGCCGCGCGAGAACAACGGCATCAGGCCCGCCCTCCGTCCTCCGGACCGGCGGGCTTCTGCGCGGCGCGCTGCGGTGAGGTGTGCCCCGCGTCCGCGCGCTCGTCTTCCGCGCCCTCGGGGTCGACGTCGACGACCTCGATCACGTCGCCGGCGCCCTCGTCCGACAGCGCCGCTTCGGCGACGAGGGCGAGACGATGCCAGCGTGCGGCCTCTTCGTCGCGCCCGAGGTCCTCGAGCACGGCGGCACGTGCGGCGAAGAGGCCGGGGCTCCAGGCGAAGGCGCGGTCGGGGTCGAGCTCCGGGATCTCGAGCTCCAACAGAGCCCGCTCCTTCTCGCCCAGGTCGAGTCTGGCTCCCGACATCGCGATCGCCAGCTCGACCCGCGCCTCGACGGGGAGGCTCGACCGGTCGACCGCGCGCCCCTCCTCGACCGCGCGCTCGGGGCGGCCCATCCCCCGCTCGCTGTCGACGATGAGGGCGATCTGATCGTCGCGGCCGCTGATGCGTCGATACGTGCGCAGCTCACGCAGCGCCAACGCGAACTCTCCGAGCCGATACGCCGTGATCGCCACCGTCTCACGCACGACCGCCACTCGGCCCGCCCGGCGCGCGGCCGCCAGGGCATGGCGGTGGGCCAGCGCCGGGTCGTCGTCGACGAGCCGCGCCGCCATCGCCAGGTGGCGAGCCACCGCCTCGGCGTTGTCCTTGCTCAGTGTCTTCAGCTCGTTCCGCGCCTGCGGCGCGAGGTCGCGCGCGGTAATGTCCTCGGGCAGCTCGGGATCGTCGTGACGCGGGCGCTCCGGTCGGTCCTGACCGACGGGCGCGCGGCGATCGTCACGATCGCGGCCGCCGCGGGTGGGTCTGCCGGCGCGGTCGCCTCCCGGCCGGGCCGTGCCATCGGTGCGGGGCCGGCCCGTGCCATCGGTGCGGGGCCGATCGGTGCGGGATCCATCCGTGCGCGGGCGGTCCGTGCGATCTGGGCGGGCGCCGCGGTCTGAACGATCGGCTCGAGGACGATCGGTGCGTTCCGGCCGGCCGCGCTCAGGGCGCTGGCCACGATCGGGGCGGTCCGCGCGAGGCGCGCGTGCGGAATCGGGACGCTTACGTGCGTCGTCGCCCGACCGACGGGGTCGGGCGCTGCCGTCGTGATCCGCCATGAGTCCACACCCTCTCCCGTGACAAAACGGGCGTTAACGCGAAATGGCCACCCAGCACTGGGTGGCCATTTCTCGGAAGAAGTCCGGCGGTGTCCTACTCTCCCACAGGGTCCCCCCTGCAGTACCATCGGCGCTGAGAGGCTTAGCTTCCGGGTTCGGAATGAGACCGGGCGTTTCCCTCTCGCTATGGCCGCCGAAACACTATTGATGTTTCAGTCTGCACAACAAAATCAATGTCATGCGGTTCTCGACCGTACATCGAGAACCACTCAGTGGACGCAAGCACCTTCAAAGAGGTGTGTTATCAAGTCATCGGCTTATTAGTACCGGTCAGCTGCACGTGTTGCCACGCTTCCACATCCGGCCTATCAACCCAGTAGTCTAGCTGGGAGCCTCTCGCCCGTAGGCATGGAAGTCTCATCTTGAGGCCGGCTTCCCGCTTAGATGCTTTCAGCGGTTATCCATCCCGAACGTAGCTAATCAGCGGTGCCCTTGGCAGGACAACTGACACACCAGAGGTTCGTCCAACCCGGTCCTCTCGTACTAGGGTCAGATCCTCTCAAACTTCCTACGCGCGCAGCGGATAGGGACCGAACTGTCTCACGACGTTCTAAACCCAGCTCGCGTACCGCTTTAATGGGCGAACAGCCCAACCCTTGGGACCTACTCCAGCCCCAGGATGCGACGAGCCGACATCGAGGTGCCAAACCATGCCGTCGATATGGACTCTTGGGCAAGATCAGCCTGTTATCCCCGAGGTACCTTTTATCCGTTGAGCGACAGCGCTTCCACAAGCCACTGCCGGATCACTAGTCCCGACTTTCGTCCCTGCTCGACCTGTCAGTCTCACAGTCAAGCTCCCTTGTGCACTTACACTCGCCACCTGATTGCCAACCAGGTTGAGGGAACCTTTGGGCGCCTCCGTTACTCTTTGGGAGGCAACCGCCCCAGTTAAACTACCCACCAGGCACTGTCCCTGAACCGGATCACGGTTCGAAGTTAGATATCCAGAGTGACCAGAGTGGTATTTCAACATTGACTCCACGTGAACTGGCGTTCCCGCTTCAAAGTCTCCCACCTATCCTACACAAGCCACACCGAACACCAATACCAAGCTGTAGTAAAGGTCACGGGGTCTTTCCGTCCTGCTGCGCGTAACGAGCATCTTTACTCGTAATGCAATTTCGCCGAGTTCGCGGTTGAGACAGTTGGGAAGTCGTTACGCCATTCGTGCAGGTCGGAACTTACCCGACAAGGAATTTCGCTACCTTAGGATGGTTATAGTTACCACCGCCGTTTACTGGGGCTTAAATTCTCAGCTTCGCCTTGCGGCTAACCGGTCCTCTTAACCTTCCAGCACCGGGCAGGCGTCAGTCCGTATACATCGTCTTGCGACTTGGCACGGACCTGTGTTTTTAGTAAACAGTCGCTACCCACTAGTCTCTGCGGCCTCCAAACGCTTTCGGAGCAAGTCCTAATACGCCGAAGGCCCCCCTTCTCCCGAAGTTACGGGGGCATTTTGCCGAGTTCCTTAACCACGATTCTCTCGATCTCCTTGGTATTCTCTACCTGACCACCTGAGTCGGTTTGGGGTACGGGCCACTAGAACCTCGCGTCGATGCTTTTCTTGGCAGCATAGGATCACCGGATCTTGCCTGTTACGGCTCCCCTTCGTGTCTCAGCCACATGAGAGGCGGATTTGCCTACCTCTCGGCCTACGCACTTGGCCTGGGACTACCATCGCCCAGGACCGGCTACCTTCCTGCGTCACACCTGTTAATACGCTAGCCGCACCAGCATGGGGTCGAGCGTTCACACGGACGTCGTCACCCCGAAGGGATCGGATCATTCCGAGCTAGGACTCTTAGCACCACTGGATTAGCTTGGGCGGTTCTTCGCGGGTACGGGAATATCAACCCGTTGTCCATCGACTACGCCTGTCGGCCTCGCCTTAGGTCCCGACTTACCCAGGGAAGATTAGCTTGACCCTGGAACCCTTGGTCTTTCGGAGGACGTGTTTCTCACACGTCTTTCGCTACTCATGCCTGCATTCTCACTCGTGTAGCGTCCACGGCTGGTTCACACCGCCGCTTCACTCGCCACACGACGCTCTCCTACCCATCAACACGGCTGGACCACGAAGGCCTACCAATAATGTCAATGCCACAACTTCGGTGACGTGCTTGAGCCCCGTTAAATTGTCGGCGCGGAATCACTTGACCAGTGAGCTATTACGCACTCTTTCAAGGGTGGCTGCTTCTAAGCCAACCTCCTGGTTGTCAGAGCAACTCCACATCCTTTTCCACTTAGCACGCGCTTAGGGACCTTAGTTGGTGGTCTGGGTTGTTTCCCTCTCGACTATGAAGCTTATCCCCCACAGTCTCACTGCTGCGCTCTCACTTACCGGCATTCGGAGTTTGGCTGACGTCAGTAAGCTTTTGGGCCCCATCGGCCATCCAGTAGCTCTACCTCCGGCAAGAAACACGCAACGCTGCACCTAAATGCATTTCGGAGAGAACCAGCTATCACGAAGTTTGATTGGCCTTTCACCCCTATCCACAGCTCATCCCCTCAGTTTTCAACCTAAGTGGGTTCGGTCCTCCACGACGTCTTACCGTCGCTTCAACCTGGCCATGGATAGATCACTTCGCTTCGGGTCTAGGACATGCGACTGAATCGCCCTATTCAGACTCGCTTTCGCTACGGCTACCCCACTCGGGTTAACCTCGCCACATATCGCTAACTCGCAGGCTCATTCTTCAAAAGGCACGCTGTCACAGCTACCAGGGCTGCTCCAACGGTTTGTAAGCAAACGGTTTCAGGTACTATTTCACTCCCCTCCCGGGGTACTTTTCACCTTTCCCTCACGGTACTTGTCCGCTATCGGTCATCTGGGAGTATTTAGGCTTATCAGGTGGTCCTGACAGATTCACACGGGATTTCTCGGGCCCCGTGCTACTTGGGATACTTCTCGCGCTGTGAGAGACATTTCAACTACGGGGCTGGCACCCGCTGTGGCTGGCCTTTCAATGCCATTCGTCTATATCTTCACATCACGCTCGCTTCTCGGCAGAGAAACATGAAAAGTCCCGCAACCCCGAACGTGCAACGCCTGCCGGCTATCACACACGCTCGGTTTAGCCTCTTCCGCGTTCGCTCGCCACTACTTACGGAATCGCTTTTGCTTTCTCTTCCTGTGGGTACTGAGATGTTTCACTTCCCCACGTTCCCTCTACCCGCCCTATATATTCAGGCGGGAGTCACTGGGTCGGCAAGCCGCCCAGCGGGGTTTCCCCATTCGGAAATCCTCGGATCAAAGTTCGCTTATCAACTCCCCGAGGCTTATCGCAGATTGCTACGTCCTTCTTCGGCTCCAGATGCCAAGGCATCCACCGTTTGCTCTTAAAGACTTGAAATCACATGAGTTTGGTCAGAATCGTCCCGGACCGAAGTCCGGAATTGAAATTGACTAATGATCTAAAAAGATCATCTTTGTGAAACGATCATAAAGATCGTCTCTAAGATGCTCGCGTCCACTGTGTAGTTCTCAAAGTACGGGCGGTGCCTTCTTCGCTTGCCGACACCGGCAGCCAAAAAAGGCCCTGAGGTTCAGCTGCCGCTTTCGCGGCACCCGGTCCCTCAGGACCCAACAGCGTGCATGTGCTGATCAGATCGACCCGAACGGTTCCAGCTGCAAGCAGCGTACTGAGTTCGAATTTCTCCGATCGGCACCTTGTCTAATGTTCCACCCATGAGCTGACCCCTCGAGGACGTGCGCCCCGAGCGGGCTCTGGGAACTCCGGAGAGTTCCAGATGCTCCTTAGAAAGGAGGTGATCCAGCCGCACCTTCCGGTACGGCTACCTTGTTACGACTTAGTCCTAATTACCGATCCCACCTTCGACAGCTCCCTCCACAAGGGTTGGGCCACCGGCTTCAGGTGTTACCGACTTTCATGACTTGACGGGCGGTGTGTACAAGACCCGGGAACGTATTCACCGCAGCGTTGCTGATCTGCGATTACTAGCGACTCCGACTTCATGAGGTCGAGTTGCAGACCTCAATCCGAACTGGGACCGGCTTTTTGGGATTCGCTCCACCTCGCGGTATTGCAGCCCATTGTACCGGCCATTGTAGCATGCGTGAAGCCCAAGACATAAGGGGCATGATGATTTGACGTCATCCCCACCTTCCTCCGAGTTGACCCCGGCAGTATCCCATGAGTTCCCACCATTACGTGCTGGCAACATAGAACGAGGGTTGCGCTCGTTGCGGGACTTAACCCAACATCTCACGACACGAGCTGACGACAACCATGCACCACCTGTTTACGAGTGTCCAAAGAGTTGACCATTTCTGGCCCGTTCTCGTATATGTCAAGCCTTGGTAAGGTTCTTCGCGTTGCATCGAATTAATCCGCATGCTCCGCCGCTTGTGCGGGTCCCCGTCAATTCCTTTGAGTTTTAGCCTTGCGGCCGTACTCCCCAGGCGGGGAACTTAATGCGTTAGCTGCGTCACGGAGACCGTGGAATGGCCCCCACAACTAGTTCCCAACGTTTACGGGGTGGACTACCAGGGTATCTAAGCCTGTTTGCTCCCCACCCTTTCGCTCCTCAGCGTCAGTTACGGCCCAGAGATCTGCCTTCGCCATCGGTGTTCCTCCTGATATCTGCGCATTCCACCGCTACACCAGGAATTCCAATCTCCCCTACCGCACTCTAGTCTGCCCGTACCCACTGCAGGCCCGAGGTTGAGCCTCGGGATTTCACAGCAGACGCGACAGACCGCCTACGAGCTCTTTACGCCCAATAATTCCGGATAACGCTTGCGCCCTACGTATTACCGCGGCTGCTGGCACGTAGTTAGCCGGCGCTTTTTCTGCAGGTACCGTCACTTTCGCTTCTTCCCTGCTAAAAGAGGTTTACAACCCGAAGGCCGTCGTCCCTCACGCGGCGTTGCTGCATCAGGCTTGCGCCCATTGTGCAATATTCCCCACTGCTGCCTCCCGTAGGAGTCTGGGCCGTGTCTCAGTCCCAGTGTGGCCGGTCACCCTCTCAGGCCGGCTACCCGTCGACGCCTTGGTGAGCCATTACCTCACCAACTAGCTGATAGGCCGCGAGCCCATCCCGGACCGAAATTCTTTCCAGCTGCTGAAGATGCCTTCGCAGCTCGTATCCAGTATTAGCAGCTGTTTCCAGCTGTTATCCCAGAGTCCGGGGCAGGTTGCTCACGTGTTACTCACCCGTTCGCCACTGATCCAGCAGAGCAAGCTCCGCCTTCACCGTTCGACTTGCATGTGTTAAGCACGCCGCCAGCGTTCATCCTGAGCCAGGATCAAACTCTCCGTGAAAGAATTCTGCTGCGACCAGACCGGAATAGGTCGGGCCGAGCGAGTTTGATCTGACGATCGGATGTCATTACTGACATTCCGTTTAATCTCAAAAGAATCTCATCGGTCAGACGAATCTGACCGCGAGGTTTTTTGGCATTTGACAAGTGCACGCTGTTGAGTTCTCAAGGATCGGATGCTCCTGCTTTTCGCCTCTCGGCTGCTCCGCAGGGCAACTTCTCTATCTTATCCGTTTCGCTCAGCTTGTCAAATCGGCGATTCGAGCGGATCAGATCCGCGCGTCCTGAAATGAGGATGCTCGAGCGAGCAGGAACCCCATCCTAGACCCAGAGGTCATCGCCCTCAAGAGAGGGTGTTCAGATGGGGGTGGTTCTCCGCTTGAGGGGGGTGAGGCTTTCGGCCTCTCCGCTTCCCTGTGGGGCGAACAAGTAATAAGTTACGCGGAGGTTTCCGTTCGGGCAAATCATGGCTGCGCGCCGGGCGTGTCGCCCGGAATCACGCGAGCGACGGCTCTCCGTCGCGCTCCTCACCGCCCGCCCTCCCGCGTCGAGTGCGTCGTACGATCTCGCCATGGATCGTCGACCCCAGCCCCACGGGGATGAGCCCCCGCGCGCCGATGCGCTCCTGCCCGCTCGCACCGCCGTGGCGCGACTGGCCGAGGAGTCGGTGACCGCGGCCGCGGCCGCGATGGCACGGGTCGCCTCGGCGTCGGGCGAGCGCCCGGCCGTCCTGGTCGACCCCCAACGCGTGGCCCTGGCCTACACGAGTGAGCGCAGTCTGCGGATCGACGGGGCGGCTCCGGACATCTGGGCGGCGCTGTCGGGGTTCTTCCCGACAGCTGACGGGTGGCTGCGCACCCACGCGAACTATCCCCACCATGCCGCCGCGCTGCGGCGAGCGCTCGCCCTGTCCCCTGAGGCCGGTGCCGACGAGCTCGCGCATGCACTCGTGTCGACCTCGAGCGAGGGGGCCGCCGGCCGGATCGTCGCGAGCGGCGGCGTGGCCGTAGCGGTGGCCCCCGAACGGCCCGATCTCGACGCGCGGCTGCGGCGCGAGCCCCTCGTGCAGGTGGTGGCACGCGGGGCCACTCGACCGCGGCGCGTGCTCTCACCCACCCGCGCCGCCCCGCTCGCCGGGATGCGGGTGCTCGATCTGACCCGCGTGATCGCCGGGCCGGTCGCGACCCGCACGCTGGCGCTGGCCGGCGCCGACGTGCTGCGCATCGACTCCCCCTCCCGTCTCGAGGCGCGCTGGCAGCACCTCGACACCGGGCACGGCAAGCGTTCGGCGTTGCTGGATCTGGCCTCGCGTCGCGGCGCGCGCGTGCTGGCCGGGCTGCTGCACGAGGCGGACGCGGTGGTCTACGGCTACCGCCCGGCGAGCGCGGAGCGATGGGCGCTCGACCCGCAGACCCTGGCCGACGAACATCCCGGCCTGGTGATCGCGCAGCTGTCGGCCTGGGGCTTCGACGAACGTGATCGCAGCCGGCGGGGCTTCGACAGCATCGTGCAGGCCGCCAGCGGGATCGCCCTGATCGAATCCCCGGGCGGCGGCAGGCCGGGGGCCCTGCCTGCGCAGGCTCTGGATCACAGCGCCGGATACCTGCTCGCGGCGGCGGTCATCGACGCGCTCGCCGAGCGGGACGAGCACGGCGGCACCCGCCTGGTGCGCACCTCGCTGCGTCGGGTCGCGGCCGAGCTGCTCGGAATGCCGCGCCGCGCGGAACCGCCGCCGGCGGTGACGGTATCCGATCACGCGTCCCACCTGCAGCACTTCGACGTGGCGGGCCGGACCCTCACGACCGTCGCCCCCGCTCCCCGGTACGACGGCGGGCCCACGCGGTTCGACGCGCCGCGCCCCTGGGGCGACGACGATGCCGCGTGGTGGTGAGCGTCAGCCTCGCGTGCGGCGCAGCTGCACGGCGAGCGCGAGCACGATGCTGAACGCCGCCCACAGTGCGCACGCCGGTGGCAGCACCAGGTACGCCAGGTGCGCGGGCCCGAAGCCGGCGTGAAAGGGCCCTGCGGCGAGGTACCCGCCGATGAGCGCGACCACGAGCACGGCCGGCAGCGACAGCCACCACGCCCATCGCACGGCGTCGGGCATCAGCCGCACGACGTCGCCTTCGCGGCGACGACCGAGCCAGAGCGCCCCGAAGACGGCGAGGATCGCGAGCCCCAGCAGCGAAGAGGCATCCTGCAGCCAGCCGTAGAGCGGCTGGCCGCCCCACTCGAGCGCGAGCGCAGGAAGAAGCCGCACGCCCGCGCGGCCCTCGTGGGTGAACAGATCCCACACCACGTGCGAGACCACGCCGATCAACACCGACACGGCGAGCGCGGCGATGCGCCCCCGACCGCCGGCGAAGGTCTCGCGCACCCCCTGCCGCGCGCCGGCATCCCACTCCGCGGGCAGGCGGGCCGACATCCACCGCGGGGCGAGCTCGCGGGCGGCCGGTCGCAGCACCGCACGCCACAGCACCAGCAGCCCCAGCGCGACGACCACGGTCACCGGCAACCACCGCAGGTCGTGGGTGAGCGCGTACGAGAGCCCGGTCCCCCGCACGAACAGCGGCAGATCGGGCGCCATCGCGCCCACGGCCACGGCCGCAGGCACGAGCGGCGTGCGCACGAACGGCAGCGCGACGACGGCGTGACTCGGCGTGAACGGCACGGCGCGCCGCTACGCCTGCGTGAACGCGCCGCCGAGGGTCTTCTTGCCCCGCCGCAGCACCGACACCGCGCCGGGCAGCGATCCGGTGACGACGGCCGTGTCGTCGTGCACGCGCGCCCCGTCGACCGAGACCCCGCCCTGCGCGATCGCCCGGCGCGCCTCGGAGGCGCTGGCCACGAGGCCGATCTCGACGAGGGCGTGCACGACCGGTGTGCCGGAGGCCACGACGGCGTGCGGAAGCTCGCGCAGCGCCTGGGCGAGCACGTCGGCGTCGAGTGCGCGCAGGTCGCCCTGACCGAACAGTGCCTCGGATGCCGCGATCACGGCGGCGGCGGCATCCGTTCCATGCACGAGGGCCGTGACCTCGTGCGCCAGCCGCTTCTGGGCCGCACGTCGGAACGGCTCCTCGGCGACCAGGCGGGCGTACTGCTCGATCTCGTCTCGGGAGAGGAACGTGAACACCTTGAGCCGGTCGATCACGTCGGCGTCGCCCGTGTTCAACCAGAACTGGTAGAGCCGGTACGGGCTGCACATCGCGGCATCCAGCCAGATGGCGTTGCCCTCGCTCTTGCCGAACTTGGAGCCGTCGCTGTTGGTGATCAGCGGCGTGCCGATGGCGTGCACCGACGCGCCCTCGACCCGGTGGATCAGGTCGGTGCCGCTCGTGAGGTTGCCCCACTGATCGCTGCCCCCGGTCTGCAGCACGCACCCGTACGAGCGGTAGAGCTCGAGGTAGTCCATGCCCTGCAGGATCTGGTAGCTGAACTCGGTGTAGCTGATGCCGGCATCCGAGGCCAGGCGCGCGGCGACCGCCTCCTTCTTGAGCATCGCCCCGACGCGGTAGTGCTTTCCGATCTCGCGGAGGAAGTCGATCGCCGACAGTGGCGCCGTCCAGTCGAGGTTGTTCACCATGCGGGCCGGATTGGAGCCGCCGAAATCGAGGAAGCGCTCGATCTGCGCCCGCAGCTGCGCCACCCACTCCTCGACGGTCTCGCGCGGGTTCAGGGTGCGCTCCGACGAGGGACGCGGATCGCCGATCAGGCCCGTCGAGCCGCCGACGAGCCCCAGCGGGCGGTGGCCGGCCAGCTGCAGACGACGCATGACGAGCAGCTGGACGAGGTTGCCGAGGTGCAGGCTCGGTGCCGTCGGGTCGAATCCGCAGTAGTACACGATCGGGTCGCCCCCGAGCAGAGTGCGGAGGGCATCTGCATCCGTCGACACGTGCACGAGCCCGCGCCACACCAGCTCGTCCCAGATGGTGTCGAAGGTGGGGTCGTTGGCCGGCGCCAGGGCGCGCAGCTCGGGTTCGGCGGGGTCGGCAGGCACGACGTCGAGGTTATCAGCGCTCCGGCGGTGCTCAGAGGAGGGTGAGCAGGATGCCGCCGGCCGCCCCCACGATCACGACCACCCAGGGCGGCACCCGCCACGCCACCAGCAGCACGAAGCACACCAGCGCGAGCGCGAACGACGGCGCATCGACGACGGCGGTGACGAACACGGGGTCGTAGAGCGCGGCAGCCAGGATGCCGACGACCGCCGCGTTCGCGCCCCGCATCAGCGCCTGCGCGGCCGGGCGGGTGCGCACCGCGTTCCAGAACGGCAGCACGCCGATGAGGATGAGAAGGCCGGGGACGAAGATCGCGACGAGCGCGATAGCGGCGGTCGCCAGCCCCGCGGCGCCCGGTGCGAGGAGCGCGCCGAGATACGCCGCGAACGTGAACAGCGGCCCGGGCACCGCCTGCGCCGCGCCGTAGCCGGCGAGGAACTGCTCGGGCGTGATCCACCCGCCTGTCACGACCTCGGCATCCAGCAGGGGAAGGACGACGTGGCCGCCCCCGAACACGAGCGCCCCGGCGCGGTAGAACGCGTCGGCGACATCGAGTGCGGCGATCCCCGTGGCCGCCGCGGCGATGGGCAGCCCGATCAGCAGCACGGCGAAGACGGCGAGGGCGACCACCCCGGCGCGCTTGGAGACGGGGAATGCCAGGTCGACCCGGTCCGGCTGGTCCGCGGTGCGACAGAGCGCCAGTCCCGCCACCGCGCCGACGGCGATCGCCGCGACCTGGCCGACCGAGCCCGCCAGGACGAGGGCGATCACCGCGGCACCCACCGCGATGGACGCGCGCCGCGCGTCGGGGGTGAGCGTGCGCGCCATGCCCCAGACCGCCTGCGCGACGATCGCGACCGCGACGATCTTGAGGCCCGCCAGCATCCCGGCGCCGATCGTGTTGTCGAAGAGCGAGGCGCCGTAGGCGAAGGCGACGAGCAGGATCGCGGACGGCAGCGTGAACGCCGCCCACGCGGCGAGCGCGCCCAGCGGGCCGGCGCGGAGCAGCCCCAGCGCGAAGCCGACCTGGCTCGAGGCGGGCCCGGGCAGGAACTGGGCCAGTGCGACCAGATCGCCGTACTCCCGGTCGCCGAGCCAGCGGCGTCGGGTCACCAGCTCGTCGCGGAAGTACCCCAGATGTGCGATCGGGCCGCCGAACGATGTGAGCCCGAGCCGCAGGAAGGCGCGGAAGACCTCTCCGGGTGATCCCGTGCGGGTCACGTCAGGACCCGACCGCGAAGGTCCACCACACCAGCACCGCGACGCCCAGCGCGAGCACCCAGCTCACGAGGCTGCCGACGAGGAAGTACTCGGCGCGATCGCCGCCGTCGTCGCGGCTGATCTCGGGAAAGCGCACGATGCCCTTCGCCGCGAGCGCGGCGGCGAGCAGCGCGTAGGCGGCCGCGAGGGTGAGCGCGAGCACCAGGATCCGCTCGAGCGGGCCGATCAGCCGCCCGCCCTTGAGAGCCGGCGGACGTCCCAGCGGCACCACCACCGCGTCGGACTCGTCTTGCACGGAGGCCTCCTGCGCGGAGACCTCATCGCTCGGGTCGGGCGCGTCACCCGCGGCGCGGCCCTCGGCGGGAGGGGCGTCGGACGGACGGTCGCCGACGCCCTGCGCGGAGGAGCGGCGCGCGGGGGCGATGCGTCGGGGCGAGACCTCATCGGCGCCGAGCGCGGCCCGCACGACGACGTTCGCGGACTCGGTCAGAAAGACCACGCCGCCCGCCACGAGGACGGCCTGATCGAACGACACCTCGCCCACGGGCGAGGCCAGCGACCACACGTCGCCGATCAGGCCGGCTGCGGCGCGCGCGGGGATCGCGGCGACGGCGACCCCCGCGACGAAGAAGACGGCGAGCGCCGGCCACACTCCCGCACGAGCGGGAGCCCCGCGGGGCATCAGCCACATCCACCCCGCCGCGAGCACGACTGCGACGAGCGCGGGCGGCAGCGCATCCGCGAGGCCGCCGACGACGCAGAGGGCGACACCCGCCGTGCTGATCGCGACGGCGCGCGCCCAGGGCAGCGGCAGCTGGCGGAGCAGATCGAGCGCGCCGACCGCGAGCAGCACCAGACCGGCGAGGATCATGCGGGCACCTCCGCGAGGATCGCGTCGTAGCCTTCGACGATGGCGGCGGCCCCGGCGGCGGCGAGCGCCTGCGAGACGGCCGACTGGGTGATGCCCTCGGCATCCGCCAGCTCCCGCTGGGTGCGCCCGAGGCATCGTCCGTAGACCAGACGACGGGTGCGTTCGGTCATGGCGCCGACGAGGTGGTCCCGCGCCAGCAGGTAGGCGTTGGCCAGCGGCACCCGCGCGTGGGTCGCCGCGTCCTCATCGGCGGCGGCGACCACCCAGGTGCGGGCGGCGGGCGCCTGTCGCTGCTGCTTGGCGTGCACGAGCTCGACCGCCTCGCGGGCCGCCCACCAGCCGGGCCCGTCGGGGATGGCGCCCCCCTCCGACGGCACGGTGCGGATGCTGCCGACGCCGACGCCGAAGCGGCACTCCAGCCCGTCGGGCAGCGCCAGGCGCAGCAGCAGCAGCGCGGCGAGGGCATCGTCGAGCCGCGCATAGACGCCCTGCAGCTCGTCACCGACGGTCGGGCGCAGCGCCTCGCGCGCCAGCGGCAGGTCGTGGTCGACGCGGGCGATCACGTCTTCGAGGGTGCGCTGCGCGGCCCCGCGGTCCGGCAGGGCGCGCGACCCGATGATGTCCGCGATGACTGATATCGCCATGCCATAAGCCTAGGGCTTATCTTTACGGAATATAAGCCCTCGAGGCCGAAGGCCTAGAGGCCGAGAGCGTGACCGGCGTTCTGCGCGCGGGCGATCAGCTCTGTGCGCTGCTGCGCCACCCGCTCCGGCGCCGTGCCGCCCTCTCCCGTGCGGCTGGCGACCGATCCCTCGATCGTCAGCACCTCGCGCACCTCCGGCGTCAGCCGGGGCGACACCTGGGCGAGCATCTCGTCGGTGACCTCGTGCAGCTCCAGGCCGCGCTGCTCGCACGCCCGGACGAGCGCCCCCGAGACCTCGTGGGCCTCGCGGAACGGCACCCGCCGGCGCACCAGCCAGTCCGCGACATCCGTCGCCAGCGAGAAGCCCTGCGGCGCCAGCTCGGCCATGCGGTCGGTGTGGAACGTCACCGTCGCGATCATGCCGGCGAAGGCGGGAAGCAGCACCTCGAGCGTGGCGACCGAGTCGAAGACCGGCTCTTTGTCTTCTTGCAGATCGCGGTTGTAGGCCAGCGGCAGCGCCTTGAGGGTCGACAGCAGGCCGGTGAGGTTGCCGATGAGGCGTCCCGACTTGCCCCGCGCCAGCTCGGCGATGTCGGGGTTCTTCTTCTGCGGCATGATGCTCGAGCCGGTGGAGTAGGCGTCATCGAGCGTGACGAAGCCGAACTCCCGCGTGTTCCACAGGATGATCTCTTCGGCCAGCCGCGAGACGTCGACCCCGATCATCGCCAGGATGAACGACAGCTCCGCCACCACGTCGCGCGCCGAGGTGCCATCGAGCGAGTTCTCGGACGGGCGCGACAGGCCCAGCCGCTCGGCCACGAGGGCCGGGTCCAGTCCGAGGCTCGAGCCGGCGAGCGCACCGCCGCCGTAGGGAGAGACACGCGCGCGTTCGCGCCAGTCGCGCAGGCGCTCCAGGTCGCGCACGAGCGGCCAGGCGTGGGCCTGCAGATGGTGCGCGAGGAGGATGGGCTGCGCGTGCTGCAGGTGGGTGCGCCCGGGCATGATCGCCTCGCCCGCCGCTTCCGCCTGCGCCACGAGCGCATCGATGACCCGCACGATGTCGCGGGCGATGACCGTGGCGTGATCGAGCAGGTAGAGGCGCACGAGCGTGGCGATCTGGTCGTTGCGGCTGCGACCGGCGCGCAGCCGGCCGCCGAGCTCCGGTCCGGCCCGTTCGATCAGTCCGCGCTCCAGCGCGCCGTGCACGTCCTCATCGCCCGGCGCCGCGCGGAACGCGCCCGATGCGACGTCGGCGGCGAGCGCATCGAGCGCCCCGTGCATGCCCGTCAGTTCGGCAGGCTCGAGGTAGCCCGCGGCGGCGAGCGCCTCGGCGTGGGCACGCGAGCCCGCGATGTCGTAGGGGGCGAGCACCCAGTCGAAGTGCGTCGAGCGGCTCAGCTCCGCCAGCTCGGGGGCGGGGCCGCTCGCGAAACGAGCACCCCAGAGGGCGCCCTCGTTC
Source organism: Microbacterium sp. LRZ72 (assembly GCF_033792225.1). Lineage (NCBI taxonomy): Bacteria > Bacillati > Actinomycetota > Actinomycetes > Micrococcales > Microbacteriaceae > Microbacterium > Microbacterium sp. LRZ72. Next base: position 34,973 of record NZ_JANGEX010000002.1, read on the forward strand.
GTTCCTTCGGACTTCTCGGTGCTCACTCCCCCAGCCTATCCGCGGGCCTCGGGTGCGCTGCGACGAGAAGCCCGGCCCGACAGCCGGGCCGTGACCCACTCGAGGGGCCCCCGCCCGAACAGGAGGGCCCACGCCGTGCAGCCGAGCGCCGTCCAGAACACGAACGCGCCGAACGGATCCAGCGCGCGGAAGCCGGTCAGGTCGCTCGTGTCGCCCAGCAGCAGCGCCGCCGCGATCGCCCAGCCGACGATCTGCGCGGTATAGGCCGTCAGCGGCATCGAGCCGACCGCGCGGACCGGGAGGGCCGCCCACCCCACCGGACCGAGCCACGCCCCCGGCCGCGCTGCCCTCGACCACCATGGGCGACACAGCAGCAGGCACGCGCCGGTCACCGCGATCGCGAAGCCGCCCGAGCCGAAGACCTCCAGCATCCCGCTCGAGTGCGGATCGGCGCTCCACACCGTCTCGAGCAGCGACGCGGATGCCGGCAGCCCCGGCATCCGCCCGCCCTCCGCCGGCGCGAGCCCGTACGAGAGCAGGGCGAGACCCCCGCCGATGAGCAGCATCGCGGCCTGCACGCTCGCGCTGCGCAGCTCGAGACGGCCGAGGGCGAGCCCGGCGACGACGAACGCCGCCCAGACCACGAACGGGTAGTGCCAGCCGAGCAGCAGGCTGACGTCCTCGACGCCGGGGACGTCCCAGATCGGAAGCATCATGATGAGCGCATACACCACGGGCCCGATCACGCCGATGAGCGCGGCGATGCCGAACAGCACCGCGGGGCCGAGCGTCAGCAGCGGCAGCACGAGCAGGAACAGGATGGCGTAGGCGGGCAGGATGACGTAGACCGGCACCCCCGTCGCCATCAGCAGCACGCCGAGAACCCAGATGATCAGGGCCCGCAGCGCCAGCGTGGTCGCCGCCCGCGCGAGGGCCGGCCCGCGCACCGGCGTGCGGCCGCCCGTCACCAGACCGATCGAGATGCCCGCGAGCGTGGCGAAGAGGATCGAGGAGCGCCCGTCGACCACCCCCGACCAGGTGGCCGGATCGCTCCAGACCAGGTCCGTGGTGGTCAGCAGGTGCGCGGCCAGCATCCCGACCACGGCGAGCCCGCGCGCGAGGTCGATGCCCGCGTGGCGCGACGGGCCGTTCAGGCGTCGCCACCTGCGGGCGAGCCGGTCGGTCAGCTCTTCTCGAGCAGCCACACCAGGAGGGCCTTCTGCGCGTGCAGGCGGTTCTCCGCCTCGTCCCAGACCACGGACTGCGGCCCGTCGATCACGTCGGCGTCGACCTCGTAGCCGCGGTCGGCGGGCAGGCAGTGGATGAAGATCGCGTCGGGCTTCGCGAGCGACATCGTCTGCTGCGTCACCTTGTACGCGCCGAGGTCGCGCAGCCGCGCGAGCTTCTCCTCCTCCTTGCCCATCGACACCCAGGTGTCGGTGACGATGACGTCGGCGCCCGCCGCCGCCTCGATCGGGTCGGTGTACAGCGTCACCGAGCCCCCGGTGGTCTCGGCGATGCGGTCGGCGTCGGCCACGACATCCGCCCGCGGGGCGTACGCCTCCGGCGAGGCGACGCGCACGTGCATGCCCGCCGTCACGCCGCCGAGCACGTAGGAGTGGCCCATGTTCGACGTGCCGTCGCCGAAGAAGGCGAGGGTGAGGCCCGCCACCTCGCCCTTGTGCTCGCGGATGGTGAGCAGGTCGGCGAGCAGCTGGCAGGGGTGGAAGTCGTCCGAGAGTGCGTTGACGACGGGGACCCGGGTGCCCTCGGCCATCTGCTCGAGCCCCGACTGGGCATAGGTGCGCCACACGATCGCCGCGACCTGGCGCTCGAGCACGCGCGCCGTGTCGGCGGGCGTCTCCTTGCCGCCGAGCTGGCTGCTCGCCGTGGTGATCACCAGCGGGGTGCCGCCCAGATCGGCGATGCCGACCGCGAACGACACGCGGGTGCGTGTGGAGGACTTGTCGAAGACCACCGCGACGGTCTGGGGTCCCGCCAGGGGCTTGCGCGCCCAGCGGTCTCTCTTGACCTCGACGGCAAGATCGAGCACCTCGGCCTGCTCGGCGGGCGTGAGGTCGTCATCGCGCAGGAAGTGGCGGGTCATGCGGTCACCTTCGATCCGGCGGCGGATGCCGCGTCGTTGACGGGGTAGCTCTCCGCCACCGCGGCGAGCGACGCGGCGAACAGCTCGGCGAACTCGTCGATCTCGGCATCGCCGATCGTCAGCGGCGGCGCGACGCGCACGGTGCTCGCGTTCGCGGCGTTGACGATCAGGCCGCGCTCCTGGGCCGCGGCCGTCACCGCCGCCGCGACGGGATGCGTGAGAGCGATGCCGATGAGCAGGCCCTGGCCGCGGCATCCGGTCACGAGCGGCGAGCCGATCGCGGCGACGGCGTCGCGGATCTGCTGCCCGCGCACGGTGGCGTTGTCGACCAGCCCCGCGCGCTCGATCTCGCCGAGCACGGCCCCCGCGACGGCCGTGCCGAGCGCATTGCCGCCGAACGTCGAGCCGTGCGATCCGGGGAAGAACAACTCGCTCGCGTCGCCGTAGGTCACCAGCGCCCCGATCGGGAATCCGCCGCCCATGCCCTTGGCGAGGGTGATCGCGTCGGGCGTGATGCCGGCGTGCTCGAATCCGAACCAGGCGCCCGTGCGGCCCGCCCCCGTCTGGATCTCGTCGACGATCAGCAGCGCACCGCGCTCCGCGGTGAGCTCGCGGGCGGCCCGCAGGTAGCCCTCGGGCAGCTCGACGACACCCGCCTCACCCTGGATCGGCTCGACCATGAGCGCCGCGACGGTGTCGTCGAGGGCCGCATCGAGCGCCTCGATCGTCGCGGGGATGTGACCGACGCCCGGCACCATCGGCGAGAACGGCTCCTGCATGGCGGGCTTTCCCGTCAGGGCGAGGGTTCCCATCGTGCGTCCGTGGAAGGAGTTGTCGAGCGTGAGCACGCGCCGCCGGCCGCTCTCACGACCGTGCAGCCGCGCGAGCTTGAACGCCGCCTCGTTGGCTTCGGCGCCCGAGTTGCCGTAGTACACCCGCCCTCGCTCGCCGGTGCCCGCCAGCCGCTTGAGGGTGGCGGCGAGTTCGAGCTGCGGCGGGGTGGCGAAGTAGTTCGACACGTGGGCGAGGGTCGCAGCCTGGCGAGAGATCGCCTCGACGAACACGGGATGCGCGTGGCCGAGGGAGTTGACCGCGATGCCCGCGAGAAAGTCCAGGTGACGCCGCCCGGTGTCATCCCACAGGTACGCGCCCTCGCCGCGCACGAACATCGCCATGCGATCGCCGAAGCTGCGCACCAGGTCTCGTCCCGCATCTTGCTGCCAGCTCATCCGGCTCCCACTTCCGTTCCGATTCCCTTGTGCGTGAACACCTCGACAAGCACCGAGTGCGGCACCCGGCCGTCGATGATGGCCGCCGTCTCGACACCGCCCTCGACCGCATCCAGACACGCCTGCATCTTGGGGATCATGCCCGATTCCAGGCTCGGCAGCATCTCGCGCAGCTGCGTCGCCGTCAGATGCGAGACGAGCGAGTCGCGGTTCGGCCAGTCGGCATACAGCCCCGGCACGTCGGTGAGCACGATCAGCTTCGCCGCTCCGAGGGCGGTCGCGAGGGCGGATGCCGCGGCGTCCGCGTTGACGTTCAGGCTCTGCCCCGGCCGGTCGAGGTCGGGGGCGATCGACGAGACGACCGGGATGCGGCCGGCGGCCAGATGGTCGTGGACGGCGGTCGGGTCGACGTGCACCACGTCGCCGACGTTGCCGAGGTCGTGCTCTTCGCCGTCGATCATCACGCCGCGGCGGCGCCCCCCGAACAGTCCCGCATCCTCGCCGCTCAGGCCGCTCGCGATCGGCCCGTGCGCGTTGATGCGGCCGACGAGCTGCGGGTTGATCTGGCCCGTGAGCACCATGCGCACGACGCCGATCGCCTCGGTCGAGGTGACGCGGTACCCGCCCTTGAACTCGCTCGGGATGGACAGCCGGTCGAGCATGGTGGAGATCTGCGGTCCGCCGCCGTGCACGACGACGGGCTTGACGCCGACGAAGCGCAGATAGGCGATGTCTTCGGCGAAGCTCTGCTGCAGCTGCTCCGACACCATCGCGTTGCCGCCGTACTTGATCACGATGATCTGGTCGCGGAAGCGCCGCAGCCATGGCAGCGACTCGATGAGCACGGCCGCCTTGGCCGCGGCCTCCTCGGGGCTGGTGTCCTGGATGTCGGTCATGAGGAGTAGGCGCTGTTCTCGTGCACGTAGTCGTGCGTCAGGTCGTTGGTCCAGATCGTCGCGACGGCGCCGCCGCCCGTGCGCAGGTCGATGAGCAGGTGCGTGGCGCGCGGTTCCAGATCGACCTCTTCACGCGGACGGTCGGGGCCGCCCTTCGTGCACACCCGCACGCCGTTCATGCTCACGTCGACGTCGTACGGGTCGAACGCGGCGTCCGTCGTGCCGATCGCCGCGAGCACGCGGCCCCAGTTGGCGTCGCGGCCGAAGATCGCGGCCTTGAACAGGTTGTTGCGCGCCACCGAGCGGCCCACGGCGACCGCGTCGTCTTCGGAGACGGCATCCACCACCTCGATGGTGATGTCGTGGCTGGCCCCCTCGGCGTCGCCCTGCAGCTGGGTCGCGAGGTCGGTGCACACAGCGGTCAGCGCCGACCGGAACGCCTCGGGGTCGGGAGCGACGTCCGATGCGCCGCTGGCCATCAGCGTCACCTGGTCGTTCGTCGACATGCAGCCGTCGGAATCGAGGCGGTCGAAGCTCACGCGCGTGGCGGCGCGCAGGTGCGCGTCGGCCTCCTCCGCCGTGAGCGCCGCGTCGGTGGTGATCACGACGAGCATCGTGGCCAGTCCCGGCGCGAGCATGCCGGCGCCCTTCGCCATGCCGCCGATCGTCCAGCCGTCGCCGCGCACGACGGCGTGCTTGGGGCGCGAGTCGGTGGTCATGATCGCCCGCGCCGCGGCGTCGCCCCCGGCGGCATCCAGCGCGGCGATGGCATCGCGGGTGCCCTCGAGCACCTTGCCGCGGAAGACCTCGTCGCCGGTGCCGATGAGCCCCGTCGAGCAGACGAGCACGTCGCCCGCGCTCACGCCCAGCAGCTCGGCGGCGCGCTCGGCGGTCTGATGCGTCGTCTGAAAGCCGAACGAGCCCGTGAAGCAGTTGGCGCCGCCCGAGTTGAGCACGATCGCCTCGACGACGCCATCGGCGACCGCCTGCTGCGACCACAGGATCGGGTTGGCCTTGGCCCGGTTGCTGGTGAACACCGCCGCAGCGACCTTGCTCGGCCCGCGGTTGACGACGACCGCGACGTCGGGCTGACCCGTCGACTTGAGCCCCGCGGCGACGCCCGCCGCCTCGAAGCCTCGGGGTGCGGTCACGCTCATGAGGCGACTCCGTTCCGCGTTTCCCGCCCGGGCATGTCCCACCTTTTCAGCCCACCGAGCCCGGGAAGGCTGAAAAGGTGGGACATCGACCGCGGGGCGTGCCCGGAAAGCGGCGCGGCGGTCACGGGGCGACTCCGTTCATGGTGAGGGCGGTGCCCTCGGGGATGCCGAGGGCGATGTTCATGGACTGGATCGCCGCACCCGCGGTGCCCTTGACGAGGTTGTCGACGGCGGTGACCACGACGACGCGGTTCGCGGCCCGGTCGATCGCGAGCCCCATCAGCGCGGTGTTGGCGCCGAGCACGTCGGCCGTGCGGGGGAAGCTGCCGGCCGGCAGCACCTGCACGAACCGCTCGCCGCCGTAGGCGCCCTCCCACGCCGCCCGGATCTCGGCATCCGACACGCCCGGCGCGATCGGCGCACTCGTCGTGGCGAGGATGCCGCGCGCCATCGGCACGAGAACCGGCGTGAACGACACGCGGATGTCGGTGCCGCCCGGGTCCTCGCGACCCGCCGCTCCGGCGAGCGCCTGCCGGATCTCGGGGATGTGCCGGTGCGTGCCGCCGACGGCATACGGGTTGGCCGAGCCGAGGATCTCGCTGGCCAGCAGGTTGGGCTTGAGGCTCTTGCCGGCCCCGCTCGGCCCCACGGCCAGCACGGCGACGACATCCGACACGTCGATGACCCCGGCCGCGACGCCGGGGGCCAGACTCAGGCTCACGCTCGAGGCGTTGCAGCCCGGTGCGGCGATGCGCGTCGCTCCGACGAGCCGGTCGCGCTGCTTCGCGCCCGCGACCGGCAGCTCGGGCACGCCGTACCTCCACGGGTCGTGGAAGGCGCCGCCGTAGAACGCGTCCCACGCCGCCGCCGACTCGAGCCGGTGGTCGGCGCCGGCGTCGATGACGAGCGGGGTGCTCGCGAGCGCCTCGGTGTACTGCCCGGACTGTCCGTGCGGCAGCGCGAGGAAGACGACGTCGTGCCCGGCGAGGATCTCGGGGGTCGTCTCCTGCAGCGTCAGGTGCGCGAGGGAGCGCAGGTGGGGCTGATGCTCGATGAGCGGCTGCCCGGCGGTGGAATGCGCCGTCACGGTGGCGATCTCCACGTCGGGGTGGCCGGCGAGCAGGCGCAGGATCTCGCCCCCGGCATAGCCGGAGGCGCCGGAAACGGCGACGCGATACGTCATGGGTTCCACCCTATTCTCTGGGGCGCTCCGGTTTCCCCGCGCGGGGCGGGAGCGGGGCCGGTCGGCGGGTGCCGGGTGGGTCGGGTGGGTCGGGAGTCGGAGATGCGGCCGGCGTCGGAGCCGAACGGCCGCACAGTTCCGACCTCCGGCGCATTGCCGACCCTCGATACAGCACGGGCGGATGCCGGCGGCGGGGCGGGCGGGGTTCCGGGCACGGCAGGGCGGATGCCGGGCTCTCGTCAGCCCGGCGCGGGCTCCGCCGCCGCGTGCCGGGCGCGTGCCACCGCGACGACGGCGGCCAGCGCCGCGAGCGCGGCCCACAGCGTGAGGCCGATCGCGGCCTGCAGCACCGCGTGCAGCGATCCGCCGAGCAGTGCCTGCGTGCCCTGCAACCCGAGGCTCAGCGGCAGCAGCCCGAGCGGCGTCGCCGCGATCGATCCGGCGGTGACGGCTCCCATCGTGCCGGCGGCCACGACCTGCAGCCCGAGGGCGATCACCGATATCACGAGCCCTCCCCGCCCGAAGAGCCCGCAGAGCGCCTGATGCACCAGTGCGAAGCACACCGCCATGATGACGGTGAGGCCGAAGGCCACGGCCACGCGATCGGGCGCCACGCCGAGGATCGCGATGCCCACCCAGACCAGCACCGCCTGCACGACGCCGACGGCGACCGCCACGACCGCGGCGTCGCCCGCGATGCGGCGTGCCGACGCGGGGGTGGCGAGCGCGGCACGCGAGAACGGGGCGATCACGAGCGAGGCGGCGAGGGCACCGAGCCACAGGGCCACCGGGGCCAGCGCGGCGACCGCGGCGGCGCGCCCCGTCGGCGGCCCGCCCGCGGCGGCGGTGTCGACGCCGATCGGGTCGGCGACGACCCCGGCGATCTTCTTCTGCTGGTCGGCGGTGTAGCCGGGGATGTCGGATGCCGCGGTGTCCAGTCCGTCGGCGAGTTCGCCGGAGCCGTCGGCCAGTTCACCGAGGCCGGCCTGCAGCTCGCCCGCGCCCGCCGCGAGCTCACCGGCGCCCGCGGCCGCGGCGGCTTCGGCCGCGGCGACCTCGCCGAGGCCCTCGGCGACCGGGCCGGCGACATCCGCCACGACGTCCGCGCCCACCGAGAGGGCGGCGGCGTCGAGCGCATCGCCGGCCAGCACGCCCGTGTGCTCCTGCAGCTGAGCGGCGACACCGGCCGCACCGCCGCGGAGCGCGTCGATCTCGTCGAGCAGCTCACCGGCGGGCAGCGTGGGGTCCAGGGCGATGAGGGCTTCGAGCTCGTCGATGGCGAGCACGCCCAGATCCTGGGCCAGGGCCAGTTCCTCGGCGCGCACGGCCTCGGCTCCCAGCGAGCCCGCGAGCTCGGCCGCGTCGGCCGACGCCGCGCCACTGAGGGCGCCCAGATCGCGCGCGCCCTGGGGCAGCGCCTCGAGCACACGGGCGATCTCGCCGATGCCGGTGCCGAGCTCGGCGGCTCCGGTCTCGAGCGCCGCGGCGCCCTCCCCGGCCGCGTCGATGCCCTCCGTCAGCCCGTGCGCGCCCGTCGCGGCCTGACCGATGCCCGTGCGCAGATCCGCGAAAGCCCCGAGCGTGCCCGATACGTAGCCCGAGGTGAGGTCGGCGGCGACCCCGTGCGGCAGGCCCGTCGCGAGGGCGTCGGCCACCACTGCGCTCAGATAGCCGTGCGCGGTGCTGGTCTGCACGTGCAGGCGTGCCCGGGCAGGATCGTCCGTCGCCATCGTCGCGACGTCCTTGGAGAAATGCGCCGGGACCGTCACGACTGCCTGAAACGCCCCCGACGACAGGCCCGCATCCGCCGTGGCGGCGTCGGTGAGCGTCCATGCGAGCCCGTCGTCGGCGGTGAGCAGGTTTTCGGTCAGCAGCTTGCCGGCGGCGACGGGCGCGCCGGCATCCTCGATCGGGACATCGAGGTTGACGATCGCGGCCGGGACCGTCTCTGCGCTGCGGTGCGGCAGCATCGCGAGCAGGATCAGAAGCGGTGCGAGCACCGCGAGCGCGACCACGGCCATGGCCCGCCACCGGCGGCCGGGGGTGGCGGGCACGAGGCTCCAGAGGCGGGTCATGTGCGGCTCCCTTCCGGCGCGTGGGGCACGGGATCGTCCTCGGGCGTCGACGCGGTGGGGGCATCACCCTGCGCGACGGCACGCAGCGGGGCCTGCACCACGACCACATCGCGATCGGTCACCGGCGCGAACGACTCATCGGCGGCGAGTACCACCGTCGCGCCATCGTCGAGCTGCGCGAGCACCCCGGCGCAGAGGGAGGCGGGGCGACCGCGCAGGTCGAGCACGATGATCGGAAGCCCCGACGCGCTCGCGGCGGCCACGCTCAGCAGCCACCGCGGCGCATCCGCGAGGCGCGCCGTGGGCGTGCGGGGACCGATGAGGGCGGCGGGGCCGTCCGGGGCCGCCTCGGCGAGGATGCCGGTGAGCCGGTCGAAGACCTCGGCGGCCACGCGCGTGCGCGCCGCGCGCTCGCGACGGCTTACCCCGGCGAGCCGCAGCAGGGACCGCAGGGCGTCGAGCACCGTCTCGGCGTCCGGCGGCGGCGCCGTCGCCGCCACGTGCGCGGTGCGCGCGGCGAGCGTCGCGCGCTCGAAGGGGAGCAGCCGGCCGTCGACGGCGACGTCGCCCTCCACCGCGCCGGTGCGTCCCGCGAGCCCCGCGCACACCTCGCCCGCCGCGGCGCCGCGCACGAGGAGGAGGCCGCGCGGCGGCAGCGCCAGCGTCAGCGGCGCCGAGCCGCCGATGCGCGCGTCGCGGGTGTGGATGCCGGTGGAGCGATCGCCGTCCCCGGCGAGCCAGGTGCGCTGGCCCAGCATCCGCTGCACGGCCTCGCCCTCGATGTCGGCGTCGGGCAGCACGCGGGCGAGCCACCCCGGCAGCCACCATGCCCGGTCGCCGAGGAGGGCCATCAGAGCCGGCACCAGGGTCATGCGCACGACGAAGGCATCGATGAGCACGCCGACGGCCAGCGCGAGCGCGATCGGCTGGATGATGGCGCTGCCGCCGGGCACGAACGAGAAGAACACCGAGAACATGATCAGCGCGGCCGCCGTGACGACCCGGGCGGACGCGGCGAAGCCCGTTCGCACCGATGCCGCCGCGTCGCCCGACGCCGCGTAGCGCTCGCGCATGCGCGAGACGAGGAAGACGTGGTAGTCCATCGCAAGTCCGAACAGCACCGCCATCACGAGGATCGGCATGAAGCTGATGACCGGTCCGACCTTGCCGACGCCGAGGAGGCCGGCTGCCCAGCCCCACTCGAAGATCGCGGTCGCGACGCCGAGCGCCGCGCCGACGGTCAGCAGGTAGCCGAAGGTCGCCGTCAGCGGCACGGCGATGGAGCGGAACATGACGGTCAGCAGCAGCACGCACAGCCCCACCACCACGAGGGCGAAGGGCACCAGGGCGGCGGCGAGGCGGGCGGAGATGTCGATGGCCAGCGCGGTCTGCCCGGTCACCTGGAACGTGAAGCCGTTGTCGGCGTCGAACCCGGATGCCATGCCGCGCAGCCTCTGCACCAGGTCGCCGGTCTCGGCCGAGGCGGGGGCGCTCGTCGGCGTGATGGTCAGCACCGCCAGGTCGAGGGCCTCGTTGGGGAAGGCCTGCGAGACAGAGGCGACGCCCGACACGTCGGTGAAGGCGTCATCGAGCGCGTCGAGCGCGGTCTCGATGTCGAGCGTGCGCGAGATGTCTGCGGTGACCAGCAGTGGGCCGTTGAACCCCGGGCCGAACCCCTCGTCGAGCAGGTCGTACGCCACGCGCTGCGGTGAACCGGCCGGGTCGTACCCCGCATCCGGCAGCGTCAGTCGCATGCCCGCCGCCGGCGCGGCCAGGGCGAGCAGCGCGACCACGATCACGCCGACGGTCGCCAGCGGCACACGCGTCGCGAGGCGCACCCAGGCCGGTCCCCGGCCGGCGGGGTCGGATGCCGCCGGCGCGGCCCGGCGCGGCCCGGCGCGGCGTTCACGCTCCCGGCGTTCGCGAGGCCGGTGTTCACGAGGCCGGTGTTCACGAGGAGCAAGGCGATGCCCGAACAGCGCGAGGATGGCGGGCAGCAGCGTGACGGCGACCGCGAGCGCCGCGAGCACGGCCGCCGCCGCCCCGAGCCCCATCACCGTCAGGAACGGGATGCCCGCCACGGCGAGTCCGAGCAGGGCGATCATCACTGTCATTCCGGCGAAGACGACCGCCGTGCCCGCCGTCGCGATCGCGACGGCGACGGACTCGGCCGGCGGCATCCCCTGCCGCAGATTGTCGCGGTGCCGGGAGGTGATCAGCAGCGCGTAGTCGATCCCGACGGCCAGCCCCAGCATCGTGGCGAGCACGGGCGCCGTGGCCTGCACCGGCGCGAAGGCCGCGACGATCGTGATCGAGCTGGTCGCGACGCCGACGCCGATCGCGGCCGTGACGAGCGGCATCCCCGCCGCCAGCAGCGACCCGAAGGTCACGGCCAGCACGATGAACGCCACCAGCATCCCGACCGCCTCGGTCCAGTCGACGCCCCCGGATGCCGCCGAGGCGATCCCCGAGACCGCCACCTGCAGGCCCGCGTCCGTCAGCGGCGCGGTCGCCTCGTCCACCGCGTGCACGAGGGAGGCGGGCACCGCGTCCGCGGCGACCGTGAGCTGCGCCGAGATGAACACCATGCGCCCGTCGTCGGACACCTGAGCCGGCGTGCCCGTGCCGGCCGGCGTCGAGCCGCTCGCCGACATGGGGTAGGGGCACGTCACCGCCGAGACGTCGGGCGCTGTCGCAAGCGCCTCACAGGCGGTCGAGATCGCGTCGGAGTGGTCGGCGATGCTCTCGCCATCGGGGGCCGCCACGACGACCCGTCCGCTCGCCCCGCTCAGCTGCGGAAAGCGCTGCTCGAGCGCGTCCAGCGCCGTCTGCGCCTGCGTGCCCGGGATGTCGAAGGAGGACTGCAGGTTGTTGCCGAGCGCACCGGCGGCGCTGCCGCCGCCGACGGCGAGCAGGATCCAGACGATGAGCACGGCCCAGCGGTGGCGTGCCGAGAATCGGCCCACGCGGTACAGAAACGAGGACACCGGCGCCTGATTCCCTTTCCCGGGTCCCCACCCGACGTCCCCATCTGTCTGCTGTCGGGTCTACTCTCGCAGAACCGCGTCGAACCTTTCGGCAGCCACGGCAACTCCGGCCAGTCGCGCCTCCGACGCTTCGGCGGCCGTCAGTGTGCGGTCGGGGGCACGGAAGCGCAGCGCGAAGGTGAGGCTGCGCCTGCCCTCGGGCACCCCGTGGCCGCGGTAGTCGTCGACCAGCCGCACCGACTCGAGCAGCGGGCCCGCACCCTCGACCAGGGCATCCCGCACGTCGGCCGCGGCGACGCCCGCGTCGAGCACCAGCGAGACGTCCTGCGTCGCGGCGGGATAGGTCGACAGGGATGCCGCGGCCACCCGCTCCCCCGCCAGCGAGACGAGCAGGTCCAGGTCGATCTCGGCGACGACGACGCGGCCGGGCAGGTCGGCGTTCTCCGCCACCGCGGGCAGCAGCTCGCCGATATAGCCGACCTCCGTCCCCGATACTCGCAGCACGCCGGTGCGGCCGGGATGCAGGGCGGCGCGCTCGCTCTGCGCGACGTCGATCTCGACGCCGGCGGCCGCAGCGATCACCCGGGCGGCGTCGAGCGCGTCGCCGAGACCCGCCGGCTCTGCCGCGCGGCCGGGATGCTTGGCAGCGATGTTGCCGGCGAGCAGCACCGCCACGTGCCGGGGCTGCGGTGGGATCGACGCGTCGAGCGCCGCGAGCGTCGCGGCATCCGGTCGCACCGCCAGCGGCGGGACGCTGTCGGTGCCGTACGCGACGCCCGTCGCCGGCGCGAATGTCGTCCCGACCTCGAACAGCGCCAGGTCGGTCAGCCCGCGGGCGAGGTTGCGGTGCGCGGTCTGCAGCAGACCGGGCACGAGCGACCGGCGCAGGAACGGCGCCTGCCCGTCGAGCGGGTTCGCGAGCTTGATGCTCGGCAGCGACCCGCCCGTCGCCGACCCGTGCAGGTCGTTCGCCTCGGCGGTGGTGAAGGGGAACGACGGGGTCTCGACGTACCCGGCCGCCGCCAGCGCGTTCGCGACGCGCCGGCGCGCCTGCTGCGCCGGAGTCAGACCGCGGCCCGACGGCGGCAGCGGCAGCACCGACGGGATGCGGTCGTAGCCGGTGATGCGCGCCACCTCTTCGGCGAGCGTCCACATGTCGGTCAGATCCGGGCGCCAGGAGGGCGGGATGACGCTCCATCCGGAGGAGGTCTCGGTCACCTCGCACCCGATCAGACGCAGCGCGTCCTCGACCTCGGCGGCTGTGTAGTCCACGCCGATCAGACCCGGCACGAACCCGGCCGCCAGCGCGATGTCCCTGCCGGCGTGCTCGGCGCGCAGGGCGCCCCCGAGCAGGTCGACCGTGCCGCCGGCGAGCTGCACCATCAGGTCGACCACGCGCTGGGCGGCGACCGCCGACACGAGCGGGTCGACGCCGCGCTCGAACCGCCGCGAGGCCTCGGAGGGCAGCTTGTGGCGACGCGCCGTGCGGGCGATCGAGACGGGATCGAAGACGGCGGCCTCGACGAGGACGTCCGTCGTGTCGGCGCCCATCTCGGTCGTCGCGCCGCCCATCACGCCCGCCAGGCCGATGGGGCCGGACGCATCCGTGATCAGCAGATCCTCGGCGTGCAGACTGCGCACCTGCCCGTCCAGGGTCTCGAGCGTCTCGCCCGGCTGCGCGCGGCGCACCGTGATGCCGCCCGTGAGCTTGTCGAGGTCGTAGCCGTGGATGGGGTTGCCGAGCTCGAGCATGACGTAGTTCGTGATGTCGATCAGCACGCCGAGCGAGCGGATGCCGGCGAGGGCGAGCCGTGCGAGCATCCACGGCGGGGTCGGGGCCCCGGCATCCACCCCCCGCACGACGCGCACGACGAAGTCGCTCGCCCCGGGCCGTCCGCGGATCGGCGCGGGGTCCTCGACCGCGAGCGCGAAGCCGTCGCCGGGTTCGACCTCGTCCCACGGGCGCAGGCCCGGGTCGCGGAAGGCCGCGCCGGTCGCGTGCGAGTACTCCCGGGCGACCCCGCGGATCGAGAGGGCGTAGCCGCGGTCGGGGGTGACGTTGATCTCGACCGCGACGTCGTCGAGGCCGAGCAGCGCGATCGCGTCGACGCCCGGCTCCGGATCGAGACCCAGCTCCGCCAGCCGCAGGATGCCGCCCTGCTCCTGTCCGAGGCCGAGCTCCTTCGCCGAGGCGATCATGCCGTCGGAGACGTGACCGTAGGTCTTGCGGGACGCGATCGGGAAGGGCCCCGGCAGCACCGCGCCGGGGAGCGTCACGACGACCTTGTCGCCCTCGTGGAAGTTGTCGGCGCCGCAGACGATGCCGCGGGGCTCACCCTCCCCCACATCGACCTGGCACCAGCGGATCGTCTTGCCGTTGGACTGCGGCTCCTCGGCGAACGCGAGCACGCGGCCCACGACGATGGGACCGGACAGCTCGAAGCGGTGCACGTCCTCTTCTTCGAAGCCGACCGAGACGAGCGATGCCAGCACGTCTTCGGGCGCGGCATCCGCGGGAACGTCGACGTACTCGCGCAACCATGACAGCGGAACCCGCATCAGACCACCATCCCGAACTGCTCGCTGAAGCGCACATCGCCCTCGGCCATGTCGCGCATGTCCTGCACGTCGCTGCGGAACATCAGCGTCCGCTCGATGCCCATCCCGAAAGCGAAGCCGGAGTAGACCTCCGGGTCGATGCCGGCGGCCCGCAGCACGTTGGGGTTGACCATGCCGCAGCCGCCCCACTCGATCCAGCGGGCCCCGCCCTTGAACGTCGGATGCCAGAGGTCGAGCTCGGCGGAGGGCTCGGTGAAGGGGAAGTAGTTGGCGCGCAGCCGCGTCTTGGCGTCGGCGCCGAACAGCTCGCGCGCGAGATGGTCGAGCGTGCCCCGCAGATGCGCCATCGTGATGCCCTTGTCGACGACGAGCCCCTCGATCTGCGAGAACACCGGCAGATGGGTCGCGTCGAATTCGTCGGTGCGGTAGACCCGGCCGGGGCACGCGACGTACACCGGCACGTCACGCTCGAGCATGGAGCGCATCTGCACGGGGCTCGTGTGCGTGCGCATCACCAGGTGACGGTCGACGGGGTCGACGAAGAACGTGTCCTGCATCTGCCGGGCGGGGTGATCGACGTCGAAATTGAGGGCGTCGAAGTTGTACCACTCATGCTCGAGTTCGGGACCCTCGGCGATCGCCCAGCCCATCCCGACGAAGATGTCGCCGATCTGCTCCTGCAGCAGGGTCAGCGGATGCCGGGCGCCCACGCGGGTGCGCGAGGGCAGCGCGGTGATGTCGATGCGCTCGGCTTCGAGGCGCGCGGCGGTCTCGGCCTCGGCGAGCTCGGCCTCGCGCGCCGCGAGCGCCTGCGTCACCCGGCCGCGGGCCTGACCGACCAGCTTGCCGAGTTCGGCCTTGCGATCCTTCGGCACGTCGCGCAGCCGGGCGTTGAGGGCGGCGAGGGGTGCGCCCTCGCCCTGGTGCGCTGAGCGCACCGACTTGAGCTGGGCGGTGTCGGCCGCCGCCGCGATCGCGGCGAGCGCCGCATCGACCGCGGATTCGACGGCTTCGGGCGTGATCTCGGGAGTCTCGGACACGAGAGGCGAGTCTACCGGGGCCGGATGCCGCCCTCCGGTCGGGCAAGCGGCCGCCTGCGTCGGGTGCGGGCCGCACCTGCCCGGCGCGAGCCGCCCGCCGCGTCGCCCCCGGGCGCCCCGAGTCCGCTCCCGACAGGCCACCGCTCGCCACGAAATGTCGCCTGCCGTGCCCGCAGGCGACACTTCTTGGCGACCCGCCGTGACCTGGGGCGCGATGTGGCGGCGGGGAGAGGCGGCGGGGAGAGGCGGCGGCGAGCGCGGGCGATGAGTGCGGGCCCGGAGGGCGGGTCAGGAGCGGTGCGCGAACGCGCTCTCGTAGAGACACACGCTCGCCGCCGTGGCGAGGTTCAGCGATTCGGCCTGCCCGTAGATCGGCAGGCGCAGCGCGCCGTCGGCGAGGGCGAACGCCTCATCCGACAGTCCCCGTGCCTCGTTGCCGAACAGCCACGCCGTCGGACGCGCCAGCTCCCCCGCCGCCCGAGCGGCGAGCAGGTCGTCGCCCTTGACGTCGGCCGCGATCACCTGCAGACCCCCCGCGCGCGCTCGGTCGATCACCTCGGCGAGGTCGCCGCCGAGCGAGAGGGGAACGTGGAAGAGCGAGCCGGTCGTCGCGCGCACGACCTTCGGGTGGAAGGGGTCAACCGTGCGGCCGGTGAGCACGACGGCATCCGCCCCCACGGCGTCGGCGGCGCGGATGATGGTGCCGAGGTTGCCCGGGTCACGCACCTCTTCGCAGATCGCGACGAGCCGCGGTGCAGACCCGAAGACGTCGCGCACGGATGTCGGGAACTGGCGCGCCACGGCGACGACGCCCTGCGGCGTGACCGTGTCGGCCATCGCCTCGAGCACCGCCTCGGTGACGTAGGTGATCTCGACACCGACGTCGGCGGCGGTGGTGCGCAGCTCGCCGTGCTTCTCGAGCGCAGATGGCGTGGCGAATAGATCCACGATGGTGTCGGGCCGGTATGCCAGTGCCTCGCCGACGGACTGCGGGCCCTCCAGCAGGAACGAGGCCGTCTCGGCCCGGGCGCTGCGTTTGCTGAGCTTGGCCACCGCGCGTACGCGCGGCGACCGCGGGTTCTCGAGCACACGGCAAGTCTATGGGTGCGGCCGGGCCCGCGATGTCACGCCGCGGCGGGCACCGGTCGCCACCCATCGGCACGGACGCCGCCGTTCCGCTGTCACGGATCGTCCCTGCTCGCGGGGCCCGGTGTCGATCCGTGACAGCGGAACGGGCCCGCACCCGGCTGCGGGGTCGATGTGCGACAGCGGACCAGGACCGGGGCGGCGGGGCCGGGCGGCAGGGCAACGGCCGACACGACGAGGGCCCCCGCGCCGAAGCACGGGGGCCCTCGTCGAGCAGGGAAGGGCGTTACGCCGACTTCGCCTGGTTCGTGTCGGCCGGGAGGGCCGTGCGCGCCGTCTCGACGAGCGACGCGAACGCGGCGGGCTCGTTGACGGCCAGCTCGGCCAGCATCCGACGGTCGACCTGCACGCCCGCCAGGCCGAGACCCTGGATGAAGCGGTTGTAGGTGAGACCCTGCTGACGGCTCGCGGCGTTGATGCGCTGGATCCAGAGACGACGGAAGTCGCCCTTGCGCTTGCGACGGTCGCGGTACGCGTAGACGAGCGAGTGGGTGACCTGCTCCTTCGCCTTGCGGTACAGGCGCGAACGCTGACCCCGGTATCCCTCGGCACGCTCGAGGATGACGCGACGCTTCTTGTGGGCGTTGACGGCCCGCTTGACTCTAGCCATTTCTCTTGTTTCCTATCGTGTTCGGCGCGCTCAGCGACCGAGAAGCTTCTTGGCGACCTTGGTGTCGGCCTTGGACAGGACCTCGTCGTGGTTCAGACGACGCGTGCGACGGCTCGACTTGCCCTCGAGGTTGTGGCGCATGCCGGCCTGCTGCTTCTTCAGCTTTCCGCTGCCGGTGATCTTGAAGCGCTTCTTGGCGCCCGAGTGGGTCTTCTGCTTCGGCATCTTGTCTTCCTTTGCTTCAGCCCCGGAGGGCGTCGTGGTGTGCACCCGCCGAGGCGGGAGTCGTATGGGCGTCTACTCGGCAGCCGTATCGCTGTCGTCGGAGTCGGGCCGCGGCCCGCGGGCATCCCGAGCCGCCTGCTTGTTGGCGTCGCGCTTGGCGTTCTGCTCGGTCTTGACCTCGGACTTGTTCTTGTGCGGGGCCACCACCATGACCATGTTGCGGCCATCGATGGTCGGGTTGGATTCCACGGTGCCGAGTTCGGCCACATCTTCGGCGAACTTGCGAAGCAACCGTACGCCCTGCTCGGGGCGGGACTGCTCGCGACCGCGGAACAGGATCATCGCCTTGACCTTGTCGCCGGTCTTGAGGAAGCCCTCGGCACGCTTGCGCTTGGTCTCGTAGTCGTGCTCGTCGATCTTGAGGCGGAAGCGGACCTCTTTGAGGACCGTGTTCGCCTGGTTGCGCCGGGCCTCCTTGGCCTTCTGCGCAGCCTCGTACTTGAACTTGCCGTAGTCCATGATCTTGACCACGGGAGGCTTCGAGTTCGGAGCGACTTCCACCAGATCGAGGTCGGCCTCCTGGGCGAGGCGCTGTGCGACCTCGATGCGGACGACGCCGATCTGCTCGCCCCCGGGGCCGACGAGTCGGACCTCGGGAACGCGGATGCGCTCATTGGTGCGGGGATCGCTGATGCGGAACTCCTTGTCGTGAGGTGGGGTGCACGGGACTGCGTGCGTCTACCACCCGGACACGACATGACGATCGGTTCCGGGTGCAAGGGGATGCCGCATTCCACCCGGTACGGAAAGATACTTCGACCGCCGGCTTTCCCGCCCTGACTACCGCACACCAGTGGCGTTCGGCGGAGCGAGTGACCCGGTAGCCTGGAACGGCCGACGCGGGTGGGATGCGAATCCTCTTGATGAACCGGGGCATGACACCCCGGAGCCCGCGCAAGTCTATCAGAGAGTGATCCGTGAGCACGATTCCCGACGCCGGGGGCGCTTCGCACCCCGATCCCGCCCGCCAGCAGCGCTGGGACGACCAGCAGCAGGCCGCCGCCGCGGCCACCCGAGACATCGCCGATGTGCCCGCGGTCGAAGTCATCACCACGACGGCGGTGCACCTGCTGAGCGCGGCCGCGGTGAAGGTCGGCCTCGCCGACGATCCCGGCACCCAGACCGACCTCGATGAGGCGCGCAAGCTCATCAACGCGCTCGCGGGGCTCGTGACCGCCGGCGCCCCCGAGATCAGCGACATGCACGCCCGTTCCCTGCGCGATGGACTGCGCAGCGTGCAGCTCGCTTTCCGCGAGGCCTCGGCGCACCCCGACCCGATCGGCAAGGGCCCGGGCGAGAAGTTCACGGGCCCCGTGAACTGAGGCCTGGGCTCAGGGCGCGCGTTCCAGCGCGACCGTGAGCGAGTCGACGAGCGTCGCGATGCGATCATCGGCGGCCCAGCGCTGCGCGAGGCGGGCCAGCACCGCGTCGAGCTCATGACGTTCCAAACCGGCCAGCAGCCGCAGGCGCACGACCGTCTCGGGCCCGGCGAGCCGCGCGTCCGGGTCCCCCGCGGCCAGGTGCACGTCGACGGCCGCGAGCTCGGACGAGATCGACTCGAGGAACGCCGCGCGCACGGCCTCGGAGGTGTGCGGCGGACGCCAGGGCTCGCCATGGGCCAGCGCCCAGACCGCCGGACGGCGCACGACGAACTCGGTCTCGGAACCCGGGTCGACCACGATCAGGTCGGTGCCCTCTCCGACGGCGGCCTGCGCGACACGCACGCCGGGAGTCGGGATCGGCCGGGCCGCGGCATCCCACACCGTCATCGCGGTGACGCTCGTGAAGGCGGGCATCACGGTGCGACCGTCCGGCGCCGCCACCGTCACGATCGACAGCTCCTGGGTCTTGTCGACGGTCTGCCCGGTCGGCGAGAGTCCCTCGTCGCCGCGCTCGGCCACCAGCGGGATCAGCAGGCGCACGGTGCGCAGCGCATCGACCACATGCTCCGCGCCGCAGCGGCCGGAGCGGAAGTCGGCGATCGCGGCGAGCAGCGACGGCGGTGCCGTTCCGTCATCACCGGTGTGCGGGTTGTCGCGGAACGCGCGTCCCTCCCACGGGACGCCGGCGGAGTCCCCCGAACCGGATTCCGCTGCGCAGGAGTCGCCCGGCTCAGCCGCCCGCGACATCCAGCGCCTCGGCCAGCGTGAACGCACCCGCATACAGCGCCCGTCCGACGATGGCGCCCTCGACCCCGTGCGGCACCAGATCCCGCAGCGCGGCGATGTCATCGAGGCTCGACACCCCGCCCGATGCGATCACGGGCTTCGGGGTGCGCGAGGTGATCTCACGCAGCAGGTCGACGTTGGGGCCGCGCAGTGTGCCGTCCTTGGTGACGTCGGTCACGACGTAGCGGCTGCAGTTCGCCGCTTCGAGGCGCTCGAGCACCTCCCACAGGTCACCGCCGTCCTTCGTCCAGCCGCGGGCGGCCAGCGTGGTGCCGCGCACGTCGAGGCCCACCGCGATCGCCTCGCCATAGCGGGCGATCACGTCGGCCGCCCACTCCGGGTTCTCGAGCGCGGCGGTGCCGAGGTTGATGCGGGTGGCACCGCTGTCGAGCGCCGCCTCGAGGGTCGCGTCGTCGCGGATGCCGCCGGAGAGCTCGACCTGCACACCCTTCAGCTGCTTGATCGCCTTGCGCAGCAGCGGTGCGTTGCTGCCCCGCCCGAACGCGGCGTCGAGGTCCACGAGGTGGATCCATTTCGCGCCCTGCCGGGCGAAATCCAGTGCGGCATCGACCGGGTCGCCGTGGAAGGTCTCGGTGCCGGCCTCGCCCTGCGTCAGACGCACGGCCTTGCCGCCCGCGACGTCGACGGCGGGGAGCAGGGTCAGTTCGGGTGTGGCGTTGAAGTCGTTCATATTTCCTCGTGCGTGGGCGACGGCCCGTGGGGGCGGGATGGTTCGGGCGCATACGGCGTCCGTGGGCACGAAGCCTAGATACTAGTCAGCCTCAGACCGCCGATCCAATTGGACAGCAGACGGATGCCGGCCGTGCCGGACTTCTCGGGATGGAACTGCGTCGCCGACAGCGGGCCGTTCTCGACCGCCGCGAGAAACGGCCCGCCGTAGTCGGCCCAGGTCAGCACGGGCTCGGCGAACGGGCGCTGCACCTGCAGCGACCAGTCGTGCGCCGCGTACGAGTGCACGAAATAGAAGCGCTCCTCGGCGAGCCCCGCGAACAGGCGCGAGCCGGCGTCGGGGCGCACGGTGTTCCACCCCATGTGCGGAAGCACCGGCGCGTCCAGGGCCGTGACCTCACCGGGCCACTGGCCGAGGCCGTCGGTTTCGACGCCGCGCTCGAGACCGCGGTCGAAGAGCACCTGCATGCCCACGCAGATGCCGAGCACGGGGCGTCCGCCCGCGAGACGGCGTTCGACCAGACGATCACCGCCGCTGTCGACGAGCGCCTCCATGACCGCACGGAACGCGCCCACGCCCGGCACGACGAGCCCGTCCGCGTCCCGGACGAGGCCGGGATCCGCGGTCAGGCGCGCGTCGGCCCCCGCCGCGTCGAGGGCTTTGACCGCCGAATGGACGTTGCCGGAACCGTAATCGAGCACGGCCACGAGCGGCCGGCGCGTGGCCGCCTCCGTCGTCTCGGACGCGAGGACCTCTTCCCCGGTCGGACCGCCGTGCGTCACAGTGCGCCTTTGGTGCTCGGAACACCCTCGACGGCGGCGTCGTGCGCCTTCGCGAAGCGGAACGCGCGCGCGAACGCCTTGTACTCGGCTTCGGCGATGTGGTGCGGGTCGCGGCCGCCGAGCACGCGTACGTGCACCGTCAGCGCCGCGTGGAAGGCGATCGCCTCGAACGTGTGCCGCACGAGCGAGCCCGTGAAGTGCCCGCCGATGAGGTGGTGTTCGAACCCGGCCGGCTCGCCGGAGTGCACGAGGAACGGTCGGCCCGAGATGTCGACGACAGCCTGTGCGAGGGCCTCGTCGAGGGGGACCAGCGCGTCGCCGTAGCGGGAGATGCCCGCCTTGTCGCCGAGCGCCTCGCCGATGGCCTGCCCGAGGACGATCGAGACGTCCTCGACCGTGTGGTGCGCGTCGATGTCGGTGTCGCCCGATGCGCGCACGGTCAGATCGGTGAGCGAGTGCTTGGCGAAGGCCGTCAGCATGTGGTCGAAGAACGGCACGGAGGTGTCGATGCGGCTCCGGCCCGTGCCGTCGAGGTCAAGCTCGAGCTCGACGGTCGATTCACTGGTGCGGCGCGTGCGGCTCGCGGTGCGCGTGCTCATGAGTGCGAGTCTATCGAGGCCAGCTGCTCGAGGAACGCCGTCGTCTCCTCCTCCGTGCCGGCGGTCACGCGCAGGGTGCCGGCGAGCCCGACGTCGCGCACCAGCACACCGCGCTCCAGCAGAGCCCGCCAGGTGCGCTGCGGGTCGTCCACGCCGCCGAAGAGGATGAAGTTGCTCCACGACTCGTACGGCTCGTAGCCCAGCGCCGACAGCGTCGCGCCCATCCGGTCGCGCTGAGCGACGATGTCGTCGACCATGGCCAGCATCGTGTCGGCGTGCCGCAGGGCACCCAATGCCGCGGCCTGCGTGAGCGCGCTGAGGTGGTAGGGCAGACGCACCAGGCGCAGCGCGTCGGTGAACGCGGGACTGGCGGCGAGGTAGCCCACCCGGGCGCCCGCGAAGGCGAACGCCTTGCTCATCGTGCGCGAGACCGCGAGCCGCGGGCGCTCGTGGAGCAGCGTGACGGCCGAGGGCTGATCGTGCGGGGCGAACTCCTGGTAGGCCTCGTCGACGACCACGACCCCGCGGCACGCGTCGTAGACCGCCTCGATCACCTCGAGCGGCATCGGCGTGCCCGTGGGGTTGTTCGGCGCGCAGAGGAAGACGACGTCGGGATCGGCGTCGGCCACCTGCCGGGCCGCCGACTCCGGCGTGAGGGTGAAATCGTGCGCCCGCTCGCCGGCGATCCAGTCCGATCCGACACCGCGTGCGAGCAGCGGATACATCGAGTAGGTCGGGCCGAAGCCGAACACCGTGCGTCCGGGCCCGCCGAACGCCTGCAGCACCTGCTGCAGCACCTCGTTCGAGCCGTTCGCCGCCCAGAGGTTCTCGCGCCGCAGGCCCTGGCCCAGGTAGTCGGCGAACGCCTCGCGCAACGCCACGAACTCGCGGTCGGGGTACCGGTTGACCTCCTGCAGCGCCACGGCGATCCCGTCCAGGATGTCGTCGGCCACATCCTCGGGGACCGGGTGCGTGTTCTCGTTGACGTTGAGGGCGATCGGAACACTTTCCTGCGGGGCGCCGTAGGGCGACATCCCGCGCAGATCGTCGCGTAGGGGCAGCTCGTCGAGAGGGGAACTCACCCCTCCCATGCTACGGCCGGATGTCGGCGGGGATCGCCAGTTTCTGACCCGCGTCGACGACGACCGATTCGAGCGCGTTCAGCCGCACGATCTCGTCGATCACATCGCGCGGGTCGGCGCCCGGCGCGACGCTCGCGGCGATCGACCAGAGGCTCTCGCCCGATTGCACCGTGACGGTCTCGAAGGACGAGGACCCCAGCGCGGCGGTCGCGGACGAGGCGGCAGGATCGGTCGCCGACGCCATGGCCGCCTGCGCACCGAGGGCTCCGAGCACGAGCAGCGCGGCGACAACGACGATGGTGAGCGCCGCGAGACCGCGCCGGCCGCGAGCGGTGAGCCGCAGTCGGGTGCGGGCTGCCGGAGTCGGACGGGAGGCGGCGTGCCGCGACGCGATCGGGGCCAGTGCCACGGAGTTCAGTGCGACGCTCATGGGATTCCTCCTGCATCGGGGGTTCGAAAAGCGAACCTGTGTTCCGAAGTTATCTTCGATGATGTACGAGTGTCAAGCGAGTTCTTCGATGCTCCTCGCGGGAACACGCGGACACGCTCGAACGGATGTGCCGTTCTTTCGCGCCGATTCGGATAGCCTTTCGAGCGAGCCGTCCAGCGCAGGACAAGTTGAGCAGGGGCCTCCGACATCCACCCGGCGCGCGGCGAGAGGAGAGCACGATGACCACCGTCGAGGACACGCCGACCGATCCCGACTCACCCGCCGACCCGCCTCGGGCCCGCACCCGGCGGCGCCGCAGCCTGAGCGACAAGCAGGTCGCGATCCTCGAGGTGATCCAGCGCTCGGTGCAGGCGCACGGCTACCCGCCCAGCATGCGCGAGATCGGCGACGCGGTCGGTCTGCGGTCGCTGTCGAGCGTGACGCACCAGCTCAACCAGCTCGAGCTCTCCGGCTACCTGCGCCGCGACTCGGGCAAGACGCGTGCGATCGAGATCCTGATCGACCTGCCCGGCACCTCGACCGAGAACCCCGCCGACACGAGCACTCCCGTGGGCGACGCCGCGATGGTGCCGCTCGTCGGGCGCATTGCCGCGGGGGTGCCGATCACGGCCGACCAGCAGGTCGAGGAGATCTTCCCCCTGCCGCGTCAGCTGGTGGGCAAGGGCGACCTGTTCATGCTGAAGGTCACCGGCGACTCCATGATCGACGCCGCGATCTGCGACGGCGACTGGGTCGTCGTGCGCATGCAGGCCGACGCCGAGAACGGCGACATCGTCGCGGCGATGCTCGACGATGAGGCGACGGTCAAGACGTTCCGCCGGCGCGACGGGCACACGTGGCTCCTCCCCCGCAACTCCGCGTTCGAGCCGATCCTCGGCGATCATGCGGTCGTGCTCGGCAAGGTCGTCGCGATCCTGCGCACGGTCTGACGCCGACCCCTAGCCTGGGGGGATGACCGCGACGCTGCCCTACGGAACCTGGCCGTCTCCACTCACGGCGCAAGAGGTGAGTGCCGCCAGCCCGCGCATCGACGCGGCGCGCTTCGTCGGCGACGAGGTGTGGTGGAGCGAGTCGCTTCCCTCCGAGGGCGGTCGCACCGCCGTGCTGCGGGGCGACGGCGAGGCCGACCCCGTCGCCGTGCTGCCGGCCCCCTGGAGCGCGAGGTCCCGGGTGCACGAGTACGGGGGCGGGGCGTGGGCCGTCACCGACGCGGGACTGGTGTTCGTCGAGCACTCCGACCAGCGCATCCGCCTCATCGAGCGGCCCGGCGCAGAGCAGCCCGGCGCAGAGCCGCAGCCACTCACCCCGGATGCCGCCGGCATGCGCTTCGGCGATCTGACGTGGCACGGTGGCTCGCTGCTGGCCGTGCGCGAGACCCACACCGCGGGCGCGGCACCCGAGCGCGACATCGTCGCGGTCCCGCTCGACGGCAGCGCCGCCGACGACGCCGGTGCGCTGCGCGTGCTCGCGAGCGGGCACCGTTTCGTCGCGTATCCCCGACTGTCACCGTCCGGCGACCGTCTCGCCTTCATCGCGTGGGAGCACCCCGACATGCCGTGGGACGCGACGACCCTGCGCGTGCGCGACCTCGCGACCGGCGACGAGCGCGTGCTCGCCGGGGGCCCCGGCGTGAGCGTTCTGCAACCCGAGTGGACCGGCGCCGACGAGCTGACCTTCAGCACGGATGCCGGCGGCCGCTGGCAGCTCGTGCGCCAGGGCATCACGGCATCCACGGGTGCGCAGCTCACGACCGACGACGCCGACACCGGCGGCCCGCTCTGGAACCTCGGCGCCCGCTGGTACCTGCCACTCGGCGAACGCGTGGCCGCCGTCCGCACGCACGGACGCGATGCGCTGATCGTGATCGAGGACGGCGCGGAACGCCCGCTCCCCCTGGCGCTGTCGGCGCAGGTGCTGCTCCGCGACGCGGTGGGATCGCGCATCCTCGTCACGGGCGGCGGCGAGGCGACACCGACCGGCCTCTGGCTCATCGACGTCGACGATCCCGGCGCCGCGCGCGCGATCCGCGGGGGGACACTGGCGCGGGATGCCGCCTGGTATCCTCGGGCGCAAGAGCTGAGCGTGGCGGGGCCGACCGGCCCCGTGCACGCCTTCGCCTACCCGCCGACCAACCCGGGCGTGACGGGACCGGACGGAGAGGCTCCGCCCTACATCGTCACCGTGCACGGCGGGCCCACCGCGCACGTCGCAGGCGAGGCATCCTCTGTCGTCGCCTACTTCACCAGCCGCGGAATCGGCGTGCTCGATGTGAACTACGGCGGTTCGAGCGGCTACGGGCGCGCTTACCGCGACCGGTTGGCCGGCGCGTGGGGCGTGGTCGACGTCGACGACGTCGCGGCCGCCGCCTCGGGTCTCGTGGAGCAGGGTCTGGCGGACCCCCGCAGAATCGCGATCAAGGGCAGTTCGGCGGGCGGGTGGACGGTTCTGGCCGCCCTGACGCGCACGGACGTCTTCGCCGCCGGCATCAGTCGCTACGGCGTCGCCGATCTGCGCGCCCTCGCGGCCGACACCCACGACTTCGAGTCGCGGTATCTGGACGGACTGGTCGGGCCCCTGCCTCAGGCGGAGCAGACCTACATCGAACGCTCCCCCCTGACCCGCATCGACCGGCTGCGGGTGCCGGTGCTGCTGCTGCAGGGTGCGGACGACCCCGTCGTCCCGCCCGCTCAGGCCGAGGCGATGCGCGACGCGCTGGCCGGGCGCAGCATCCCCCACGCGCTCGTCGTCTTCGAGGGCGAGGCGCACGGGTTCCGGCGCGCCGCGACGATCGTCGGCGCGCTCGAGAGCGAGCTGAGCTTTCTGGGGCAGGTCTTCGGCTTCGACACTCCCGGCATCCCGACTCTGCAGCTCGCCCGCTGAGGCGCGGGTCAGCGCTCGAAGGGAGCCAACTCGGCCGCCAGGCGCGGCGAGACGTGCGCGTGCAGCGCAGTGCCTCCGGCCTCGTGCGACTCCGACACGATCAGCCCGGAGTCGTGTGCGGCTGAGATGAGATCGCCGCGGTCATAGGGCACGAGCGCGTTGACCTCGACCGCGGGACGCGGCAGCGCGGCCTCGATCGCCGCGCGCAGCTCCGCCACGCCCTCGCCGGTGCGCGACGACGCGAACAGCGCCTCCGGCTCCAGACCGCGCAGCACCAGGCGGTCGTCCGGCGTGAGCAGATCGGCCTTGTGGAAGACGACCAGCTCCGGGATGTCGCGCGCGCCGACATCGCCCATCACATCGCGAACGGTCGCCAGCTGTCCCGCCGGGTCGGGGTGCGCCCCGTCGACGACGTGCACCACGACGTCGGACCCGGCGACCTCCTCGAGCGTCGACCGGAAGGCCTCGACGAGCTGATGGGGCAGATTGCGCACGAAGCCGACCGTGTCGGCGAGCGTGTAGACGCGCCCGTCCGCCGTCTCCGTCCGGCGCACCGTGGCGTCGAGGGTCGCGAACAGGGCGTTCTCGACGAGCACCCCGGCCCGCGTCAGCCTGTTGAGCAGGCTGGACTTGCCCGCGTTGGTGTATCCCGCGATCGCGACGGAGGGGATCGCGTTGCGCGACCTCTCGGCACGCTTGGCTTCGCGGGAGGGCCCGAAGTCGCGGATCTGGCGGCGCAGCTGCGCCATCCGGGTGCGGATGCGGCGGCGGTCGAGCTCGATCTTGGTCTCACCGGGTCCGCGTGAACCCATGCCGGCGCCCGCCGCCCCCACCTGGCCACCGGCCTGGCGGCTCATCGAGTCACCCCAGCCGCGCAGGCGCGGGAGGAGGTACTCCAGCTGCGCCAGCTCGACCTGCGCCTTGCCCTCTCGGCTCTTCGCGTGCTGGCTGAAGATGTCGAGGATGACGGTCGTGCGATCGATCACCTTGACCTTGGCGACGTCTTCGAGCGCGCGGCGCTGACTGGGTGCCAGCTCGGTGTCGACGACGATCGTGTCGGCCCCCACTGCCTGCACCAGATCCCGCAGCTCGACCGCCTTGCCACGGCCCAGATAGGTCGCCGGGTCGGGATGCGGTCGGCGCTGCAGCACGCCGTCGAGCACGATCGCGCCGGCGGTCTCGCAGAGCGCCGCGAGCTCGTGAAGCGAGTTCTCGGCATCCTCCTGCGAACCCTGCGGGTAGACCCCCGCGAGCACGACGTTCTCGAGGCGCAGGCGCCGGTACTCGACCTCGGTGACATCGTCCAGCTCGGTCGAGAGCCCGGGCACGCGCCGCAGCGCCTGCCGATCCTCCAGGTCCCACTGGTCGCCGTCGCCCGAGACGTCAGCCGTCCACGTGTCCCCCGCGCGGACCGCATCGGCGGCGCCGAACACGCGCACCCCGGAGCGCCCATCGGCGTTCGCCAGCACGCGTGCGACGGCGTCGTCGTGTCGCCGGGAGCCGGCGTCGTCGCCCGGCTCGTACCCCGCGCGCGGATCGGTGGATTCGGTCATCTCTTCCCTTCTCGATGCCGTAAAGCCGGCGATCGCGTGCTCGCCCGCCCTCGGCATCCCTGAACTCTAGCCTCCCGCGCAGCAGAGGTCCTCCGCTACGCTCGCACTCATGGCGAGCGACCACTACTTCTCCGCGAGCCCCGCCGGACCCGAGAAACGCCGCCGCATCCCCGTCACCCTCGCCGGCCGCGACGGCCACGTCACCACGGCGGGCGGGGTGTTCTCCCCCGACCACGTGGACGACGGCACCCGTGTGCTGCTCGCCAACTCCCCCGCGGCTCCGCCGGGGGGAAACCTGCTCGATCTGGGCTGCGGGTGGGGGCCGATCGCCCTCTCCCTCGCCCTCGAGGCACCGCATGCGACGGTCTGGGCCGTCGATGTCAATGAGCGCGCGCTCGATCTCGTGCGACGCAACGCCACCGAGTGGGGCCTCGACAATGTCAACGCCGTCACGCCCGATGATGTTCCCGCCGACATCGTCTTCCGCAGCATCCGCTCCAACCCGCCCATCCGGGTCGGCAAGCGCGAACTGCACACGCTGCTCGAGACGTGGATCCCGAGACTGGATCACCGCAGCGACGCATGGCTGGTGGTGCAGCGCAACCTCGGCTCCGACTCGCTGCAGCGCTGGCTCGCCGCGAGCTTCGACACCGGCTACAGCGTGCACCGCGCCGCGACCGGCAAGGGCTTCCGGGTCATCCGCGTGCGCCGGCACGGCTCGCCCCCGACCGAGCCGATCGCCCTCTCGACCTGAATCGAGCGCGTCGAGTGGCCGGCTCAGGCCAGCGCGACCTGCCCGGTGAAGGTGAGCACGGCCGGGCCCGAGAGCAGTACGTGCCGCGCCGCGCCACGCGCCACCGTGCGCACGCCGAGCGTTCCCCCCGGCACGTCCACACGCCACTCGGCGGGCGCACCCTCGCCGGCCCAGTGCGCCACCGCGAGCGCGGCGGCTGCGACGCCGGTTCCGCAGCTGAGGGTCTCGCCCACGCCGCGTTCGAACACGCGCATGCGGATGCGGCCCACGCCGTTCTGCACGAGGGGCTCCGCCGGCACGACCAGCTCGACGTTGGCGCCTGCGGCCGGCTCGGGGTCGAGGATCGGGCGCCAGGTCAGGTCGAGGCCATCGAGATCGTCGTCGTCGGGAAGGACGACCACGACGTGGGGGTTGCCGACGTCGATGCCGAGCCCGGGACGGGCGACGTTCCATCCCCGCACGCGCACGAGGGGGCCGTCTTCGTCGACGCTCCACGCCCCGAGGTCCACCTCGAAGCCGGTACCCGCGCGCGTGACGGTCTTGGCACCGGCACGCGTCGCGATACGCGCACCGTCGGCGTCGATCTCGGCCAGTCCCGATTCCGTCAGGTAGCGGGCGAAGACCCGGATGCCGTTGCCGCACATCTCGGCGAGGGAGCCATCGGCGTTGCGATAGTCCATGAACCACTCGGCGTCGCCGCCGGCGGTGCCCTCCGGCATCGCCGCGGTGCGCACGACCCGCAGGAGGCCGTCGGCGCCGATGCCGGTGTGGCGGTCGCAGAGCGCGGCGACCTGCGCGGGTGACAGGTCGAGCGCGCCGTCCGGGTCGGCGATGATGACGAAGTCGTTGCCGGTGCCGTGCCCCTTGGTGAACGTGATCGTCTCGGCCATCGCCCCAGTCTAGGAGGCGGCCGTCGCCGGCGGTCCGGCGCAGCGCCGCTCAGGCCGCGGGCACAACCGCGGTGCGGCGGACCGACACCCCGCCGTACGGAGCGCGCCGACGGCGCGCCGGCGCGGGCACCCGCAGTTGTGCACGCGCGGACGAGGCGGCGGGGCGCCCCAGTCCGGGCGGGCGGGCGCGACGGGCCCGCTACGCCGTGAGATCGGCCGGCACCGGTTCGCCGCTGCGCACCCATTGCACGCCGTCGTAGCGGC
Source organism: Microbacterium sp. LRZ72 (assembly GCF_033792225.1). Classification (NCBI taxonomy): domain Bacteria; kingdom Bacillati; phylum Actinomycetota; class Actinomycetes; order Micrococcales; family Microbacteriaceae; genus Microbacterium; species Microbacterium sp. LRZ72. The sequence continues at coordinate 64,361 of NZ_JANGEX010000002.1, forward strand.
GGAACCACGACACCTGCCGGCGGGCGTAGCGGCGGGTCAGCGCCTGGGTCTGCGCGATCGCCTCGGCCCGGCTCAGCACCCCCGTCAGCTGCGCCAGCGCCTGCGCATAGCCGATCGCCCGGCTCGCGGTCGGGCCGCTCTCCAGGCCCCGGTCCCGCAGCTGCTCGACCTCGTCGAGCAGGCCACCCGCCCACATCGCCTCGACGCGGGCATCGAGGCGTGACACCAGGCTCGCGCGGTCGTCGTGGATTCCCAGCACGGTCGCGGGGCGCCACGCGGCCGGTGCCTCGGGGAGGGCCGCCCCGTGCGTGGTAGCTCCCTGGGCCAGCACCTCGAGCGCTCGCACGAGCCGTCGGCCGTTGCGCGCATCGATGCGGGCGGAGGCCGCCGGATCCGCGGCCCGCAGGCGAGCGTACAGAGCCTGTGGCCCGTGCGCCTCGAGCTCGGCCTCGAGCTCGGCCCGGATGCGCGGATCGCGCGGGGGGAAGGCGAAGTCGAACAGCACGCTCGAGACGTAGAGCCCCGATCCGCCCACCAGGATGGCGTGCGCGCCCCTCCCCTGGATGCCGTCGATCGTCGCCCTCGCCTCGCTCTGGTAGCGGGCCACGGCCGCGTCCTCGGTCACCTCGAGCACGTCGAGCAGGTGGTGCGGCACGCCGCGCCGATCGGCGAGGGGCAGCTTGGCGGTGCCGATGTCCATGCCCCGATACAGCTGCATCGCGTCGGCGTTGACGATCTCGGCCGGTTCTCCCCGGGCCGCGAGCGTCTGGGCGATCTGCAGCGAGGCCGCGCTCTTGCCCGTCCCGGTCGCACCGACGACGGCGACCAGCCGCGGTGGCGGCTCGCTCACGCCCGGGGTGGGATGACGGGCAGCCCGAGGGAGACCACGCCGGGCGTCCGCGGCTCGTCCGCGGCCGCGGGCACGGCGCAGGACTCCGCCTGCGTCCGCTCCCAGGCGTCCCCCGCGCGGGACCGGCGGATCTGCAGCGGCGCCCCGTCGGGGGCGTCGGCGAGCAGGAAGAACGGCGCGGCATCCGTGACGACGACCGAGACGACGTCGCCGGGGCGCGGCAGCTCCGAGCCCGCCGGGACCTCGAAATGCACCAGGCGGTTGTCCTCGGCGCGACCGGTCAGTCGGTGGGTCGCGGCGTCCTTCTTGCCCTCGCTGGTCGAGACGAGCACGTGCACGAGACGACCGACCTGCGCCTGGTTCTCTTCGAGCGAGATGCGCCCCTGCAGCGCGGTCAGTCGTTCATACCGCTCCTGGACCACCGCCTTCGGCACCTGATCGGGCATCGTCGCGGCGGGGGTGCCCTCGCGGATCGAGTATTGGAAGGTGAAGGCGCTGGCGAACCGCGCCTGCTCCACGACCCGCAAGGTCTCGGCGAAGTCCTCCTCGGTCTCGCCGGGGAATCCGACGATGATGTCGGTCGAGATCGCCGCGTGCGGGATCCGCTCGCGCACGCGGTCGAGGATCCCGAGGAAGCGGTCGCTGCGATAGGAACGGCGCATGGCCTTGAGGATGCGGTCGGAGCCGGACTGCAGCGGCATGTGCAGCTGCGGCATCACGGCGGGCGTCTCGGCCATGGCATCGATGACGTCGTCGGTGAAGGCGGCCGGATGCGGGGAGGTGAAGCGGATGCGCTCGAGTCCCTCGATCTCGCCCGCCGCGCGCAGCAGCTTGCCGAAGGCCTGGCGGTCGCCGAACTCGACGCCATAGGAGTTGACGTTCTGACCCAGCAGCGTCACCTCGGTCGCGCCGTCCTCGACCAGCAGGCGCACCTCGTTGAGGATGTCGCCGGGCCGGCGGTCCTTCTCTTTGCCCCGCAGGCTGGGGACGATGCAGAAGGTGCAGGTGTTGTTGCAGCCGACCGAGATCGAGACCCATCCGCTGTAGACCGAGTCGCGCTTGGCGGGCAGCGTCGAGGGGAACACCTCGAGCGACTCGAGGATCTCGAGCTCCGCCTCGCCGTTGTGGCGCGCACGCTCCAGCAGGCGGGGCAGGGACCCCATGTTGTGCGTGCCGAAGACCACGTCGACCCAGGGCGCCTTCTCGATCACCGCCTGCTTGTCCATCTGAGCCAGACATCCGCCGACGGCGATCTGCATGCCGTCCTTGCGGCGCTTGACCGAGGCGAGATGCCCGAGCGTGCCGTAGAGCTTTCCCGCGGCGTTGTCGCGCACGGCGCACGTGTTGATGATCACGACGTCGGCCTCGGCGCCCGTGTCGGCGCGCACGTACCCCGCGCTCTCGAGCGAGCCCGAGAGCCGCTCGGAGTCGTGCACGTTCATCTGGCACCCGAAGGTGCGCACCTCATAGGTGCGCGCCGCCCCGTGGGCATCCACGGCCGCGTGCGACGGGGCGATGAGGGTGGGAGCGCTCGAGGGGGTCGACATGATGGGTGCCATTCTACGAGCCACTGCTGGTGAGCGGCCTCAGCGGAACCGCACCCCCGACGGCGACGAGCCGTTGTCGGCGAGCGCCTGCCGCGCGGCCACCATCGCCACCGGCCCCGGAAAGCCGCGACGGGCGAGCTGACCGTGCAGCCGGCGAAGGGCAGCGTCATGGTCGAGGGAGCCCATCGAGCGTGCCTTCTGACGGGCGAAATCCAGCGCCCGCTCGGCGTCGTCGTCGGGCAGCTCCGCCAGGACGGCGTCGACGGTCTCGCGCGGGATGCCGCGGGTCGCCAGCGCCTGCGCGATGGCACGCCGCCCCTGGCCCTTGCGGGTGGTGGCGGCGTGCACCACCTGCTCGGCGAGGCGATCGTCGTCGAGATACCCGCGCGCCTCGAAGTCGGCCACGAGCGCGTCGGCGGATTCGGCGTCGACCGCGCGCTCGAGCAGCATCGAGCGCGCCTCCCGCACCGAGAGCTGACGTGTGCGCAGTTTCTTCAGCAGAGCCTTCTCTGCCAGCTCGACGTCTGCCGTCGTCTCACGCTCCGCGGTCGGCTCCGCGTTCGCGAGGGCATCCCCACCCCCCGGGGACGGGCTCGCGCCGGGAAAGAGGGGCACGACGGGGGCGAGACGCTCGTTCTCGTCCCCGTCGTCGAAGCGGACCGCCATCAGGCGGGCCGGCGCTTGGCCAGTTCGTCCTCGACCGACTTCTCGTCGCCGGCGGGTCCGCCGATGCCCAGCTTCTGCTTGATCTTGCCCTCGATGTCCGCGGCGATGTCGGGGTTCTTCAGCAGGAAGTTGCGAGCGTTCTCCTTGCCCTGCCCGAGCTGCTCGCCGTCATAGGTGTACCAGGCGCCCGACTTCTTGACGATCGCGTGCTCGACGCCGAAGTCGATCAGGCTGCCCTCGCGCGAGATGCCGGTGCCATAGAGGATGTCGAACTCGGCCTGTTTGAACGGCGGCGCCATCTTGTTCTTGACGACCTTGACACGGGTGCGGTTGCCCACGGCATCCGTACCGTCCTTGAGCGTCTCGATGCGACGGATGTCGAGGCGCACCGACGCGTAGAACTTGAGCGCCTTGCCGCCGGCGGTCGTCTCGGGCGATCCGAAGAACACCCCGATCTTCTCGCGGAGCTGGTTGATGAAGATCATCGTGGTGCCGGTCTGGTTCAGTCCGCCGGTGAGCTTTCGGAGCGCCTGCGACATGAGCCGCGCCTGGAGCCCCACGTGCGAATCCCCCATCTCACCCTCGATCTCGGCACGCGGCACGAGGGCCGCGACCGAGTCGATGACCACCAGGTCGATGGCGCCGGACCGGATCAGCATGTCGGCGATCTCGAGCGCCTGCTCTCCGGTGTCGGGCTGCGAGACGAGGAGCTGATCGATGTCGACACCGAGCTTCTTGGCGTACTCGGGGTCGAGGGCGTGCTCGGCGTCGATGAAGGCGGCGATACCGCCCGCACGCTGCGCGTTCGCGATCGCGTGCAGCGTGAGGGTGGTCTTTCCCGAGGATTCCGGGCCGTAGATCTCGATGACGCGGCCCCGCGGCAATCCGCCGACGCCGAGGGCGACATCCAGGGCGATGGAGCCCGTGGGGATCGTCGCGACGGGAGCACGTTCCTCGCTGCCGAGGCGCATGACGGATCCCTTGCCGAACTGCCGGTCGATCTGGGACAGGGCCGAGTCGAGTGCTTTCTCGCGGTCGGCGGGTGTGGGCATGGGGTGCTCCTTCTGCTCGTGGTCCGTTCGCCTGCAGGCTGTCGCGGTCCGTACGGTGTTGTCCGGTCTCTTCGACAAGGCGCCAGGGGTGTGGATGGCTCCACGGTAAAACCGACCTCCGACATCGAATGGCGTGGGCCGGGCCTTCGTGGAGAAGCGCCGATCGGACGCCCCTGGGGAGAGGCTACGTCGTGGGGAACATATCTTCGATCAGGTCCCGGCGTGTCGTCGAAGACAGCATCGATCCCACATCAGCGCGGGTCGATCGTCTCGGCCATGCGCGACAGGAACGACGCGACGACCCGGCGCTCGTCGAGGGAGAGATCGCGCGTCACCTCGCTCATCCGCGCCAGGTGGGCGCCGAAGTGGGCGAAGAACGTCTGCTTCGAATGCGGGGTCAGCACGACGATGCGCGCGCGCCGATCGCTCGGGTGCGGTCGCCGCTCGAGGTGACCCGACGCCTCGAGCCGGTCGAGCATCTTGGAGGTCGAGGCCGTCGAGATGCGCAGATGCCGGGCGAGATCGTGCGGGCTCACGACCTCGCCGCTGCGCTCCCGCTCGACCATCATGCGCAGGGCCCGCAGATCGGTCTGGTTCATGTCCATGTCGTCACCCATGGCCCCGTGCATACGATCGAGTGCATCACCGAGGGCGCGCAGGGCGTAGAGCACCTCGATGACGCTGTCGTCGCGCGAGTTCACGGCCTGTGGACACCCCCTGGCGTCATGTGTATCATCGGAAACGATAATTCGCTAGCTAAACTAGCGAAATAGGGACGGGGTCGATCGATGAACGAGACCGAGGACGTCGTGCTCCTCGACGACGAGGGCACGCAGATCGGAACCGCACCGAAGACAAGTGTGCACGGTCCGGACACGCCGCTGCACCTCGCCTTCTCCTGCCACGTCACCGACGACCGGGGCCGTGTGCTCGTCACCCGGCGCGCGCTGACCAAGAAGGCCTGGCCGGGGGTCTGGACGAACTCCTTCTGCGGACACCCGCGCCCGGGCGAGCCGATGGAGGACGCGGTGCACCGCCGCGCCGAGCACGAGCTGGGCATCAGCATCCACTCTGTCGAGCCGGTGCTTCCCGGCTTCCGCTACCGAGCGGTGGATGCCGGCGGCATCGTCGAGCACGAGGTGTGCCCGGTCTACGCGGCGCGCACGAGCGAGCAGCCCACACCCCACCCGCTCGAGGTCATGGATACGATGTGGGTCGAGCCTCGAGACCTCGCGACGTCACTGCAGACGACGCCCTGGGCCTTCAGCCCCTGGCTGGTGCTGCAGGCGCCGCAGCTCGCGCTCTTCACCTCGCCGCCCGCTCCCGCACGGAACCACCGGTCATGACACCCCTGTCCTCCACCTTCCTCGGAGAGCGACGCGCCGAGGTCGACGACGCCATCGACCTCACGATCGACCGCATCGCCGAGCGGATGAAGCCCTTCGGTGGGGCGTTCGCCGATCTCGGAGCCGCGATGCGCCGCACCGCCGCCGGCGGCAAGCGGTTCCGGCCGACCCTGGTCGTCGCCGTCTTCGAGGCGCTGGGCGGCGATGCCGACCAGACGCCCGCCCTGTTCCCCGTGGCGGCGTCGTTCGAGCTGCTGCACGCCGCATTCCTCATGCACGACGACATCCTCGATCACGACACCGAGCGACGCGGCGTTCCGAACGTGTCCGGCGAGTTCCGCGCCTACGCGGAGCGCATGGGGACGGATGCGGCCGGCGCGGCCCTTCTGGGTGAAGCCGCGGGGCTGCTGGCCGGGGACCTTCTCCTGCACGAGTCGCAGCGGCTGATCGCGCTGGCGCCCGTCACTCCCGACGCCCGCGAGCGCCTGCTGGACCTGCTCGACGAGGCCGTGCTGGTCTCGGCGGCCGGGGAGCTGGCGGACGTCGCGCACTCGCTCGGCGACGAGGCTCCCGAGGCCGCGGCGGTCCTCGCCGCCACGCACGACAAGACCGCCGTGTACTCCTTCGCCGCCCCCCTTCGTGCCGGCGCCGTGCTCGCGGATGCCGGAGAGGAGGCCGAGCGCGCGCTGGCGACCTACGGGAGCCGCCTCGGACTGGCCTTCCAGCTGGTCGACGACCTGATCGGGGCGTTCGGCTCGGCCGCGCAGGCGGGCAAGGCCGAGGGAGCGGACCTGCGGGAGGCGAAGAAGACCGCACTCATCGCGCTCGCCCGCGCGAGCGCCGCCTGGCCCGACGTGCGCGCGGCGCTCGCGGATGCGCACACCGGCCCGATCGCGGTTCGCCGCGCCCAGACCGCCCTGGGCGCGAGCGGTGCCCGCGCCCAGCTGGAGTCGCTCGTGGCCACCTCGCTGGCCGACGCACGCGCCGTGCTCGACGGCGACGTGCTGCCGCCCGCCGCCCGCACGCTGCTCGCGGCGCTGGCGGATGCCGTCGAGGCGAGGATCCCATGACGGGGACACCACCGCGGATACCGTCGCGCACGCTGCCGCGGATGCGCCGCCCCCGGGACACGACCGGTCTCGCCCTGTACGACGCGACGGCGCGGGCGGCCGCGGCGACCGTCATCTCGCGGTACTCGACGTCCTTCGGGGTCGCCTCGCGCCTGCTCGGCCCGCGCGTGCGCCCCCATGTGCATGCCGTATACGCCCTCGTGCGGGTGGCGGACGAGATCGTCGACGGCCCCGCGCACGAGGCCGGGATGCCGGCATCCGAACAGGTCCGTGAACTCGACGCGTTCGAGGCGAGGACGCTGGCGGCGATCGGATCGGGCTTCAGCGCCGATCTGATCGTGCACGCCTTCGCGCTCACGGCACGAGAGTGCGGCATCGGCGAGCAGCTCATCCGTCCGTTCTTCGCCTCGATGCGCACGGACATCACCGTCGCCGAGCATGACGCGGCCTCCCACGAGCGATACGTGTACGGCTCGGCCGAGGTCGTGGGCCTGATGTGCCTGCAGGCGTTCCTGAACGCCGGGTCCGCGCGCGCCGTGGCCGCGCCGCCCGACCTCGCCGAGGGCGCCCGACGCCTGGGAGCGGCCTTCCAGAACGTCAACTTTCTGCGCGACGCGGGGTTCGACCGCGAGACCCTCGGCCGGGACTACCTGGCTCTCGGCGCCCACGACGAGGCGACCCCCGCCGAGGCGGGCCGCACCCGAGCGGCCGTGCTCGAGAGCATCGACGCCGATCTCGCCGCCGCGGCCGCGATCATCCCCCGCCTGCCCGCCGACAGCCGGCGCGCCGTCACCGCGGCGCACGACCTGTTCGCCGAACTCAACGCGCGACTGCGGCGCACCCCACCGGGGTCCGGCCGCGTCCGCGTGCCGGACCCCGTGAAAGCCGCGCTGCTCGCCCGCGCCGCGGTGGGCGCAACGCCGCGAGCGCCGCATCCCGACGAGCGAAGTGGCCGCACGGCATGAGCGTCTCGGAGGAGGTCGTCGTCATCGGAGCGGGGATCGCGGGCCTCGCCACCGCCGCACTGCTGGCCGACGCCGGCCATCGCGTGCGCGTGCTCGAAGCGCGGGACGAGATCGGGGGCCGGGCGGGCTCGTGGGAGCGCGACGGATTCCGCTTCGACACCGGTCCCAGCTGGTACCTCATGCCAGAGGTCTTCGACCACTTCTTCCGGCTTCTCGGCACGAGCGCCGAGGACGAGCTCGACCTCATGCCCCTCGACCCCGCCTACCGCGTGTACTCCGAGGATGCCGCCCCGCTCGACGTCCGATCCGGCGTCGAGCACACGGCGGCCCTCTTCGAGGGGATCGAGCCGGGCGCGGGCGCCCGCCTGCGGGCCTACCTGGAATCGGCGCGTGAGGCGTATGAGCTGGCCGTGGCGCGATTCCTCTACGACTCCTACGCCTCGACGCGCGGGCTGCGTCATCCCGACCTGCTGCGCCGGCTGCCGCGCCTGACGCGCCTGCTCACCCGCCCGCTGCACCGCATGATCGCCGCGCGGTTCACCGACCGGCGACTGCAGCAGATCCTCGGCTACCCCGCGGTGTTCCTCGGAGGCTCGCCCTTCGAGGTGCCGAGCCTGTACCACCTCATGAGCCACCTCGACCTCGGCGATGCCGTCGCCTACCCCCGCGGCGGTTTCACGACCATCATCGCCGCGATCGCCCGTCTCGCCACCCAGCGCGGTGTCGTGATCGAGACGGGCGCCGAGGTGACCCGCATCGACACCGCTGCCGGAGCGGTCACCGGCGTGCGCGTGCGGGATGCCGCCGGCGCGGAGCGGACGGTATCCGCGTCTCTCGTCGTGGGCGCCGGCGACCTGCACCACCTCGAGACGACCCTGCTCGCGCCCGCGCTGCAGACCTACCCGGAGAAGTGGTGGCAGCGGCGCACCCCGAGCCCGGGTGCGCTGCTGCTGATGCTCGGCGTGCGCGGCGAGCTTCCCGAACTGGCGCACCACACGCTGCTGTTCACCAGGGAATGGCGGGCGAACTTCGAGGCGATCTTCGGTGACGACCCGCGCGTTCCCGCCCCCGCCTCGCTGTACATCTGCCGCCCGAGCGCGAGCGATGACGCCGTGGCGCCCCCCGGTCACCAGAACCTGTTCGTGCTGGTGCCGATGCCCGCCGACACGCGACTGGGCCGCGGGGGCATCGACGCGGACGGCCATCCTGCGGTGGAGCGTGCAGCGGACGAGGTCATCGCCCAGATCGCCGCGTGGACGGGGGTGAGCGACCTCGCCGACCGCATCGTCGTGCGCCGCACGGTCGCGCCCGCCGATTTCGCCGCCGATCTGCGCACCTGGCGCGGAAATTCGCTGGGACTGGCCCACACCCTGCGGCAGAGCGCGCTGTTCCGGCCGAAGAACGCGTCACGGCGCGTGCGAGGCCTGTACTACGCGGGCGCCGACGTGCTCCCGGGAATAGGCCTGCCGATGTGCCTGATCTCTGCGGAGCTCGTGGCCAAGCGCGTCGCCGGCGACCGGGGCGCGGGGCGGATGCCCGAGAGCCGCGCCGACCGCGTGCGGGCCGGGAGCTGATCCGTGCCCGGTGCCTACCTCGCCGCGATCCTGGTCTCGGCTGCCGGTGTCGCCGCGCTCGACCTGCGCTGGCGGCTTGTCGCGCCCCGGGCGCCCGGACGCACCGCGGTGGTCGTCCTCATCGGCACGGCGTTCTTCCTGGCGTGGGATCTCGCGGGCATCGCGGCGGGGGTGTTCCGCCAGGGCGACAGCGCCTTCTACCTGGGCATCTCGCTGGGCCCGCAGCTGCCCCTCGAAGAGGCGTTCTTCGTGGCTTTCCTCTGCTACCTCGCGCTCGTCGTGGCCGCCGCCGCGGACCGGGTGGTCCCGCGACGCGCCGCGCCCGCCGCGTCCGATACACCGGGGGGCGAGCAGCGGTGACCTATGCCCTCCTGGTGGTTCCCTTCCTCACCCTCGCGGCCGTCGCGACACTCGCGACGGCGCGGCGTCCCGGCTTCGGCCGACGCATGGCGGCGTCCGCCCTCGCGGCGGGCGTCCTCATCGTCCTGACGGCGGTGTTCGACAACGTCATGATCGCCGTCGGGCTGTTCCACTATCCCGACGAGCATCTGAGCGGGCTGCGCATCGGGCTGGCCCCACTCGAGGACTTCGCGTATCCGGTCGCCGCGGCGTTCCTCCTGCCCGCACTCTGGGTGCTGCTCACGCGCGGACCCCGGCCCGAACGGAGCGAACGATGACGGCGGCAGGCGCGCTCACACCCGGCCGGGTGCTGCGGGAGCTGACCCTCTCGTCGCGGCCCGTCAGCTGGATCAACACGGCCTATCCGTTCGCGGCGGCCTACCTCGTGACCACGCGCCAGTTCGATCTGGCGCTGATCCTCGGCACCCTGTTCTTCCTCGTGCCCTACAACCTTGCGATGTACGGCATCAACGACGTCTTCGACTATGAGTCCGACCTGCGCAACCCGCGCAAGGGAGGCGCACACGGCGCCGTGCTCGACCGGAGGATGCATCGCATCACGCTGTGGGCCGCGGTCGTGACCTGCGTGCCGTTCATCGTCGCTCTGGCAGTGCTGGGCGGCCCCGCCTCCTGGGCCGTGCTGGCCGCGAGCGTGTTCTTCGTCGTCTTCTACTCCGCGCCGCCCCTGCGGCTGAAGGAGGTGCCGTTCGCGGATTCGCTGACGAGCAGCATCCACTTCTTCTCGCCCGCCGTGTACGCCCTCGTCCTGGCCGGCGCGACCTGGACCCCGCAGCTGGTGGCCGTCATGCTCGCGTTCGGCCTGTGGGGCGTCGCCTCGCACGCGTTCGGCGCCGTGCAGGATGTCGTCGCCGACCGAGAGGCGCGCATCTCGTCCATCGCCACGAACCGGGGCGCCGCGTGGACCGTGCGCTTCGCGCTGGCCTGCTACGCCCTCGCGGGACTGGCCATGCTCGCGACCGCCTGGCCCGGACCCCTCGCCGCGGTGCTCGTCGTGCCGTACCTCGTGGCCATCTGGCCCTACCGTTCGGTGACCGACGCCGACGCCGCCGCGGCGACCCGCGGGTGGCGGGCGTTCCTCTGGCTGAACCAGGCCGCGGGGTTCGGGGTGACGCTCCTGCTCATCTGGTGGTGGAGCATCACCGCCTGAACCCCGCGCGGCCCGGGCGCTACCCCTCGGAGAGGGTGATCAGCCGCTCCACCGCCTGGGTGAGGCGGGCGTCGGCCTCGCCGTACGCGGTCCAGTCGCCGTCCTCGAGCGCGGCCTGGCGGTCCATCATGGCCTGGTTCGCCTCTTGCAGCACCGCCTCGTACTCGACGTTGACGCCGCCGCCGTCACCGGCATCCGGGTCGGTCGGCGCGGTCGTCTCATCCGGGGCCGGCGTCTCGTCCGGCGCAGTCGTCTCGTCGGTCCCAGGCGTGACCTCTTCGTCGCCGGCGTCCGCTCCCGAGTCACCGCCGAAGAGGGTGTCCAGCGCCTCGTCGAGGGTGTCCTCGAACGCGATCTCGTCGCCGAACGACACCAGGACCCGCTGCAGGGTCGGCAGCTGCGTGCCGCCCGAGGACTGGACGAACACGGGTTGGACGTACAGGAAGCCGCCCCCCACGGGCAGGGTCAGCAGGTTGCCGTTGAGCACCTCGGACTGCCCCTGCCGGAGCAGGTTGATCTGCGACGACACCATCGGGTCGGCGTCGAAGGTGTTCTGCACCTGACCCGGACCGGGGATCGTCGTGTCGGCGCTGATCTCCAGCATCCGCAGTGCGCCGTAGTCCTCGGCCACCTCCCCCGCGACATCACCCGCGTCGGAGTCGGCCGCGAGGTAGCCGGTCAGGATGTTGCGCGACTCGGTGCCGGTGCCCGGCGGGATGAACGTCGTGAACATCGAGTAGGTCGGGTCGTCCTGGCCCGGCATCTGCATCGACAGGTAGTACGGGGGCTGCAGACGCGAGGAGTCCTGCGGGTCCGCCGGCGTGGCCCAGGCGTTGTCACGCTGGTAGAACGACTGCGCATCGTCGACGTGGTACTGGCCGAGCATCGCGCGCTGCACCTTGAACAGGTCCGTCGGGTAGCGCACGTGGCTCATCAGCTCGCCCTGCATCTCGCTGAGCGGCTCGATCGTGGCGGGGTAGATCTTCTGCCAGGCCTGCAGCAGCGGATCCTGCTCGTCCCACGCGTAGAGCGTGACCGAACCGTCGTACGCGTCGACCGTGGCCTTGACCGAGTTGCGGATGTAGTTGATGTCGTCGATGGCGAAGCTCGGCGACGGGTTGCTGCTGTCGGCGACCGCCTGCGACAGGCTCACGGTGCGCGAGTAGGGGAACGTCGACGCGGTGGTGTAGCCGTCGACGACCCAGACGACACGGCCGTCGACCACCGTGGGGTACGGGTCGGCGTCGAGGTCGAGATACGGGGCGACCTTCTGCACGCGCAGGGCGGGGTCGCGGTCGTAGAGGATCTGCGACTCCTCGTTCACGTAGTCCGAGAGCAGGATGTCGGTCGACTGGAACTTCATCGCGTAGATCAGCTTGTGGAAGAAGTCCCCCATCGCCGGCCCGCCGTCGCCCTCGAACGTCGTCTTGGTCTCGTTGGCGCCGTCCTCGCCCCGCGGGTAGTCGAGCTCCACCGGCGCCGTCCCCTCGGGGGCGCCCACGATGGAGTAGGGCGGCGAGTTCTCGCCGAAGTACACGCGCGGCTCGAAATCGGGGTTCTCGCTCAAGAAGCCCGTGGTGGGGATGCCGCGCTCGAGGAAGACGGGGTTGCCGTCGACGGTGCGCTGGTTTCCGGCGGCGACCACCATGCCGTAGCCGTGGGTGTAGACCACGGTGCGGTTCTGCCAGGTGCCCGCGTCGTCGAGGCGGTCCAGGTCGAGCTCGCGCAGCGAGACGACCGTGTCCTGGGTCTCTCCGTCGATCTCGTAGCGGTCGACGTCGAGGGGGTTCGTGAACTGGTAGTAGGGCCGGAACTGCTCCAGCTGGCGCACGGTCGGCGGGATGATGGCCGGGTCCATGATGCGGATGGATGCCGTCGTCTCGGCATCCGCGCGCAGGGCGCCCGGTTCGGCGTTGGTCACGGCCGTCGTCTCGGTCTTCTGGAGGCCGTCGATGCCGTAGGCGATCTTGGTCATCTCGAGGTTGCGCTCGATGTAGGGCTCTTCGAGGGTGAACTGGTTCGGTGCGACCTGGAAGTTGTTGACGGCCCAGGGGTAGCCCACGCCCACGACCAGGGCCGAGACGATCAGCAGCGCGGTGCCGATGAGGGGGAAGCGCCAGCGGCCGATGACGGCCGTGACGAAGAAGAGGATCGCCACGAAGGCGGCGATGCCCGCGAGGATCGCCTGCCCCGGGATGACGGCGTTCGCGCCGACGTATGCCGGGCCGGTGATGAGATCGCCGGTCTCGTTGAGGGTCTTGTAGCGGTCGAGCCACAGGCTCACCGCCTGCACCGCGAGGTAGAGCCCGGCGAGCACGGCGAGCTGGATGCGCGCGGCCTTCGAGATGCGCAGCTCCCAGCGGCCGCTCTCCCGCTGACCCGCCCGGACCGAGCCGTACAGGTATGCGACGACGCCGGTCAGCAGGAGGCTGATCAGGAGGATCGCCGAGACGAAGCCGAGCAGCGCGCTGTAGAACGGCAGCGCAAAGAGATAGAACCCGGTGTCGAGGCCGAACTGAGGATCGGTCAGGGCCGTGGTCACGCCGTTCGCCCACAGCCAGGCCGTCTCCCACTGGGTCGAGGCCGTGAACCCCGCGAAGAAGCCGAAGAAGACGGGGATTCCCCACATCGCCAGCCGGCGCAGCGGCTCGACGACCTCCTGGTAGCGGTCGAGCTGGCTCGACAGGCGGGCGTACACCGGTCGCAATCGGTAGGCGAGCTGGATGACGACCCACACCGGGATGGCCATGGCGAGGAAGCCGATCACGAACATTCCGGAGCGGGCGAGCCACTGCGTCACGAGGACGGAGTCGAACCCGATCTGCCGGAACCAGAGCCAGTCGGCGTAGAGGGAGGCGAAGAGGAAGAAGCCGACCAGCAGAGCCGCGACGATCGCGAGCGAGATCGCGATGACCCGTCGGGAGGTTCGGGGGGCCGCCGGCTTCGGCGCAGAAGTCGAGGTCACCCCTCCATCCTAGGTGCGGGTTTCTGAACCTTCGCCGAGCGTGTGCGCATCCCGCGGCGGCGCCGCGTCACGCCGCTTCGCAGGAGGGCAGTGCGTCGGTGTCACCGCCCGACGCGATCACATCGAGCGCCGCGACGGCGTCGTCGAGAGTCTCGACCTCGACGACGTCCATGCCATCCGGCACGTGACCGGCCACCTCGTCGCAGTTCAGGCTCGGGGCGAGGAACCAGGTCGCCCCGTCGGCACGGGCGCCGTAGAGCTTCTGGCGGATGCCCCCGATCGGTCCCACCTCACCGTCGGCCGAGATCGTGCCGGTGCCGGCCACGTGCTCTCCCCCGGTCACCTCCTCGGGCGTGAGGGTGTCGACGATGCCCAGGGCGAACATCAGCCCGGCGCTCGGCCCTCCGACGTTGTCGAGCTCGATCGTCACATCGATCGGAAAGGTGTAGTCGTGGATGATCGACACGCCCACCAGCCAGCTCTCGCTCGCCTCGTCGTAGACGGGCTCCACCTCGACCTCGACCGGTTCCCCGTCGCGCTCGACCTCGATTGCGACGACGTCGCCGTCGCCGTCCTGGATCACCTCCCGCAGGTCATCGACCAGGTCCACCGGGATGCCGTCGGCCGTCAGGATGATGTCGTCGGTCTGCAGGATCCCCTCCGCGGGAGACTCCTCCGGCACCGCATAGACGCGAACCCGCGGATCCACGTCGTACCCCAGCTCCGTGAGCGCTGCGGCCGTGGCCTCCTGCTGGGAATCGACCATCATCGCGGCGTTCTGCTCGCTGCGCTGCTCCGTCGTCTGGCCGGCCGGGAAGACGCTGTCGACGGGTACGACGGCGCGCGAGGGGTCGAACCATGCTCCGACGAGCTCGAGCCAGGACGGCATCTGCTGACGGTTGCCCACGACCTGCACCGTCGTGAGATCGAGCTGGCCCTCGGTCTCGTAGGTCTCGGCACCCGTCACCTGGATCAGCGGCACCTGCTCGCCGTCGGCCGTCTCGGCCGTTCCGAGCGTGTCGTAGACAGGGCCGGGCTGCTGGATGACGGATCCGGAGGGGAGGAACGACATCGCCGCCAGAGCCACCAGCGCGATGGCCATCGCGGCATAGCCGATACGCGCACCCCGTCGACGGGGAGTCCGGCGTTCCGCCCGCGAAGCGGGCCCGAGGGAGGCGTTCTCATCGAACAGCGCCACGGCAGAACCTTTCTTCGCGCCCGTCGGCGCGGCCCCCGCGGTCTCGGCGGGCGCCGTTCGCGAACGGCGTAGTGGTGAGGGGAGCCGCTCGGGTCTGACCCCGGTGCGCTGCGACTAGCGTAGAACCACCGATGCGACCGACGCTGGGAGGCCCCTGAAGTGGAGCGAGACGACGCAGATCCCGAGGACCTGCAAGAGCTGCTGCGACGCCTGCTCGGCGGAGGCGAGATCGACCCGGCCGAGATCGAGCGTGTGACCGGCATGAAGATCGACCCGGCGATGATGGCGCAGGCGATGCAGCAGATGCGCGGCATGTTCGAGTCGGGCGGCGACGGCATCCCGTGGGAGCTGGCGGCCAAGCAGGCCGCCCAGATCGCGCAGTCGGGCGGACACAGCGTGACCGACGGCCAGCGCACCGATCTCGACCATGCGCTCGCGCTGGCCGACCTGTGGCTGGGCGAGGCCACGACGATCTCGGAGCTCGGGCAGGAGCCGCGGGTGATCACGCGCGCGCAATGGGTCGAGGCGACCATGCCGGTCTGGCAGGAACTCGCCGAACCGGTCGCGACGAGCATCGCGGACGCGCTGACGCGCACGCTGGAGCAGCAGGCCCCGGAGGAGCTCGCGTCGATGATGCAGGGCGCCGGACGCCTGATGCGACAGGTGGGCGGTTCGCTGTTCGCGACCCAGCTCGGCCACGTCGTCGGCCGGCTCTCGACCGAGGTCGTCAGCGGCGGGGACGTCGGGCTTCCGCTGATGCCCCCGGGCGAGGCCACCATCGTCCCCCAGAACTTCGCCGACATGGGCGCGGGGCTCGAGATCGACGACGATCAGCTCGCGATCGCGACCTCGGTCCGCGAACTGGCGCACGCGCGGCTCTTCCGCCACGCCAAGTGGCTGCGCCTGCACATGATCAGCCAGGTGACCGAGTTCGCCCGCGGCATCGACATCGACACCGACGCGCTCGAGGATCTGGCCTCGCGCTTCGACCCCTCGCGGCCCGAGGAGCTGCGTGAGGCGCTCGAGAACGGCGCGCTGCTGCCCTCGCACAGCCCGGCGCAGCGGGCGGCGCTCGAACGGCTCGAGAACCTGCTCGCGACCGTCGAGGGGTGGGTCGACGTCGTCACCCAGGACGCGACCGCGCGCCTGCCCAAGGCCGCGGCGATCGCCGAGACCGTGCGGCGTCGACGGGCGGCGGGTGGGCCCGCCGAGCAGGCGCTGGGCTCGCTCGTGGGCCTCGAGCTGCGACCGCGCCGGCTGCGCGAGGCGGCGGCGATGTGGCGCGCGGTGACGGATGCCGTCGGCGTCGAAGCCCGAGACGCGCTCTGGGACTACCCGGACTTCATGCCGGGCGCCGAGGACATCGACGACCCGGGCGCCCTCATCGAGCGGCTGCGCGCGCGCTCCTCCGGGGCGGTGCCCTCGGAGAGCGACGACGTCGACGATGCGATCGCACGGATCCTCGCCGGCGAGGAGCCGCCGGCGAGTGGCCCCGACTCCGACCGTGCGCAGGGAACGGGCGACGACGGCACGAGTCCCGGAACCCCGCCGGAGGACCCGGACGACCCGACCGCGCGCTGACCACCCGCTGATCACGCGTTGATCACGCGTTGATCACGCGTTGATCATCGCGCCGCCCTCGGCGGCCGCACTGCTCCTCCCCAGGCGGCATCAGGCACAGCCGGCGCCGGGAACGCTGTGGATACGGCGGTCATGGGGGGCTCGAGCCGCCACAATCGGGGCATGACGCGCATGATCCGCCTCGATCCCGCCCACGTCCCGCTGTTCCGAGATCCGGCGACGGTGCAGTTCGGCGCCGAGCCGGTCGCCGTCGTCGATGCCGTGGAAGCGTGGCAGGAGCGACTGCTGCGCGAACTCGCGCGGGGGTTCCCCGAGTCCGGGCTCGACGTCTGGGCCGACCTTCATCGTGTGCACAGCCGACGAGTGCGCGAATTCCTGGACCGCATCCGTCCCGCACTGCGGATGAGTGACGCGGACGCGGACGCCCGTGGCGGGCAGCGGCGGATCGTGGTGGAACGGCCGCGCGGACCCGTGCTGGCGCAGCTCGCCCACACACTCGCCGCCGCCCTCGCCGCGGCCGGGGCGAGCACGTCCGTGCGGGAGAGCGCGGTGGATCCCCGCGCCAGTCACCCCGGCGACGCCGAGAACGACGCAGTCGTGCTGGTCGCCTCGCACAGCCTGGACACCCGCCGGGCCGCCGCCCACGCCTGCGCGGACCGCCCGCACCTGCCCGTCGTCGCGGCAGGCACGGAGGTCGTCGTCGGACCGCTCGTGCGGCCCGGACGGACCGCGTGCTGCGCATGCCTGGACCTGAACCGGCGGGATGCGGATGCCGCCTGGCCCCGCCTCGCGCTGCAGTTGCTGGCCGCACCGACCATGGAACCGCCGGCGCACGCCGTCCACGCCGCGGCGGCCGCGGCCGTACGGCTCATCACGACGCCGTGGCACCCCGTGGGGACGCAGATCCGGCTCGCGACGCGTGCCCCGTCCGAGACCGCGCGGGTGATCCCGGCGCACGAGTCGTGCGGATGCCGAGCTCCCCGAGAAAGCGCGACGGTTCCCGCACGGAGCGACCGGCATATCGTGCCCACGAGAGCGACACCGAGGAGCGTGCCCGCGTGAGCGCGACGTAGAGCAGGCGGCGCTCCTCGTCGATCTGATCCAGACCGCGCGCGTGCGAGATCGGCAGCAGCCCCTCGCTCACGCCGGCGACGTGCACGTGCTCCCATTCCAGGCCTTTCGACGCGTGGATCGTCGACAGGGTCACGGTGCGCAGGCCTGGTTCGTGCTGGTCCTTCGCGCGCGCGGCCAGCTCGTCGGTGAACGAGCGCAGCGTCGCACCCGCCGGCGCCTGCTCGGCGAGGCGGAGGATGGCCGAACGCGCCTCCCACGCGTCGCGCAGAGCGCCGCCCGCGGCGGGCGGTGCCTCGCTCTGGCCGAGCGCGCGCAAGACGTCCCGCACCGACGGCACGAGCTCGGCGGAAGGACGCGCAACCGACTCGCCCCGCAGCATCATCACTGTCTCGCGCACCTCGGGCAGCTCGAAGAACCGCCGCCCACCGAGGACCGTCGTGGCGATGCCTTCGGCGGCGAGCGCGCTCTGCAGCAGCGCGGAGTGGGCGTGCACGCGGTACAGCACCGCGAACTGATCGGGCGAGGCCCCGCGCGCGAGGCGGGAGCGGATCGTCCGCGCCAGCGCCTGCGCCTCCTCGTCGTCGCTCTCGTGCGCGGTGACGGGGATGTGCACGATCCCCTCATCGGCGGCACCATCGTCAGCGGCACGATCCCCGGTGGCACCGTCCCCGTCGGCACGATCCCCCGCGGCGCCGTCGCCCGCGGGGACGAGCTCGAGCGCCCCGGGTCGCCCCCGCATCAGGGCGTTCGCGGCCTGCAGCACCCGCCGGGAGGAACGATGGTTGCGCTCGAGACGCACGGTGACGCAGTCGTCGTGGCGGCGGGCGAACTCGAGCAGAAAGCGGGGATCGGCGCCCGTGAACGAGTAGATCGTCTGGCTGGCGTCGCCCACGACGCACAGGTCGTGACGCGTGCCGAGCCACAGCTGGAGCAGGCGCTCCTGCAGGGGCGAGACGTCCTGGTACTCGTCGACGGTGAAGTGCCGGTACTGCTCATGGACGGCGCGCGCGACGCGCGGCTCGGTCTCGAGCATCCCCGCGCAGGCGAGCAGGATGTCCTCGAAGTCCATCTGCCGTCGCTCGTCCTTGAGGCTCTCGTAGGCGGTGTGCAGGTCCGCGACGTCGTCGCCCGAGAGCCGGCCGACCCCCGGACGCCCCAGGCGCGCGTACTCCTCGATGCCCAGCATCGCGACCTTGCGCCACTCGATCTCGGCGGCGACGTCGCGCAGGGTCGCCGTGTCGAGGGAGAGCCGGCTCCGCAACGCCGCGTCGGCCAGCATCCGCACCTTGTTGGAGACGACAGCCGGCGCGCTCTCGCCTCCCGCGACGACGGGCCAGAAGTAGTTCACCTGCGCGAGCGCTGCCGCGTGGAAGGTGCGCGCCGAGACGCCGTCGATGCCGAGGTCGCGCAGCCGTCCCCGCATCTCCCCCGCCGCCCGAGTGGTGAAGGTCACCGCCATCACGCGCTGCGGAGAGAAGACGCCGGTGTCGACGCCGTAGGCGATGCGGTGGGTGATCACGCGGGTCTTGCCCGATCCGGCGCCGGCGAGCACGCACACGGGACCCCGCAGCGTCGTGGCCGCCTCGCGCTGCCGCTCGTCGAGCCCCGCGAGCGCGCGTTCCGGGCCGGAGGCGGCGGTCACGGGGCCTCCTCGGCGCGCGCGTGCCACAGCTCGATCAGGGACCTCGAGATCGATGCCGCCCCGGGCAGGGTCACCTCGCCCCGGCCCGCCAGGGCCGCCCCGATCTCGGCGTGGTCGAACCACCGCACCTCGACGATCTCCTCGCCGTCGGCGCGAGCCGTATGCGCGGGGTCGACGTGTGCGAGATAGCCGAGCATCAGCGACCGGGGGTAGGGCCACGCCTGTGAACCGATGTACTCGGCGGACGCCACCCGGATCCCCGCCTCCTCCTCGAGTTCGCGCACGAGCGTCTGCTCCGCCGATTCCCCCGCCTCGATGAACCCCGCGAAACAGGAGAACCTGCCCGCCGGCCAGGCCGCGTTCGAGCCGAGCAGCAGCCTGTCGCCGTCGGTGACGGCCGCGATCACGGCCGGGTCGGTACGCGGGAAATGCTCGCGCAGACAGGCCGGGCACCGCCGGGACCAGCCCGACTGGCCGAGCTCGCACCGGGTACCGCAGGCACCGCAGAACGGCGCCTCCCGCAGCCACCGGGCGAGCGCCTGCGCCTCGACGGCGAGCTCGCCGTCGGGTGCCGCGAGCCCGCCCGCGTGCGTGCGCAGGTCGTTCCAGCCGCCCGGCGCCTCGGGAACGTCGGCGTCGTCGTCGCGCACCGCCAGCACGACCGCGTCACCATCGGTCGAGCGGCCGAGGAAGGCGAGGAGGTCACCGTCGTCGATGGCATCGCCGCCGAGAAGGTGCAGCCGGTCCCCGTCTTGTGCGAGCGGAGCGCGACCGTGGTGCACCACGAGAAGGCGCATGCCGGAGTCCGCCCGCAGCCGCGGGATCAGATCGGACTCATCGCGCTCGTGCGCCGAGCGGTGCCACGTCGGTTCGGAGACGGCCGGAGCCCCCGGGGCGCGCAACGTCGACATGGAAGACCTCGATTCGCGGGCGTGGCGCGGGGAGAGCGCGGAGCGGCCGACCTAATCTGGGATCATGGCTCGCTCCCCTCTCACTCTAGCCGCGGCGGTGAGCGCGGCCATCCCGGATGCCGCTGCCGTCACGACGGCCGCGCTGTCGACGGGTGACGGCGGCCGCTTCGATTCCGCCCTGGTCGGTCTCGACACCGGCGACCGCGTCGTCGTCCGCGTTCCGACCGACGATCAGGCGTCGGCGGATCAGCTCGCCGAGGCCCTCGCCCTGCGAGCACTCTCGCCCGGGGCCCGTGAGCTGCTGCCCTTCGCCGTGCCGCACGTGCGCGGCGAGGCGCAGCTGCCCGGTGCACGCTGCATGGTGATGGACTTCCTGCCCGGCTACCGCGTTGAGGCCGGCGATGTGCCGCCGGGGCCCGGCACGGCCGTCGAGCTCGGCGCGGCGATCGCCGCGATCCACTCCCTGCCCGTGTCCGTCGTGCGCGCCGAGGGGCTGCCGATGCGCACGCCCGAGCAGGTCCGGCGCAGCGTGTCGCTGCTGATCGATCGTGCGGGGGCGACGCGACGACTGCCCGTGACCCTCGCGACGAGGTGGCGCCGGGCTGTCGAGGACGACGAGCTGTGGCGGTTCGAATCCTGCGTGGTGCTCGGCGACGCCGGCGGCGGATCGTTCCTGTTCGAAGACATCGACGGCGCTCCGCGCGTGACCGGCGTGCTGGGATGGCACCGCTTCGGCGTCGGTGACCCCGCAACCGACCTGCACTGGGTCGCTGCGGCTCCGCAGGCCGCCGACGACATCCACGCGGCCTACGCCGCGGCATCCGAACGGCCGCCGGACGGCAATCTGCGCACGCGGGCACGGCTGTACGCCGAGCTCGAGTTCGCGCAGTGGCTGCTGCACGGACACGACGAGCAGCGCGACGACATCGTCGACGACGCCGTCGCCCTTCTCGAGGCGCTCGTCGACGGGCTCGGTCCGGGAGCACGCCTGGACTCGGCGGACGTCTCCGGGGTGGAGGACGCCATGGCCGTGCTCGACGAGACCCCGCGCGTCGACTCCGAGGGCGACACGGCGGGCCCGTCGACGTCGCTGCAGACCGACACCTACGACCCGCAGATGATGTCACTGTTCATCGCCAAGGAACGTGAGCACGCGGCGGCAGCCGCCGACGACGAGGCGGACGACTCCGGCGCGCCCTCCGGGCAGGCCGGGGCCGCGGACGATCCTCGCCCCGGCGAACACGCGGAGCGCGAGAGCGCGCAGGACGAGAGCGCGGAGACGACCGACGACGAGGCCCGCGAGGCTCAGCGCGCCTCACGAGCCGCGTTCCAGCGCTGGGCCAGCTCCTCCTCCGAGTAGACCCGGTCATCGCGGATGACGACGTCGTCGGCGATGTAGTAGAGCACCACGTCGATCTCGTCGAGCGGCACCCCGCGCGCCCGGTGGTAGGCCAGCCGATAGAGAGCGGGCTGCAGCATCCGCTCGTCGCGCTCGGCGGGTGTCCGGGGAGCACGGCCGGTCTTCCAGTCGACGATCTCGATGCGGCCGCCGCGATCGTCGCGACGGTAGACGGCGTCGAGCTTGCACACCACGATGCGCTCGTCCGAGCCGGTCCCGAGCGCGAAATCGATCTCTGTCTCGACCTCGATCGGGCGCAGCGTCGCCCATTCCGACGCCTCGAAGATCTCGCGCAGACGCGCGAGATCCTCGGCATCCTCTCTTCCGCGCGCGCTCTCCACGACCGACTCCTCATCGGCCTCCCACAGCCCGTCGTCGAGCCCCGCCCCTGTTCCGACCCGTCCCGAGCGGTGCTCCACCCAGGCGTGGAACAGGGTGCCCAGCCGCGTCTGCCGATGCGGTCGTTCGGGCAGCGGACGTGAGATCCGTCCGATCGTGCCGCCGTAGTCCGTGACGTAGTCCTTGAATCGTGATGCGGGGATCCGGGCCGGGGCATCGACGGGCGCGCGCGCCCCGGCGTCCTCCTCCCGCTCGGCGAGCAGCAGCGCGAGCTCACGTGTCGGCCTCGCCCGCGGCCCTGCGGCCGCCTCGTGCACCTGCGCGGCGGCACGTTCGACGACGTCGCGCCGGCTGCGCGGCGCGACGCCGAGCGGATCCATCGGCCAGACGAGCGTGCGCGCCTCACCGGTCTCGGGGTTCTCGCCAGGATCGGGGTCCGGCGCGTCGAGACCTGCCGCGGCACACACGTCGCCCAGGTACGGCGACGGTTCGCGCGGCTTGCGCGTGCCCGACCAGCTCGCCCCCGTGAGCAGCAGGTGGTCACGCGCCCGCGTGATCGCCACGTAGGCCAGGCGCCGCTCCTCCTCGCCCTGGCGCTCGCGGTGGGCCCGCACGAAGTCGCCGATCGCATCGCGCAGGTCCTGCTGGGTCGGGCAATCGCGCGCGTGCCACGCCAGTCGTGGCAGCCACGGGGCGTCGCCGCGGAAGTCGTACGGGAGCACGCCGAACCCGAGCCACCCGCGGGTCTCGCGCGGGGCGACGGGCAGCTCCCCCTCCACCATGCGCACCACCGCCACGGCATCCCACTCCAGCCCCTTCGCCCCGTGGATCGTGAGCAGCTGCACGACGTCGTCCTCGGGGGGCTCCGTGCGCGGGGCGAACTCGTCGCGCTGCTCGGCATGATCCAGCCACGCCAGCAGGCTCGCCACGGTCCCGCGCTCGTCGGCCGCCAGAAAGGCGTGCACCTCGTCGCCGAACGCCCGCACCTGGGCCGAGGCCACGCGCGCGGGCCCGTGCGCCTCGTTCGCGGCGAGCTCGATGTCGAGACGCAGTTCGATCTCGATCATCCGCACGAGCTCGGAGATCGGCAGCGCCGTGGCGCGCCGCAGCCGCTGGAAGACCAGGGCGGCGTCCCGGAGCCGTTCGCGAGCCACATCGGTGAAGTCCTGCAGCCAGCCGTGGTCGGCGCGCACGCGCCCGACGAAGTCCAGGGCCTCGATGATCGACCCGCCGTCCTCGCCGTCGTCGCGCGCTCCGTCTGCGAGCGGCTGGAGGGCGTGGTCATGCCGGGCGATGCGTCGGGCCAGGGCTTCGAGGCGGCGCAGGTCGGCGAGCCCGATCGCCCACCGCGGCCCGCCCAGCAGCCGGATGAGCGCCGATCCGGCACCGGGATCGTCGACGACCCGCAGGGCGCTGACGACATCCACCACCTCGGGCGTCGAGAGCAGGCCCCCGAGCCCGAGGATGTGCCGGGGGATGCCGCGGGCGGCCAGCGCGTCGGCGAACCGCTGCATGTGCTTCTTGCTGCGGAAGAGGATCGCTCCCCGCGTCGCTTTTCCCCGCTCGCCCCGCTCCGCCCGCACCCGGGCGAACCAGTCCGCCACGCGCGCGGCCTCGGCCGCCACGTCCGCTTCGAAGGCGACCTCGAGCTCACCCGCCGGCGCGGCGGGCCGCGCGCGCAGCGGCGGGACGGCGACGGGACTGCGGGCGGACAGCGGCGCCAGCACGGCATTGGCGGCCCGCAGCACGACCTCGCTGTTGCGCCAGCTCGTCATCAGCGCGTACTCGCCCGCGCCGCCCTCGGCGGCGAACGCCGCGGCGAACCCCCCGAGATTGCCCGCGCTCGCCCCCCGCCAGCCGTAGATGGACTGATGGGGATCGCCGACCGCCATCACGGGCTCGCCGGCGAACGTCTCGGCGAGCAGGCGCGTCTGCACGACGGAGGTGTCCTGGTACTCGTCCAGGAGGACGACCCGATATCGCGCGCGCAGCTCGGCCGAGACGGCCGGGTGCGCCCGCACGACCTCGAACGCCCCCGCCACCTGGTCGGAGTAGTCCAGAACGCCGCGGCGATGCTTCTCCTGCTGGTAGCTCTCGGCCAGGGCGGTGAGCACGGGCAGCCCCCCCACCTTCTCGGCCGCCTCCCGGATGTCGCGGTACACGCCGCCGGGCAGTGCCTTCTCGCTGGGGCGCTCGAGCACCTGCGCGAACGAGTCGGCGAACCGACGGACCTGCTCCAGGGACGCGAGGTTGTCGACCCCGTCGCGCGCGATGCGCAGGGCCCCGTCGATGATCGTCGAGAGCGCCTCACGCCGCTCCTCCAGCCGCGGGTCGTCGCTGTCGAGCACGACGCGGCGCATCAGCAGCCACGCCGCCGACTCGCTGAGCACCGCGGCCTGGGCGTCGCGACCGAGCAGCACGGCGTGCTCGCGCACGATCTGGTCGGCGAAGCTGTTGTACGTCGCCACGGTCGGGCGGTGCAGCAGATCGCCGCCGACGGCAGCCGTCTGCGGCGCGAGTCGCTCCAGCTCGGCTCGCCGCGCGGCATCCGCCCGCATCTCGACGGCGACCGTACCGCGCCCGGCCCGCGCAGCCTCGTCACGCTCGGCGTCGGCGCGACGCTCGATCTCGCCGAAGACGCGCAGCCGGCCCTCGGCATGCAGCTGCGCCAGTCGGTCGAGCAGGCCGCGCCGTTCGAACTCCTCGAGACGATCCAGACGTCGCCGGATGCGTTCCGCGAGCTCGCCCGCGGCCTTGCGCGTGAACGTGAGCCCGAGGATCTGGTCGCGCCGCACCAGGCCGTTGGCGACGAGCCACACGACGCGACCGGCCATCGTCTCGGTCTTGCCGCTGCCCGCTCCCGCGATCACGAGGGCCGGCCGCATCTCGGACTCGATCACGGCGGCCTGCTCGGGTGTGGGGGGAAACTGACCGAGCGCGATGGCGAGGGCCTCGGCGGGCACGCGCGGTGCGTGTGCCCCCGTCACGGCGCGCTCACCGCACCGACCGTGTGGATGCGGCAGACGCCGTGGGAGTGGTCCTTGCGGCAATGCTCCTCGTAGGGGGCGACGAAGCGCGCTCCCGCCATGGTGCGCGCCACCGCCCGCACGCGCTCCAGGAACGCCTGACGCGCGTCATCGTCGAAGGGCGGCTGGTGCGGCTCCGCCCAATCGCTGCGCGTGGCCGAGGGCACCAGGATGAGCAGCTTCGCTCCCCCGGGAGCATGGCCGGCCGCACCCGCGATCAGCCCGTGCTCGAAGGCCAGCTGGTACGAAGCCAGCTGCGGATGGTCGGCGACCTTCGCGTCCGTCTGCGGCTCGCGGCGCCCGGTCTTCAGGTCGACGATCACGATCTCGCCGGCGGGGGTGACCTCGACGCGGTCGATGTATCCGCTCAGCAGGATCCGCTCCCCCGCGTCGGGGCGCTCGGGGTCGAGGGGAAGATCGATCTGGAATCCCGACTCGACGTCGAGCAGGGTTCCCCCGTCGTTGCGGAACCGCTGCAGATAGCGGTGCAGTCGTCCGACGAGATCCTGCGCACGACGACGTTCGGCTCGCTCCTGCCAGCGTGCGTCGAACTCGAGCTCGTGCCACCGCGCATCGACGATCGCCCAGAGGGCGTCTTCGTCATCGCCGTCGGCGTGCTCGAGGGCCGAGTGCAGGATGGTGCCGAGCCCCGCCGACACCGTGCGCGTGCGTCCGCCGAGGTCGGAGACGACGGCGTCGAGCTCGCACTCCTCGAAGCCGTGGATCTTGGAGGGCGAGACCCGGACGGGTTCGTCGGGCAGCGCACGGAGCGGCTCGTGGGACGTCGGGGGCAGCATCCCGTACCACTGCGCGGGGGATGCGCCGGCCACACCCGCCTCGCCGAGCAGCACCAGCTGCTCGGCGGCGGCCGCGCGTCGCTGCCGGGAGGATGCGCCGTCGGTCAGCGTGCGCCGGTGCTGCGCCACCAGGCCGCGCAACGAGAGCGGGTGGCCGAGGCCGGGCGGCGACGCCGGTGTCGGGAGCAGGTCGAGAAACGCGCTCGGCCCGCTGTCGTCGTCATCCACCGCGGTCACCACGAGCATCGCGCGAGCGCGCGAGACCGCCCGGGCGAACAGGCGCAACTCGTCGTGCATGGCGGCCCGTCGCCGATCGAGCACGTCGTCCTCACTGGCCGGCTTCTCGGCGTGGGCGTCCGCGATGCGCCACGTGTCGAGAAGACTGCCACGCAGTCGCACGTTGGGCCAGACCCCGTCCTGCACGCCCGCCACGACGACCGTGTCGAACTCCCTGCCGAGCGCGGCGGCCGGGGTCATGACGCGCACCACCGGGCGCAGCGCGGCCGGCGTCAGCGAATCCTCCGCCACGTCCGAGTCCCGCACGTGGCGGACGAACACCATCGGGTCTTCATCGGGGGCGCGCTCGACGAACCGCTTGGCCGCTTCGAACAGCGCGACGAACGCGTCGAGGTCCCGCCCGGCCTGCTCGGCGAGAACGCCCCCGCTCGAGGCGGCGGCGAGCCACTGGCGTTCGAGGCCGGAGCCCTCCCAGGCGCTCCAGAGCAGCTCGTGGACGGTCTCGCCGGCGGCGAGTCCGTCGCGCAGACGGGCGAGCAGGTGCCCCGCCCGCGCGGCGCGACCCGCTTCCCGGGTCTCGATCGGCACAAGCTCAGCCGGATGGGCGAGAGCCGACCGCAGGACCTCGCGCACGGGCCGCTCGCCGCCCGCCGCCGCCTCGGCGCGCCGCAGGGCCAGACGCAGACGACGCAGCCCCACGGCATCCAGGCCGCAGAGCGCACCCGAGAGCACGGCATCGACCTCTTCGGGCTGCCAGTCCTCGGGAGCCCGCGAGGCCAGGACAAGAGCGGTGAGCACGTCGCGCACCGGCGCCTGAGCCCCCAGCGCGCCCGCCGATCCGCGGGACGAGGCGCGGATCGGCACGTCCCGTGCCGCGAGCTCGGCCTCGAGCGCGACGACCTGCCGCGAGTCGTGGGCGATGACGGCGCACTGGTCCCAGGAGATCCCGTCGAAGACGTGCCGCTCACGGAGCAGCCGCGCGATGGCGTCGTACTCCTCCGAGGGCGAGCGCAGCACCATCGCCCGCACCGACGGCTCCCGCGCCTCGAACGGGTCGGCATCCATCGGCGGAGCATCGCCGAACGCCGAACGGCGATGCTCCACGAGGCCCGATGTGCCGATGCGCTCGGTGACGGAACGCGTGAGTGCGGTCAAGGAGCCGTCGCCACGATGCGGGGTGTCGAGCACGTGCACCGCGCCCCACCGCGATGCCAGCGTGGCGAGGTGGTGGGTGGATGCGCCGCGGAACGCCCCCGACGACACGTCCGGGTCGCCGAATGCCAGCACGCTGATGCCACGCGCCCGGGCGGCGAGCAGCAGATGCACGCCCCCGGTCGTGATCTCCTGCGCGTCATCGACCATCAGCACCCGCAGGCGATCGAGTGGAGCCGGCTCTCCGCGAACCCCCGCGGGCCCCTGCGCTCCCGGGCGCGCGAGCAGCGCCGCAGCCTCACGCACGAGGCCTGCCGCGTCTCGATGTGCACCCCGCATGGCGGCGCGCACGTCGAGGTACTCGCCGGAGAACGAGGCCATCGACGCCCACACGTCCCGCTGCGTGCGCCGGGCCAGGGTGCGCAGTCTCGTCGGCTCGACCCCGAGATCGGCGCATTCGGCCAGAAAGGCCCGCACCTCGGCGCGGAACGGACGCGAACGGCGGATCTCGGCGGACAGCCAGGCGGGCCACCGCTCCCGCCCGTGCCGCGCGTCGGTCTCGTCGCCGGCAAGCAGATCCTGCACCAGCTGGTCTTCATCCGCTCCCGTCAGCAGCTGCGGCGGATCCTCCCCCGAACGCGCCGCCTCGGCACGGACGAGCTGGAAGGCGAACGACGCCACGGACCGCGCCAGGGGACCCGGCGTCGCCGTGCCGGCGGCGAGCGCAAGCCGGTCCCGCAGCGCCGTGGCAGTCTGCCGGGTGGGGGTGAGCACGAGCAGCTCGTCCGGCTGCAGCGCCCCCGTGGTGAGCAGATGCGCGACGCGTTCGCAGACCGTCGTGCTCTTGCCCGTTCCCGGCGAGCCGATCACGACTCCCGACGCGTCCGCGGGAAGATCGACGACCCGCCGCTGCGCCGCATCCAGCTTGCGGGCGGTGTCGACGTGCATGTCCTCCACGCTATCCGCGGCCTCGGACACCGATCGGCGCATCACGCCCGTTCCCCCTCACTCCGCCCCGCCCTGCCGACGCGATCCGTTCGCCCTCAGCGTGACGGTGCCCCCAGGAGCGCCCTGCGGCGCCCCGGACCGCGGCCGTGACGTAGAGTCTGAATGTGTCCCGGGCCCCGCCCGACCGGAGTAGAAAGGCTGTCATCCGTGGAGATTCGCATCGGCATCGCCAACACCGGCCGGGAGCTGGCCTTCTCGTCGTCCGAGACGGCGGAGGACGTTCGCACCGCGGTCGCCAAGGCGCTCGACGGCGGCGCCTCGCACGTGCCCTTCAGCGACGAGAAGGGCAACACCTACATCGTCCCGACGGCGGGCCTGGCCTATGTCGAGATCGGAACCGAAGAGCAGCGGCGGGTGGGCTTCGTCGGCTGACGAACCCGCCGGAACGCTCAGGCGTTGAGGCCCATCGCGTCCATGCGCCGAGCGTGCGCCGACATCAGCTCGGTGAAGACCGGCTCGACCTTCTTCTCCGCCGCCTGGTCCAGGCTCTCGTGGGTGGTCAACGCGGCACGGGCCACGAGCAGGGTGTCGCCCACCAGCCGCCGGCCCCACAGCGACAGCAGCGAACGCCACTGGTCGTCGCTCGCGATCGTCGCCGAGATGATCGCCGTGATCGCCTCGCGGTCGTCATCGGCCTCGAGGATGCGCGAGACGCGGCGCCCCGTGTCGCCATAGCTCGACGCAAGGGCGTGATAGAAGTCGTCGAGCATGCCCGCAGTCACGTGGACACTCAGCAGCGTCTCCATGGGGCGCTCCCCGTGCGTGAGACGCCGGAACGCATCGAGCTGCTCACGGAAGGGCAGCATCAATGCCGTGGGATCGCCGCCGCGGTCGCGGATGAGCGCCACGAGGTCCTCGTGCTTGGTCAGCGCAGCGCCGGCCGCACGCGAGAGCGACTCCTTCGCGCCCAGTTCGGGAGTGGCCGTGATCAGCTGGCTGAGCGTCTCGAAGTAGCCCAGCTGCAGATAGGCGGCCTGACCGAGAAAGGTGTCGACCTCGGGGGCCAGCTCCGAGAAATCCACGCGGATCGCATCGGCGGAGTCTCCTCGCGACCGAAGAGTCAGCACGCGTCGCGGTGCGCGCCGACGTCGCAACCAGTTCAGCACCCGCCCAGCCTAGCCCTGCTCGCGGGGGCCACCCGGGCCTCGGGTAGGCTGGGTGTGCCCCGGCGTCGGACCGGGGCCCCGCGCCTGTGGCTGAGTGAAGGGCGTGGATGATCCCGTGCCCCCGCAGGGGCGACGAACCAGGCAGCATCTCACTGCCGGACAGGCAACCGCATCGTGACGACTTTCGCGCAACTGGGAGTAGACCAGGACATCGTCGACGCACTGGCCGCACGCGGCATCGTCGATTCGTTCCCCATCCAGGAGCAGACGATCCCGCTGGGACTTCCGGGCCAGGACATCATCGGGCAGGCGAAGACGGGCACGGGCAAGACGTTCGGCTTCGGCATCCCGGTCGTCCAGCGTCTCGGTCCGGCACCCGAGCCGGGGGTGAAGGCCCTCATCGTCGTCCCGACGCGCGAGCTCGCCGTGCAGGTCTACGAAGACATGGACATGCTCACCGGCAACCGCCCGACGAGCATCGTGGCGATCTACGGCGGCAAGGCCTACGAGGGTCAGATCGAGCAGCTGAAGGCGGGCGCGCAGATCGTCGTCGGCACCCCGGGGCGACTCATCGACCTCGCGGGTCAGCGCCTGCTCGACCTGTCGAACGCCACCGAGGTCGTGCTCGACGAGGCCGACAAGATGCTCGACCTCGGCTTTCTGCCCGACATCGAGAAGATCTTCCAGAAGGTCCCCGCTGTGCGGCACACGCAGCTGTTCAGCGCGACCATGCCCGGACCGATCGTGACCCTCGCCCGGCGGTTCATGTCGAACCCGATCCACATCCGCGCCAGTGACCCCGACGAGGGACTGACGCAGGCGAACATCCGTCACCTCGTGTACCGCGCCCACTCGCTCGACAAGGACGAGATCATCGCGCGCATCCTGCAGGCGGAGGGCCGCGGCAAGACAGTCGTCTTCACGCGGACCAAGCGCGCGGCCCAGAAGCTCGTCGACGAGCTGGGCGACCGGGGCTTCAACGCCGCCGCCGTGCACGGCGACATGAGCCAGGAGGCACGCGAACGATCGATGGCGTCGTTCAAGGCCGGCAAGCGGGACGTCCTGATCGCGACCGACGTCGCGGCCCGCGGCATCGACGTCGACGACGTCACCCACGTGATCAACCACACGATCCCCGACGACGAGAAGACCTACCTGCACCGCGCCGGCCGCACCGGGCGCGCGGGCAAGACGGGCATCGCCGTCACCTTCGTCGACTGGGACGACCTGCACAAGTGGGCGCTCATCAACCGCGCGCTCGACTTCGGCCACCCCGACCCCGTCGAGACCTACTCCTCGAGCCCGCACCTGTACGAGGAGCTCGGCATCCCGGCCGGCACGAAGGGCCGCCTCGTCACGGCACCGAAGGCGGCGTCGGCCTCGCGTGAGCCCCGCGGCGACGGATCGTCCTCGCGGCGCCGCGGCTCGAACTCCAGCTCCAACTCCAACTCGGCAAGCGGACCGGCCGAGAAGCGCACCGAGGGTGGTGGCACCCACGACGGCGGCGGCAGCGAACACCACGACGGCCATCCCGCACCGGCGCGCCGGCGCCGGCGGCGGCGGCGCTCGTCGGGCTCCACCGGCGCAGCCTGACCGGCCCGCGCCGGTGCGCCACGCGTCGACCTCTGGTGCGCCGGTCTCTTGCGCGCGGCGGGTAACCCGCTATCTTGAGCGGTGGTGCCGTCCCGGGCGCCGTGAACCCGAACGAAAGGCACTGACGTGCGCTTGCTCGACGCTACCGTGGAATATCAAGGCTACTGGGGGTCTTTTGCTGACCTCATCTGGTGGTTCCTCACCGTCTTCATCTTCTTCGCCTACCTCATGGTGCTCTTCTCGATCTTCGGCGACCTCTTCCGCGACCACAAGCTGAACGGCTGGTGGAAGGCGCTGTGGATCGTGCTCCTCGTGGCCATCCCGGTCCTCTCCGCGCTCGTGTATCTGATCGCCCGCGGGCGTGGAATGGCGGAGCGCAATGTCGCCGCCACCACGGCAGCCCGTCAGGCGCAGGACGACTACATCAAGCAGGTGGCCGGCCAGAGCCCGGCCGATGAGATCGCCAAGGCCAAGGCGCTGCTCGACGCCGGTTCCATCACCGCCGAGGAGTACGAGCGCATCAAGACCAAGGCCCTCGCGCACTGACCAGCGCGCGTCGCGTGGCCTCCGTCGAATGTCGGCGGGGGCCACGCCCGTGAGCGGCACCGCCATGAGCGGGATCCCTGTCAGGGGCGTACGGGCGCCACGCCGCTGCCGCGCTCGATGATGCGGGCGACCATCTGGTCGGTCGTCGTGTTCTCGCCCGGCACGTTCGGCTTTCCCCGACCGTGATAGTCGCTCGACCCCGTGACGATCAGGTCCTTCGCCGCAGCGATCCGGCGCAGCGCCCGCTTGCCCGTCGCGGTGTTCTCGCGGTGATCGATCTCGAACCCCGCGAGACCGAGGCGGATCAGCTCCTCGAGCACGGGCTCGGGCAGCATCCTGTCGCGGCCCGCCGTCGCCGGATGCGCGATGATCGGCACGCCGCCGGCGTCGACGATGAGCCGCACGGCCGCGAACGGGTCCGGCGCATAGTGGGACTCGTAGTAGCCCTCCCGCGGATGCAGGATCCCGGCGAACGCTGCGGAACGATCGACGGCGAACCCGCGCGCGACGAGGGCGTCGGCGATGTGAGGGCGGCCGACGGTGGCGTCGTCGGAGGTCTGGGCGACGACGTCGCTCCACGACAGGTCGTAGTCCCGCGCGATGTTGCGCACGATGCGCTCGGCACGACCCACGCGATCGCCCCGCACGCGATCCATCTCGGCGCGCAGGCCGGCATGCTCGGGATCGAACAGATACGCGAGCAGGTGCACACTGCGCCATTCATGCGCGGCGCTCAGCTCCATGCCCGGCAGCAGCGTGACGCCGAGCGAGGCGGCGGCCTGCGCGGCCTCGCCCCAACCCGCCGTGGTGTCGTGGTCGGTGAGGGCGATCGTCCGCAGGCCGTGCCGGTGCGCCGCCTGCACGACGACCTCGGGCGGTTCGGTTCCGTCCGACCGGAGCGAATGCAGGTGAAGATCACTCGGACCCTCGAACCTCTCCCGCTGGCGCACCCCCCGATCGTAGCCCGCAGCACTCGCGCCGCCGGCCGGCGGCGCCCGCTGTTCTCCCAGCATCCGCGCCTAGAGTCGTCGGCGTGATGCGCACCGTCGGGATCCTCCTCACTGTGCTGTTCGCGATCGCGGCGGCGGTGCTGACCTGGCCGTCGTTCTTCCGCGTCGCGCAGGTGTTCCCCCTCACCCAGGTGGTGGCGTTCCGCACGCCCCTGGCGCTGGCGTTCGGCATCGTCGGGCTGGTGCTGCTTCTGTTCGCGTTCGCCCGCCCCCTGCGCGCAGTGGCGCTGTCGATGGCGCTGATCGCGATCGTCGCGGCGGCTGCCAACGGTGCCCTCATCCTCTCGCGCGGGCTGGGGACGAGCGAGCTTCCGGCCGAGACCGACTCGAGCGTGCGGGTGATGACCTGGAACACCGCCGGAGAGCCGACGGATGCGGCGGCGATCGCGCAGACGGCCGTGGCGATGGGGGCCGAGATCGTCGCGCTGCCCGAGACGGCCATCGAGACGGGCGAGCAGGTGGCGGTGTCGATGCGAGAGCTCGGCAGCCCCATGTGGGTGCATCACGTCGAGTTCGGCACCGACGAGGGCGATGCCCGCACGACGACTCTGCTCATCACGCCCGACCTCGGCGACTACGCCGTGATCGAGTCCTCGCAGGACGGATCGAGCAACACCGGCGTACTGCCCAGCGCCGTGGCGATGCCCGTCGACGGCGACGGCCCGATCGTCGTGGCCGTGCATGCCGTCGCCCCGCGCGAGGACTACATGCAGCGCTGGCGCGACGACCTCTCGTGGCTGGCCGATCAGTGCGCCGACGAGAACGTCATCATGGCGGGCGACTTCAACGCGACCCTCGACCATATGTCTCACCTCGGCGTCGACGGTGGCATCCTGGGGCGCTGCAGCGATGCTGCGGCGAACTCGGGCAACGGCAGCGTGGGTACGTGGCCGACCGCGGTCCCCGCTCTGCTCGGGGCACCGATCGATCACGTCATGTACTCCACCGGCTGGGAGGTCACCGGTTCGATCGTGCTGCGTTCGCTCGATGGCTCGGGCAGCAGCGACCACCGGCCGCTCGTGGCGCAGTTCGAACCCGTGGAGTGATGCCGACGGCCCCGCGGCAGACGCGTGGGAAACTGGGGCGATGACCGCCGACTCCGACACTCCCCCGCTGTCCGCGACCACCGAGACGGCTCCGGTCGTGAACCGCAGGCAGCGCTTCGGCCAGGGCTTTCTCGACGCGATCGGATCCGGGTGGGCGCCCCGGCCGGCCACGACACCGGAGGCCGCGGCCCAGGCGCCCCACGCCGCGGCGAGACGCGCCCAGGTCGCGGCTGCCTTCCCCGGCCGTCGCCTCGTGGTCCCCGCCGGCGGGCTGAGCGTGCGCAGCAACGACACCGACTTCCCGTTCCGGCCCCACTCCGCGTTCGCGCACCTGACCGGCTGGGAGATCGACGCGGAACCGGACTCGGTGCTCGTTCTCGATCCCACGTCGAGGGGCCACACCGCCACCCTGTACTTCCGCGAGCGCGCGGACCGCACGACGCCGGAGTTCTATGCGGATGCCGCGATCGGCGAGTTCTGGATCGGTCCGCGTCCCGCGCTCGCCGAGGTCGCCGGGCGGCTCGGGCTGCAGACCGCCCATCTCGATTCCTTCACCGCCACGGACGAAGACCTCACCGTCGGCGAGGACGACGATCTGACCCGCGTCGTCTCGGAGCTGCGGCTCGTCAAGGACGCGTTCGAGATCGGCGAGCTGCGCGAAGCCGTGCGGGTGACCGCAGCCGGATTCGACGACATCATCCGGGCCTTGCCCGAGGTGATCGCCCACCGCCGCGGGGAGCGGGTCGTCGAGGGCGTGTTCCATCAGCGCGCACGCAGCGACGGCAATCGCGAGGGGTACGACACGATCGCGGCCGCCGGCCCGCACGCCTGCTACCTGCACTGGACGCGCAACGACGGCGCCGTCGCCCCCGGTGATCTGATCCTCATCGACGCCGGCGTCGAGCTCGACAGCCTCTACACCGCCGACATCACGCGCACGCTGCCGGTCTCGGGAACGTTCTCGCCCGTGCAGCGCCGCGTGTACGAGGCGGTGCGCGAGGCCGCCGACGCCGCGTTCGCCGCGGCCCGTCCCGGGGCCAGGTTCCGCGAGGTGCACGAGGCCGCCATGGCCGTCATCGCTGCGCGCGTGGCCGAGTGGGGGCTGCTGCCCGTCACCGCCGACGAAGCGCTCGACGCGGATGCCGGTGGCCAGCACCGTCGCTACATGGTGCACGGGACGAGTCACCATCTGGGCCTCGACGTGCACGACTGCGCCCAGGCGCGTCGCGACATGTACTACGACGGCGTCCTCGAGCCCGGCATGGTCTTCACGATCGAGCCGGGTCTCTATTTTCAGATCGACGACCTGACCGTGCCCGCGGAGTATCGGGGCATCGGGGTGCGGATCGAGGACGACGTGCTGATGACGGCCGAAGGTCCGGAGAACCTGTCGGCGGCGATCCCGCGCACCGCCGACGAGGTCGAGGCCTGGATGGCGCGCCTGCGCCACTGACGTCTGCGCCACTGACGCCGGCGCCACTGACGCCGGCGCTCACCGTTGCGCGCGCCGGTCCTCCCCGCGAGAGCGAACGAACTCCGCGATGGTCGGCGCAAGCGCGGCGCCGATCTCGGCCGGCGATCGTTTCTCCCCCCGCACCTCGAACCCATGGCGGGCGCCATCGACCCAGTGCAGGGTCGCGTCCGGGCACGAGGCCACGACATCCTGCAGCTGGGCGACCGGCTGCACGAAGGGGTCGGCCGTGCCGGAGAGGAACAGCTGCGGAACATCGATCGTGTGCAGGTGGGCGGCGCGCGGTCGTTCGGGTCGGCCCGGGGCGTGCAGCGGATAGCCGAGGTACACGAGACCGGCCACGTCCAGGACCCCCTCGGCGACGGCCATCGAGGCCATGCGCCCGCCGTAGGACCTGCCCGCCGCCCACACCGGCGTCTGCGGGCCCACGCGCTCGCGCAGCGCGGCGCCGACGGCGCTCCATGTGGCGGTCGCCGCGGTCGGTGGTCCCGGCATCCGTCGGCCCGCCTCGCGGTACGGGAACTGAAAGCGCAGAGTCGCGATGCCCCGTGCGTTCAACTGTGCGCAGAGCCCGAGCAGGAACGGGTGCTCCATGCCTGAACCGGCGCCGTGCGCGAGCCCGAGGGCCGCCCAGGCGCCCGATTCCGCCTCATAGACCGCCGAGACCTCGGTCTCGCCCGTCGCGAGCGCGACCCGGATCGTCACCGGCGGTCGTCACGGCCGGTCCCGCCGTCCGCGCCGGATCCCGCATCGTCGCCGGAGCCCTCGCCGCCATCGCGGGCCGTGTCAGCCGAGTCTGCGGCCGGGTCAGCCGAGTCTGCGGGCGGGTCGGCAGCCGGCACGCGCTCGCCGTACCGCGGCGGCTGCTCGACCCGTTCGCCGTACCGCGGGGGCTGCTGCTCACCCTCCGGCTCGGCGACACGCTCGCCATACCGCGGCGGTGCGGAATCGGCCGCGACCGTGGTCGGCCTCGGGGCCGGCTCGGCAGCTGCCGGGGCCGGCTGCTCGGGGGTGCCACGCGAGCCGAGTGCGTCGCGCGCCTTCGCCGCACTGGCATCCTCGACCGTCACCTCGTAGTGATCGGCCACGACCTGCATGACCGAGGCGAAGTCCCGCCGGCGCCGCACGAGGGAGTACGTCACGAGGCTGAGCAGCATCCCGATCGCGATGCCGACGAACAGCACGCCGACGAACGCCTGGATCGGCACCGAAGGAGCACCGAGCACGAGGATCGCGGAGAAGAACAAGCCGATGAGCAGACCGTTGATCGCCCCTGAGCGGGCTGCCGTGGCATAGCCGAGTCGTCCCGTGACGCGCTCGATCGAGCGCAGACCCAGCCCGACGATCGCGATCTCTCGCGCGGGCACCTCACCGGCGATCAAGGTGGACACGGCCTTCTGAGCCGCCTCGTACGTCGGAAAGCTCGCAACGGTCTGCCCGACCTTGTCGCCCCGCTTGCCGGCCTGCATCGGGCCCATCATGCTCATGCGCTTCATTCTCCCACGCCGCCTGCCGCCCGCTCCCCCCGACGTCCGGGCGCGCCCCGCCCGCCCGGCCGTGCCCGGAAGGTCGGCGGACTACGCTGGGCAGGGTGAGCACGCAGAGGGTCTTCGTCGCGCGGCTGGTGGGCTGCGCCGTCTTCGACCCCGCGGGCGACAGGCTGGGACGCGTGCGCGACGTCGTCGTCGTGTACCGCAAGGACGATCCGCCCCGCGTCGTGGGCCTGATCGTCGAGATCCCCGGTCGCCGACACGTCTTCCTCTCGATCGGCCGCGTGACGACGATCGCAACGGGTCAGGTCATCACCACCGGCCTGATCAACGTGCGCCGCTTCCAGCAGCGCGGCGGCGAGGTGCGGGTGATCGCCGAGCTGCTCGGTCGACGGGTGTTCCTGCGCGACGGGTCGGGGCACGCCGTCATCGAGGATGCCGCCATCGAGCGCAACCGGCTGGGCGAGTGGGCGATCGGTCAGCTCTTCCTGCGCCGCCCGAAGACCTCGGCCTCTCCCTTCGCGAAGGGGCCGACGACGTTCGCCGCCTGGAAGGAGGTGCGCGAGAACCAGGTGCCGGGCGAGGCGCAGTCCGCCGAGCAGCTCGTCGCGACCTACTCCGAGCTGCACGCCGCCGACCTGGCATCGACGCTGCTCGATCTGCCCGAGGAGCGCATGATCGAGGTCGCGGACCAGCTGCCCGACGACCGGC
Organism: Microbacterium sp. LRZ72; assembly: GCF_033792225.1. NCBI lineage: Bacteria > Bacillati > Actinomycetota > Actinomycetes > Micrococcales > Microbacteriaceae > Microbacterium > Microbacterium sp. LRZ72. Next base: position 101,300 of record NZ_JANGEX010000002.1, read on the forward strand.
TCGCCGACGCCCTCGAGGAGATGCCCGAGGACGAGCAGGCGCACATCCTCGAGCGACTGGGTGACGCCCGCGCCGCCGACATCCTCGATGCGATGGAGCCCGACGACGCCGCCGACCTGCTCGCCCAGCTGCCCGAGGGACGCTCCGAGCAGCTGCTGGAGCTGATGGGCAAGGACGAAGCCGACGACGTGCGCGCCCTCCTGGCGTACGGGCCCGACACCGCCGGCGGACTGATGACGCCCGAGCCGATCGTGCTCTCGGCCGAGGCGACGGTCGCCGAGGCCCTCGCGCTGATCCGCCGCCACGAGCTGCATCCCGCCCTGGCGGCCGCGGTCTTCGTGACCCTGCCGCCGTACGAGACGCCGACGGGCCGCCTGCTCGGTGTCGTCCACTTCCAGCGCATGCTGCGCTATCCGCCCCACGAGCGGCTCGGCACGATCATCGACGATACGCTCGACCCGGTGCGGGCGACCGCCTCGGCTGCCGAGGTGGCGCGGCTGCTCGCCAGCTACAACCTCGTCTCGCTGCCGGTGGTGGATGCCGCCAGGCGGCTGGTCGGGGCTGTGAGCGTCGACGATGTGCTCGATCACCTGCTTCCCGATGACTGGCGCACGAACGACACCGACACGGATGCCGTCGCCGTTCCTGCCGGGCCGGTGGCGCGTTCGGCCGGAACGAGGCGCCACTGATGGCCCGCGTGCGCCGCGACACCCGCGACGCGCTCGACGCGCCGCTCGGGCGCGTGGGCCGACGCGCTCGCCCCTCCGCGCCCTCGCGGGACCGGTTCGGACGGGCGACCGAGTGGGTCGCCCGCAACATGGGCACGCCCTGGTTCCTCGTGGGGCTCTCGGCGTTCTGCGCCGGCTGGATCCTGTGGAACACCCTCGCCGCCGAGGACCTGCGCTTCGACTCGGCCGCCTTCGGCTTCACCGCCCTCACTCTGGTGCTGTCGCTGCAGGCGTCGTACGCCGCCCCCCTGATCCTGCTCGCGCAGAACCGTCAGGACGACCGCGACCGCGTGCAGATCGAGCAGGATCGCCAGCGGGCCGAGCGCAACCTGGCCGACACCGAGTACCTGGCGCGCGAGATCGTGGCGCTGCGCCTGTCGCTGACCGAGATGACCGATGAGGTGGTGACGCGCGACGTGCTCCGCCACGAGCTGCGCGCGCTGCTCGCAGAGGTGGGCGAGCGCGCCGACGACGAGCCCGACGGTGCGCCCCGTGAACGCCCCGCCGCCCGCGAGCGCCCCGCAGGCGCGGACCCGAGGTCGCGTGAGCGCTGAGGCCGCCCCCCGGGCGGATGCCGTGCGCGCGGCGGTCGGGTCCGTGCTCGACCCGGAACTGCGCCGCTCGCTCGCCGAGCTTCGGATGGTCGCGGACGTCGCCGTCGACGACCGCCACGCGGACGTCACGATCTCGCTGACGATCGTGGGGTGCCCGGCATCCGATCGCATCGAACGCGAGGTGCGCGATGCGGCCCTCACCGTGGCCGACATCGACGACGTCGACGTGCATCTCGGGGTGATGACCCCGACCGAACGGGCCGAACTGACCGGCCGCCTGCGCGCGGGGCGCCCCCGCGGGATCCCCTTCACACGCGAGTCGCTGACCCGGGTCGTGGCCGTCACGAGCGGCAAGGGCGGGGTGGGCAAGTCCACCCTCACCGCCAACCTCGCCGTCGCACTCGCCGAGCGCGGCCTGGCCGTGGGGCTCGTGGATGCCGACGTGCACGGCTTCTCGATCCCCGCCCTGCTGGGGCTCGTCGACGAGGCCGGGCGCACCGAGCGCCCCACCCGCATCGACGATCTGATCGTGCCGCCCGTCGCCCACGGGGTGAAGGTCGTCTCGATCGGCATGTTCCTGCGCGAGGGTGAGGAGGGCGCCGCCGTCGCCTGGCGCGGGCCCATGCTGCACCGCACCGTGCAGCAGTTCCTGACCGACGTCTATTTCGGCGACCTCGACGTGCTGCTGATGGACATGCCGCCGGGCACCGGGGATGTCGCCATCTCGGTGGGGCAGCTGCTGCCCCACGCCGAGGTGCTCGTCGTGACGACCCCGCAGCAGGCCGCCTCCGACGTCGCGGTGCGCAGCGCCCTCGTCGCCCGCCAGACCGGGCAGCGGGTGATCGGCGTCGTCGAGAACATGTCGGCGATGACGATGCCCGACGGCTCCCGCCTCGACCTCTTCGGCGAGGGCGGCGGCCGGCAGGTCGCGGCAGCGCTCTCGGAGGGTGAGGAATCCGTGGAGCTGTGGGCGTCGATACCACTGAGCCCCGCGCTGCGAACGGGCGGCGACCGCGGCGTGCCCGTGGTCTCCGAAGACCCCGAGGACCCGGCGGCGCAGGCGATCGCCCAGGTCGCGGCGCGCCTGCACACGGTTCCCCGCGGCCTCGCCGGACGGTCGCTGCCGCTCTCCCTCGGCTGAGGTCCGGCCACCTCGTCGGCCGCACCCGCGGGAATCGCTACGCTCGAAAGACCGACGGCCGCACCGCGCCGTTTCAAGCCGCCCGAACCGGTGAAAGGCGTGATCGCGATGACGACCCCGAAGATTCCCGCCGCCCCTGCCCTGCCCACGGTCGCGGGGAGCACCGCATCCGTGGGGCCCATCGTCGAGACGACGTCCGGCCCGGTGCGCGGGGCGGGTGACGGTCATGTGCACTGGTGGAAGGGCATCCCCTATGCCGCGCCGCCGATCGGGGACCTGCGCTGGCGCGCACCGCAGCCTGCGTCGAGCTGGACGGCGGTGCGCGACGCCAGCCGCTTCGGCGCCGCCCCCGTGCAGACGACGGGCCCCGCCGTCCGGCTGCCCGACGATGTGGAGCGCAGCGAGGACTGCCTGACCCTCAACGTGTGGGCGGCCGACTCGGTCGCGCCCGGCGACGACCGACCGGTCGTCGTGTGGATCCACGGCGGCGCCTACGTGTTCGGCAGCACGTCGCAGAGGCTCTACGACGGTCGAACACTCACCGCCAGCGGCGAGATCGTGCTGGTCACGGTCGGCTACCGCCTGGGCACGCTGGGCTTCCTCGACCTGTCCAGGTTCGGCGACGAGGGTGAGTTCGAGCCGAACGTCGCGCTCAAAGACGTCGTCGCGGCCCTGGAGTGGGTGCGCGCGAACATCCGCGGGTTCGGCGGCGACCCGGAGGCCGTCACCCTCGCGGGTGAATCCGCCGGCGCGGGCATCGTCACGACCCTGATGGCCTCTCCCGCCGCGCGCGGCCTGTTCCACCGTGCGATCGCCGAGAGCTCGCCCGCGACGAGCGTGTACGACCAGGATCGCGCCGAGCGGGTCACCCGCCACGTGCTCGACGAGCTCGGCGTCGCGCCGGCGGATGCCGCTGCGCTTCGCCGGATGCCCGCCGACACACTCGCCGCCGCCGGGATGACGGTCTACTCGCAGACACCGGTATCGGATCCCGGGACGCTCGCGTTCACTCCCGTCGTCGACGGCGACCTCGTCCCCGAACACCCCGTGGACGTCTTCGTCCGGGGCGGTGCGCACCCGGTGCCGCTGCTCATCGGCACGAACCACGACGAGACGTCGCTGTTCACGAGGATGAAGTCGCCGCTGATGCCCGTCTCACCCGAGGCCCTCGCGCAGATGACCGCGGCGCTGAGGGCAGAGCGCACCGACATCCCCGACATCCCGACCGACGCCGAGATCCAGGTGGCCTACGCCGGTCTGGCACCCGCGCGGCGGGGTCCCGCGATCTCGCGCGACCTCGGCTTCCGCATGCCGACCCTCTGGCTCGTCGAGGGCCACGCCGCCGTCGCGCCCACCTACCTCTACCGCTTCGACTGGGCGACGCCGATGCTGCATCTGCTGCGGATCGGTGCCACGCACGCGACCGAACTGCCGTACCTGTGGGGAAACATGGTCGGCGGGCGCAGGGACATCACGTTCCTGCTCGGTGGTCTGCACACCGGGCGCCTGCTCGGCGCACGCATGCAGGCGCGGTGGATCGCGTTCGCGACGGGCGCGGCACCCGACGCCGGCGAGGCGGATGCCGCGTGGCCGGCCTACGACCCGGACTCCCGCGCGACGCTCGTGATCGATCACACCGATCGGCTCGAGCCCGACCTCGACGCGCCCCTGCGCGAAGCATGGGGCGACACTCCGCTGTCATTCAGCTGAGCCGCCGGTGGCGTCAGGTGGCCTCGCTGTCGAACGGCGGAGGTGCGCCCGGTTCGCGCACGGACGCCTTCCGCCCCTCGACGGCCGTCTCACCCGACGCTGCCCGGGAGGCCGCGAGCGCGGCGGCCGGGTCCGCCGACACGGGCTTGACCTGCGGACCCGGGTTCATCTGCGGAACCGTGGCATCATCGAGCAGCGCTTCACGGATGATCCGCCGCGGGTCGTACTGACGCGGGTCGAGCTTCTGCCAGTCGACGTCGTCGAACTCGGGCCCCATCTCGTCGCGGACCCGGGTCTTCGCCCCCTGCAGGAAGTCCTTGACGCGCACCGTCAGGTGCGCGAGGGACTCCGCGTATCTCGGCAGACGCTCGGGGCCGACGAGCAGCGCGGCCAGCACGCCGATCAGCAGCAGCTTCTCGAACGTCAGGCCGAAGAACATGGATTCAGGTTACCCGCCGCGCCTGCCGTCCCGGCCCGTCCACGGACCGTACGCTGGAGGACGGAGGAGCGCGTGAGCGAACACGAATCGAACTGGCGGTACGCCACCGAGCAGGTGGCCGAACCGGACGCGATCGCGCGCGCCCGCGCGCACTCGCTCGAACTCGGCGTGACCCCGGTCTCACCGGCCGTCGGCGCACAGTCGGCCGTGCTCGCCGCGGCCAGCGGCGCCCTGAACCTCGTCGAGATCGGCACGGGAGCGGGCGTCTCGGGACTCTGGCTGCTGCACGGTGCCCCACGCGGCGTGCTCACCACCATCGACGCGGAGCCCGAGCATCTGGCCGCCGCACGGCGCGTGTTCGCCGACGCCAAGATCCCGCCGGCCCGCGCGCGTCTGATCACCGGGAGGGCAGCGGACGTTCTGCCCCGGATGAACGAGTCGGCATACGACATCGTGCTGGTGGATGCCGATGCTGATCACGTACTGGACTACGTCGAGCACGCGCTGCGCCTGGTTCGCGTCGGCGGCACGGTGCTCGTCCCGCGCGTGCTGCACCACGGACGCGTCGCCGATCCCGCCCAGCGCGACGCAGTCACCGCCGCCTACCGCACACTCATCGCCGAGACACGGGAATCGGATGCGGTGCTCTCGTCGCTGTCGATCGTCGGCGAGGGTCTGCTCCAGATCACCAAGATCACCGAGTAGCGATCACCGCATAGCGATCACCGCGTAGCACGTACCCGCGACGGGCCGAGACGATCGGTCGTGAAGGCCGCCACCCGCACCGATGACGAGGGGCCGGTCCCGCCGTGGCGGTTCCGGCCCCTCGTCGTCGGTCGGGTCAGGCGCCGACCACGCCCGAGAGCACGTCGTGAAGTTCCTTCGCCTCGGCGTCATTGACCGATACGACCAGACGACCGCCTCCTTCGAGCGGAACGCGAACGATGATCAGGCGCCCCTCCTTCACGGCCTCCATCGGTCCGTCGCCGGTCCTCGGCTTCATGGCTGCCATTGCGGGCCCCTTTCATCACGTCATATCGAATCACCAGTTTATCGCGACCGACGAGCGGTATACGGCCGTCAGGGGATCTGCCAGAAGGCGACGCCCTGACCGTACATGTTCCAGATCCACCACCACTGCCCGATGAGACACGCGACGAGCACGCCGCCGCGCCACCAGAGCGAGCGGGGCAGCGCCGCGGCGCCCCACAGCGGCGACAGCGGAAGCAGCAGCCGGAAGATGCTGGACTGCGGCAGGAACACCGCGACGAGGTAGATCAGATAGCTGGCCGCCCACAGGCGCAGCTCGGCTCCCAGCCGCCGCACGTGCGGCTCGAACAGCAGCAGGGCCGCCACCGCAGCCACGACGACGACCGCGACGACGACCCCCCACCCGGGCGGCGCTCCCCAGACGGTCTCGACCCAGAACCGGGCTCCCTGCATCCACCCCTCGAACGGCACGAAGCCCGCCTCCTCGCCCGTCCACGTGCGCCGCCACGCGCCCTCGGTGTCGAAGTAGGCGGTGGGGCTGCCGGTCGCGAGCGCGGCGATCACCGGCCACGCGAACCCCACGATGCTGGCGACTGCCCCCGCCGCCACGATGGCGGCGATCTCACGAGGGGGCAGCGCGTCGCTGCGCCGACGGACGAAGCGCAGGATGCCGACGAGGCCGAGGAACAGCGCGAAGGCGAGAACACCGGGCCGGGTGAAGCCCATGACCGGCACCAGCACGAACAGCCAGGCGTACCGGCGGCGCACCACGCACCGGATCCCGAGCAGCAGCAACAGCAGGAACAGCGACTCGGCGTACCCGACCTGCAGCAGTGGAGACAGCGGTGCGGCGGCGAAGAACACCACCGCCCATGTGGCCGCGACGGCATCCATCCTCTCGCGCAGCAGCGCGAACAGCACCACGCACGCCAGGTATCCCGCCGCGAGCGACACCACGAATGCGCCGACGGGCCAGCTGCCGAACGGCAGCCCGACGACGGCCGCCACGTGGGGGAAGACGGGCAAGAAGGCCCAGGCGTTCTCGGCCACCTGCCCCGTCTCGGTCAGGGGCAGCTCGGCGGGATAGCCGGCGACCGCGATCAACCAGTACCACTGCGCATCCCAGGCGACGACGAACGCCCCGAGCCCGCCATCCGATCCCACGCGGGAACCCGGAGCGGCGAGCGCACCTGCGAGCAGGAAGAAGCCGGTGGTCGCCGTGCGCGCCGCCAGGTAGATCAGCGCGATGCGCACCCATGCCGATGCGGCGACGCCCGCAGCGTCGGTCCGCGGTCTCACTCCGTCAGCCACGCCCGCAGCCCGCGCTCCACGGCGTCGATCTGCGCGACCGGCACGCGTTCGTCGTCGTGGTGGGCCAGATGCGGATCGCCCGGACCGTAGTTCACGGCGGGCACACCCATCTCGGAGAAGCGGGCGACATCCGTCCAGCCGTACTTCGGCCGCGGCTCGGCACCCACCGCCGCGAGGAACTCCTGCGCGAGCGGCGCATCGAGGCCCGGTCGGGCGCCCGGCGCACGATCGACGACCTCGAGCGGGAACCCGGCGAGCACGTCGCGCACGTGACGTTCGGCGTCCTCCATCGTGCGGCTCGGGGCGAAGCGGTAGTTGATCTCGACCTCGCAGGCGTCGGGGATGACGTTGCCCGCGATGCCGCCCCCGATGCGTACGGCGTTCAGCCCCTCGCGGTAGTCCAGGCCGTCGACGGTGATCGTGTGCGGCCGGTACTCCGCCAGACGAGACAGGATCGGCGCCGCCTTGTGGATCGCGTTCTCGCCGACCCATGCCCGCGCCGAGTGGGCCCGCACTCCCTCGGTGCGCACCACCAGGCGCAGGTTGCCGTTGCAGCCGCCCTCCACCTGACCGTTGGACGGCTCGCCGAGCACGGCGAAGTCGGCCTCGAAGAGGTCGGGCCGGGTGCGGCTGAGCCGATTCAGCCCGTTCAGCTCGGCCGCCACCTCCTCGTGGTCGTACCACATCCACGTGATGTCCGAGCGGGGCTCGGTCAGCTGCTCGGCCAGACGCAGCTGCACGGCGACGCCCGCCTTCATGTCGACCGTGCCACGTCCCCAGATGACCCGCTCGCCGTTCTCGACGATGTCGCGCGTGGGCACGTTGCCGTTGATGGGGACGGTGTCGATGTGCCCCGCGATGACGACGCGGTGCGCGCGACCGAGGTGCGTCCGCGCCACGATCGTGTCACCCTCGCGCACGACCTCGAGGTGCGGCAGCGAGCGCACCGACTCGTGGATCGCGTCGGCCAGCGGCGTCTCCTCCCCCGACACGCTCGGGATGTCGCACAGCACGCGCGTGAGCTCGGCGGAGGACAGGGAGAGATCGAGCGCACGCATGAGGCCCAGTCTACGAGCGGGCGCCGGATGACACCGGGCGGGGCCGGTAGCCTGGAGGCATGAGCGACGAGCGGCACATCTGGGGCGAAGGACTGGCGACCATCTCCGAGAGCGGGACGGTGCTCGACACCTGGTACCCCGCGCCGCGCCTCGGCCGTATTCCCACCGGCCGGGATGCCGCCATCGTCGACGACGACCTCGACCGCCTCGCCGCGCCGGATGACCGCCGTGCCGTGACGATCGAGGCGGTCACGGTCGAGATCTCGCTCGACGAGCCCGCGGCATCCACCTCCGACGCCTACCTGCGCCTGCACGCTCTGTCGCACCGGCTCGTGAAGCCCAACGAGGTCAATCTCGACGGCATCTTCGCGCACCTGCCGATCGTCGCGTGGACCACCGCGGGCCCCATGCACCCGGATGACGCCACCCGGCTGCGGCCGCTGCTCATACGCGACGGCATCCAGGTGCAGTCGCTCGACAAGTTCCCGCGTCTGACCGACTACGTCACACCCCAGGGCGTGCGCATCGGCGACACCTCACGCGTGCGGCTCGGAGCCTATCTCTCTCCGGGCACCACCGTCATGCACGAGGGGTTCGTCAACTTCAACGCCGGCACGCTCGGCGCCTCGATGGTCGAGGGTCGCATCTCGCAGGGCGTCGTCGTGGGCGACGGCAGCGACGTCGGCGGCGGGGCGTCGATCATGGGCACGCTCTCGGGCGGCGGCACGCACCGCGTGTCGATCGGCGAGCGCACCCTGCTCGGGGCGAACGCGGGCATCGGCATCTCGCTCGGCGACGACTGCGTCGTCGAAGCCGGCCTTTACGTCACCGCGGGGTCGAAGATCCGTCTGGCGGACGAGCCCGCCGCAGCGGACGGGAGCCGTCCGATCGTCAAGGGCGCGGCCCTCTCGGGTGTGAACGGGGTGCTGTTCCGCCGCAACTCGCTCACCGGCGCGATCGAGGCAGTGCGTCGCGAGGGCGTCGGGGTCACGCTCAACGAGGCACTGCACGCCTGACCCACGGCCTGCGCGCCTCCGCACGCTGCGCCACCCGCGGCTTCACCGCGCACGTCGCTCGCCTGTCACAGATCGACGTCTGACGCGCCCGCGGGGTCGATGTGCGACAGCGGAGCCCCCGGAAAGGGGCGGAACGAGCGGAGCGGAACCGCGGGAACGGGAGAGGGGGATGCCGCGCGGCATCCCCCTCTCCCGTTCCCGTCGCCGAGTCTCAGGCGCCGGGGTACTGGCGCTCGGGAGCACCCGTGTAGAGCTGCTGCGGGCGCCCGATCTTGGTGTGCGAGTCGTGCTGCATCTCGCGCCAGTGCGCCAGCCAGCCCGGCAGGCGGCCGATCGCGAACAAGACGGTGAACATGCGCGTCGGAAAGCCCATGGCCTTGTAGATGACGCCCGTGTAGAAGTCCACGTTCGGGTACAGGCGCCGCTCGACGAAGTAGTCGTCGTTCAGGGCGATCTCTTCGAGCTGCTTGGCCAGGTCGAGAAGCGGGTCGTGCACGCCCAGCGCCTCGAGCACCTCGTCGGCCGATTCCTTGACGAGCTTCGCCCGGGGGTCGTAGTTCTTGTAGACCCGGTGCCCGAAGCCCATCAGCTTCACGCCCTCTTCTTTGTTCTTGACCCGCTCGACGAAGCGCTCCACGCTCTCACCCGAGTCGCGGATGCGGCCGAGCATGTCGAGCACCGCCTCGTTCGCCCCGCCGTGCAGCGGGCCGTACAGCGCGTTGATGCCGGCAGAGATGGACGAGAACTGGTTGGCCCCGGTCGACCCGACCAGCCGTACCGTCGACGTGGAGGCGTTCTGCTCGTGGTCCTCGTGCAGGATGAGCAGGCGCTCGAGGGCCCGCGACATCACCGGGTTGGGCTCGTAGATCTCGCTCAGCACGCCGAAGTTGAGCTTGAGGAAGTTGTCGACGAAGCTCAGGCTGTTGTCCGGATACAGGAACGCCTGGCCGATGCTCTTCTTGTGCGCGTACGCCGCGATGACGGGCAGCTTCGCCAGCATGCGGATCGTGTTCAGCTCGATGTGCTCGGGGTTGTTCGGGTCGGATTCGCGCTCGTAGTAGGTCGAGAGCGCCGAGACCGCGGACGACAGCACCGACATCGGGTGCGCCGTGTGGGGCAGGGCGGAGAAGAAGCGCTTGAGGTCCTCGTGCAGGAGCGTGTGATGGCGGATGCGGTCGTCGAACGCCGCCAGCTCGTCCGCCGAGGGGAGATCGCCGTAGATCAGCAGCCACGCCACCTCGAGATAGCTGGAGTGCTTGGCGAGCTGCTCGATCGGGTACCCGCGGTAGCGGAGGATGCCCTTGTCGCCGTCGATGAAGGTGACGGCCGATTCGGTGGCGGCGGTGTTGACGAACCCGTAGTCGAGGGTCGTGTGCTTCGTCTGCTTCGTGAACGTCGAGATGTCGACGCTGGGAACCCCGTCGCTGCCCTGCCGCACCGGGAACTCGGCGGTCGTCTCGCCGATGGTCAGAGTGGCCTTCTCGGGCTGCGGGACCGCTTCAGTCACGGCGCCTCCTTGCGATTTTGTCGTCATCGGTTGTCGCCGCTGGCGGCGGCCACCCGTGCGGCGCGGCGATCGTGCGCCGCGCGGTTCGGGCCGTGGACACCCCGGGGGTAAGACCTGCGGTATCCGCGCGCATACAGCCTAGCCTCCCGCAACACCTACCTATGCACCCACCAAAGCCCCGCCGACATCGATGGCGGATACCTACTAAAGCGGGCTCTCGGACGTGGCGGCCATACCGCGCAGCCGGGCCGCGCCGGCCTCGACGCGCTCGTCGGTGGCCGTGAGCGAGAGGCGCACGTGCTGAGGAAAATGCTCGCCGTAGAAGTGGCCCGGGCCCGCCAGGATGCCGGCGTCGGCCAGCCGTCCCATGCTCTCCCAGGCATCGCGCCCCTCGGTCGCCCACAGGTAGAGCCCCGCCTCGCTGTGATCGATGCGGAATCCCGCCTCCTGCAGGGCGGGGCGCAGCAGCTCACGCCGACGGCGGTAGCGCCCTTTCTGGGCCGCGACGTGGGTGTCGTCACCCAGCGCGGTGACCATGGCCTGCTGCACCGGCCCGGGCAGCATCAGCCCCAGGTGCTTGCGCACGGTGGCCAGGCGAGCGACGAGGTCGGCGTCACCGGCGAGGAACGCCGCGCGGTAGCCGGCCAGGTTCGACTGCTTGCTCAGCGAGTAGACGGCGAGCACGCCGGTGTCATCTCCCCCGGTCACCCGGGGGTCGAGCACGCTCGGCACGGGCCGGTCGGCCCAGGGGCCGTCCCAGCCGAGCTCGGCATAGCACTCGTCGCCGGCGATGACCGCGCCGAGCTCCCGCGCGCGACGGACCGCGAGCGCCAGCTCGTCGACGTCCCGCACACGACCGTCGGGGTTGCCGGGCGAATTGAGCCACACCAGGCGCGTGTGGGCGGGCCACGACCCGGGATCGTCGGCCGCGACAGGCTCGGCGCCGGCGACGTGAGCGCCCACCGCGTAGGTCGGGTAGGCCGCTCGCGGGTGCACGACGGCGTCGCCCGATCCCAGGCCCAGTAGCGTCGGCAGCAGCGCCACCAGCTCTTTCGAGCCGATCGTGGGCAGCACGTTCTCTGAACGCAGTCCGGGCACGGAACGCCGGCGAGCGAACCAGTCGACGATCGCCTCGCGGAGCGCGGGCGTGCCCACCGTCACCGGATAGGCGTGCGCATCGGTGGCCTCTGACAGCGCGCGACGGATCAGCTCCGGTGTGGGATCGACCGGGGACCCGATCGAGAGATCGACGATGCCGTCGGGATGTGCGCGAGCCCTGTCCGCGTAGGGGACGACGTGGTCCCAGGGGTAGTCGGGAAGGCCCAGCGCCCCCATCCTCAGCCTTCCTGAGGCGGCAATGCGGCGATCACGGGGTGGTCCTTCGGGATCACCCCGACCTTGGCCGCGCCTCCCGGCGAGCCGACGTCATCGAAGAACTCGACGTTCGCCTTGTAGTAGTCGGCCCATTCCTCGGGCAGGTCATCCTCGTAGTAGATGGCCTCGACGGGGCACACCGGTTCGCACGCGCCGCAGTCGACGCATTCGTCCGGGTGGATGTAGAGCGCTCGTTCGCCCTCGTAGATGCAGTCGACGGGGCACTCGTCGATGCAGGCGCGGTCCTTCACATCGACGCACGGGAGGGCGATCACGTAAGTCACCCGAACAGTCTAGTTGCGGCGGCGGCCCTGCAAGGTCGCGGCGGGCAGGGTCGGCCACGCCACCACGAGTACCGCGAGCAGCGGCGCCCCGACCGTCCAGATGACGGCCTCGAGTCCCGCAGGTGCGAGCACGGAACCGCCGGGCCCCTCGCCCGAGAGCACCACGACGGCGATCACCAGGCCGGTGCCGGCGGCCGCCGAGGTCCACCTGTCGGTGAGCGAGCGTACGGCGACGAGGAAGGCCAGCGCGCCCACGAGGGCCAGGACGAGTCCGACCGGGATCACCCACCAGGTCGCCCCGTGGGTCACCGTGCCGACGACGCCGTACACGGCGCCGGCGAGAGCGGCGATCACCGCCATCGCGATGCGTGTACCCAGCCCGTTCCGCACCCACCGACCCTACCGCGCCCCCGGGGCCGCGGTCCGACAGGAGACGACACTCGGCGGCCAGGAGGACGCGCACAAGCCGTGTCCGTGGGACCGTAGCCCTCTATTCTGGGGGGATGCGGGCGACGGTGCAGAGACGGGTGCCCGCGGCCGTGGCCGCCGCGGCTCTGCTGACGACGATCGCCGCGTGCAGCGGGCCGCCCCCGATTCCCGTGCCGACGCCCACCCCCGAGCCACCCCCTCCGGTCGCCGAGGACTTCGCCACCGCGCTGCAGGACGCGGGGGTGCCGGGCGGGGCCCTCGCCATCCGCTCCGACGACACGACCGTCGTCTACCCCGTCGGCGACGCGGATGCCGAGGGCACGCCGGTGACGGAGGACACCCTGTTCGCCTACCGCAGCATCACGAAGTCCTTCGTCGTGACCGCGGCGCTGCGGCTGGCGGATGCGGGCACGCTCGACCTGCTCGAGCCGTCGCCGGATCCGGTGCCCGGGCTCGCCCCCGCCGGCGCGACCGTGCGTCAGCTGGCGGCGATGACCGCCGGCATCCCCAACTACTCGGCGCAGCCGGGCTTCGCCGAGGCGTTCCTGGCCGAACCGGAGCGGTCGTGGGACGACGCCGACCTGTATGCATTCGCGGCGGGGCTGCCCGCCGTCTTCCCGCCCGGCACCGACTACGAGTACTCCAACACGAACACGCTCGTGCTCGCCCGCGCGATCGAGCACACGGTCGACGACACGTGGGCCGAGGCCGTGCGCGAGCTCGTGACACAGCCGCTGGGTCTGTCGAGCGTCGCCTACCCCGGCGACGCCGAGACGCTACCGGCCGGCGCGGCACGTCCGTTCGAGGCGGATGCCGGCGCCGCACCCGAGCCGTTGCCCGTCGTGCGTGCCAGCGCCTTCTCGGCCGCGGGCGGGCTCTACGGCACAGCCGGCGATCTGGTCGCGTGGGCCGAGGCGCTCGGAACCGGAGCGCTGCTCGACGAGACGACGTTCACTCGACGCACGATCGCGATGTCACCGACGAGCACCGACCCGCGCTCGCCCCTCTACGACGCCTACGGCCTGGGGATCGGGCGGCTCGGCGAGTGGATCGGGCACACGGGCAACGGCCTGGGCTACCAGGCGCTCGCGATGCACCACGTCGAGACGGGGACGTCCGTCGCCATCGTGCTCAACGCCACGGGCGCGGACCCGGACCTGCCCGCGCACCTGCTGCAGGCGCTGGCCCCCGACATCCTCGCTCCCGAGGACGTCGACGGCTCCTGATCCCGCCCCGGCCTCAGCCCTGGCGCTTCGCGCGCGAGGCGGCGCGAGCGCGCTCGGTGGCGTCGAGGTTCACCTTGCGGATGCGCACCACCTCGGGAGTGACCTCGACGCACTCGTCCTCGCGGGCGAACTCCAGGCTCTCCTCGAGGGAGAGCTGTCGCGGCGGGGTCATCGACTCGAAGGAATCCGAGGTCGAGGCCCGCATGTTGGTGAGCTTCTTCTCCTTGGTGATGTTCACGTCCATGTCGTCGGCGCGCGAGTTCTCGCCGATCACCATGCCCTCGTAGACCTCCTGGGTGGGCTGGACGAAGAAGGTCATGCGCTCCTGCAGCCCGATCATCGCGAAGGGCGTCGCGACGCCCGCTCGGTCGGCGACGATCGAGCCGTTCTGGCGCGTCGTGATCGTGCCCGCCCAGGGCTCGTAGCCGTGCGAGATGGCGTTGGCGATGCCCGTGCCCCGCGTGGTCGTGAGGAACTCGGTGCGGAATCCGATGAGGCCACGCGAGGGGACGATGAACTCCATGCGCACCCATCCGGTGCCGTGGTTGGTCATGTTGTCCATGCGCCCCTTGCGGGCGGCGAGCAGCTGGGTGATCGCGCCCAGGTACTCCTCCGGTGCGTCGATCGTGAGGTGCTCGAAGGGCTCATGCGTCTTGCCGTCGATCGTCTTGGTGACCACCTGGGGCTTGCCGACGGTGAGCTCGAAGCCCTCGCGGCGCATGTTCTCGACGAGGATCGCGAGCGCGAGCTCGCCGCGGCCCTGCACCTCCCAGGTGTCGGGGCGCCCGATGTCGAGGACCTTCAGCGAGACGTTGCCGATGAGCTCGCGGTCGAGCCGGTCCTTGACCATGCGGGCCGTCAGCTTGTGCCCCTTGACCTTGCCGATCAGGGGCGAGGTGTTGGTGCCGATCGTCATCGAGATCGCCGGGTCATCGACCGTGATGGCGCGCAGGGGACGCACGTCATCCGGGTCGGCGATCGTCTCGCCGATGGTGATGTCCTCGAAGCCCGCGATGGCGACGATGTCGCCGGGAGCGGCACTGTCGGCCGGGTAGCGCTCGAGCGCACGGGTCTTGAGCAGCTCCGTGATGCGTGCGTTGCTCGTCGTGCCGTCGGCGCGCACCCAGGCGACCGTCTGACCCTTCTTCAGGGTGCCGTTGAACACGCGGAGCAGCGCAAGACGGCCGAGGAACGGCGAGGAGTCGAGGTTCGTGACCCACGCCTGCAGCGGCGCCTCATCGTCGTAGACGGGAGCGGGCACGTGCTCGAGGATCGCCTCGAAGAGCGGTTCGAGGTCGTCGTTGTCGGGCAGTCCGCCGTTCTCCGGCCGCGTGCGCGATGCTGCGCCCGCGCGGCCCGAGGCGTACACGACGGGCACGTCGAGCAGCGCATCGACGTCGAGGTCGGGCACATCGTCGACCAGATCCGAGGCCAGCCCCAGCAGCAGGTCGTGGCTCTCCTCCTCGACCTCGACGATGCGCGCGTCCGGGCGGTCGGTCTTGTTGACCAGCAGGATGACGGGGAGCTTCGCCTCGAGCGCCTTGCGCAGCACGAAGCGGGTCTGCGGCAGCGGGCCCTCACTGGCGTCGACCAGAAGCACGACGCCGTCGACCATCGACAGGCCACGCTCGACCTCGCCGCCGAAGTCCGCGTGCCCCGGCGTGTCGATCACGTTGATCGTGACGGGCTCGTCGGTGTGCACGCCGTTGTAGGTGATCGCCGTGTTCTTGGCGAGGATCGTGATGCCCTTCTCCCGCTCGAGATCGTTCGAGTCCATCGCCCGTTCCTCGACGTTCGAGTGCTCGCCGAACGAGCCGGTCTGGCGCAGCATCGCATCGACCAGGGTGGTCTTGCCGTGGTCGACGTGCGCGACGATCGCGACGTTGCGGAGGTCGGTACGGAGGGCGCGCGCCATGACAAGGTCCTTGCAGTGGAGGGAGAGAGCCGGAATTGCGGCGGGTTCAGCCTACCGCAGGGGTGTCGCCACGGTCCGCGAGCACGTGTTCCACATGGAAACGCGGCGGCTACTGCTCCGCCCAGCCGACGCTCGTCCAGTCGACGCTCTCGTACGCCGCCGCGCCGAGGTTGCGCAGGCCGGCTGAGACAGCCTCGACCCGCGGGGGTGCCACCATCGGCACCGCAGGAAGCTCCTGCCAGAGGATTTCATCGACCGCCTCGGCATCCCTCGCCCGGGTCTCGGGGTCTGCCTCGGCGTCGAGCGCGTCCCACAGGGAACCCAGTTCGGGCGCCGACATCTGCGTGAGGTTGGACCCCGAGTACAGCGGCGCGTAGAGCGACCGCAGCGACGCGAGCGGGAACGGCGGGCGATGCCATGTCGACAGCAGCATGTCGACACCCGCGATGTCGTCGTCCTCGTCGAAGGGGACGAGCCGCGACAGCTCGACGATGTCGACGGCGATCCCCTCGGCCGCCAGTTGGTCGCGCACTCCCTCCGCGCGCGCCCGGTCGGATGCGGCACCGGACCGCACACCGAGCGTGAGCCGCAGCACCTCTCCGTCGCGGGCCCACTCCCCGCCCTCGGCGGAGAACCCGGCCACCTCCAGGGCAGCCTCGGCCGCCTCGGGGTCGGTCGCCGGAGCCCGGTCCGTGTACCCCGCCTCGCCCGGCACGAGCAGGTGATCGCCGACGGCCGACACGGCGACCCCCTCGGCCAGGCCGATCTCGGCGAGGGCCTGCCGATCCAGCATCAGCGCCAGCGCGCGACGCACCCCCGGCTCGGCCAGGGGGCCGTCGCCCGCGCGGATCGTCAACAGCACGACGTCGTCGCCCCGTGACCGCTGCACCCGCACGTCGTCGTCCGCCATCGCGGATGCCGCTACCGCCTCATCCGACGCGACATCCATGACATCGAGCTCGCCGCTGGCGTACCAGGCGGCGCGCTCGTCGTCGCGGACGACCTGGAACCGGATGCGCTCGAGCACCGGGACATCGCCCCACCAGAGCGGGTTGCGATCGAGGACGACCCCCTCCCCGTCCTCGATCTCGGTCACCACGAAGGGTCCGTTGGAGGGCAGCGGCGTCGAAGCGAACCCGGCGTTGAACGCGGCCGGGTCCTGTGCCACCCGCTCGGGCAGCACGAACCGGAACAGCAGTGGCCAGTCCGTGAAGGGCCGGGCGAACGTCGCGATCAGGTGGTGGGCGTCGTCACCGACCGTCATCTGCCGCACGGCGTCGTACCCGGCGCTGGAGGCGGGCCGGTAGGCGGCGTCCGAGCCGTTCAGGGCGCTCCACGTCGCGACGTAGTCCCCGGCCGTGAGCGGGGTGCCGTCCTCCCACACCGCGTCGGGGTTCAGATGCAGCTCGACCACCAGGGGGTCGGCGCCGGTGACCTCCGCCGAGAGGGCGTAGTCCTCGTCGAGCACCGCCTCTCCCTGCTCGTCGAGGACGAAAGGCCCGCCCGCGGTGGGATCGAGCACACGAAGTCCGGCGGCGTCGCACGGGCAGATGCGCGCGGGATTGAAGTTCGACGGCAGCGCGTCCACGCCGATGCCGACCTCGCCCCCCTCGGCCACGTCGCCGGGCTGAGCGCGTTCCCAGGCCGTCAGCGGCAGCTCAGATGCATCGACGACGGGGGGCGGCGTCTGCTCCTCGACGATCGGCGGCGCCGTGCACCCCGTCGCGACGATCAGCAGCGCGCACGCGGCGGCGATCAGCCCGGTGCTGCGCCGTGATCGTGGAGTGCTCATCGTGCGGCAAGGGTAACCCGCGGCGGGCGCTCGGCGCGTCGACCGCGGCGGTGTCAGACACCCGCAATGAGCACTGCCGCGACGGCCCAGACCGCCAGCGCGAGCCCGACGAGCAGCGCGGGGACGTCCCACGAACGCCGGACGCCCCCTGCCTCCGTGCGCTGCTCGGCACCGGCGGCGCGCCACTGCTCCCGCATCCGCTCGAGCTGCCGCTCCCCCGCCGTCACCCGGGGTTCACCGTTGTCGGCACGGCGTGTGCGCCCCGGACGCGAGCGCGAGGGACCGCCGAAGCTGCGGATGACGGTGCCGTCGTGCAGCGTGAAGCCGATCTGCCAGCCCAGGTCGATCTCGGCCACGGCCGCCCAGGGGATGCGCACGATGCGCAGCAGGTTCTGCACGGTGGCGCCGGCGGCATCCACCCTGATGTGCGAGGTGTACGAGAGCAGATACACGACCCACAGCGGAATCAGCACCCATGGCGCCAGCAGCAGCATCTCGACGACTCCGGCACGAACCAGCGCGTCGACGAGCAGGAAGCCCGCCAGCACCGCCGCGGCGAACAGGGTCACGGTCGCGATCGGTGGGCGGAAGACCTGCGTGTCTCGGGCTTTCGGCATGCGTCCGCGTCCTCCTCGCCGCATCGGCGCCCCGTGTGGCAGCCGACCGCCGTCGAGTGTAGTAGCCGGGTCCGGCGGCGGCGTCGCGTGCACGATCATGGATACCGGCGGACCACACTCGGGTCTGCGAACGGAGGAACCCATGCCGCCAGCCGACGGGCCCGCGCCCTCGCATCCCCTCGACGGTCCCGCCCGCGCGCGGCTGCGCTGGGAGGTGGGCATCGTGCTGGCCGTCACCCTCGGCCAGTCGGCGCTCTACTCCGTGCTCGCCCTCGTGCGGCGCCTGACGGCAACCGTTCCACTCGGACAGCAGCAGGCGCAGCTGAATCCGTCGCGCGACGATGTCGCCGCGTGGGATGCCGCCTACCAGCTGCTGTCGGTGTTCTTCGACCTCGCGCTGGTCGCCCTCGTCGTGTTCCTGCTCTGGGAGCCGGGCAAGAGCGCGCTGCGCCGCATCGGGCTGGATTTCACGCGCTTCGGCGGCGACCTCGCGCGCGGCATCCTGCTGATCGTCGTGATCGGCGTTCCGGGGCTCACTCTGTACGCCGTCGGCCGGGCGCTCGGCGTCACCGTGGCGGTGGCCGCGTCGCCGCTGGATGCCGCGTGGTGGACCGTGCCGCTGCTGCTGCTCTCGGCGCTGCGCGCGGGGCTGCTCGAAGAGGTGATCATGCTGGGCTACCTCTTCGACCGCCTGCGGCGGCTCGGGTGGGAGTGGTGGCCGATCATCATCGCCTCGGCGACGCTGCGCGCGGCCTATCACGCGTACCAGGGCCTCGGTCCGGTGCTGGGCAACTTCGCGATGGGAATCGTCTTCGGCTGGTGCTACCGCCGCTGGGGGCGGGTCGTGCCACTGGTGATCGCGCACACGCTGATCGATGTGATCGCGTTCGTCGGTTATCCCCTCGCGGCGGCGCTGTGGCCGGCCCTGTTCGGCCCGCCGGTTCCCGCGGCATCCCCCTCGCCGACACCCTCTGCCACCCCGACGGGCTGACGCAGCCGCCCCTCTGCCACCGCTCGCGCCTCACCCTGCCCAGAAACCATCGTTTGCACGAGACCTATCGCGATGCGGCGCGCTTCGCGCGAACGATGGATTCTCAGGGATCGGCTGCTCGGTCTCCCCAGCGGTTCGTGATGACCACCGGTCCACAGACACACCCGCATGCCCGCACGCGGACTCGGGTGCGGTCGAAAGATGGCACGGTGAGCGCCGTCGACATGCATCGCCCGAGCCCTTTGCCGCTGCTGGACACTGCCAGCGAACACGCCGCCCGTCGCCTCCGCGACGACCGTACGCTCGTCCGCCTTCGCCCACGCATCTTCGCCGAGCAGAAGGCCTGGCAGAGGCTTCAGCCGTGGGAGAGATACCTCGCACGCGTACACGCTGCCGCGCTCGCCCTGCCGGGCGCGGTCTTCTCCCATGAATCCGCGGCTGCGCTGCGCGGGCTTCCCCTCTTCGGGGAGCCCCGCGACATCCATGTCTTCGATGCGAGCCGCACGCAATCCCGACGCTTCGGAGATGTCGCCGTGCACACGAGCCAGGACGACCGGCATGTCGTCGAGTCAGCGGGAGTAGCCACCGTCTCACCGTCTGAGACGGTGATCGACCTTGCACGCGTGCTGCCACCCGCCTTCGCTCTCGCGGTGATGGATGCCGCGATCAGTCACCGAGCCGATCACGGCATCGCACTCGCGACGCTCGAGGAGGTCGCCCACCGTCAGGCGAATCGGCGAGGGACGGTGCGCGTGGAGTGGGCCCTGCAGCACGCCGATGCGCGAGCGGAGTCGGCGGGCGAGTCCGTGAGCCGTGCGGTCATCCTGTGGTGCGGGTTCGAGGCGCCGGAGCTGCAGCGGACGTTCCATCACGAAGGCGTCGAGGACCGCGCTGACTTCTACTGGCCGCGACTGCGTGCCATCGGCGAGTCCGACGGCTTCGGCAAGTACGCCGCCTCGACGGCGGACGAGAGCATTCGCCGGGTGATGGCCGAGAAGCTGCGAGAAGATCGGTTGCGCCGACACGAAGACGCCTTCGCGCGGTGGACATGGCGGGAGACGATGCACTGGCCGACGCTCCGCTCGATCGTCCTCCGGGTGGGCGTGCCCGTCGTGCGCACGCCCCAGCCTTCGATGCTGGCGACGCTGCGGCGCAATCCCCGTTCGCTGGGCTGAGCGCTCGCCCTGCACCCGGCACGCCGTTCGATACGTCTCGGAACCACGCACCGCAGCCGGCGTCTCCGTTCGATGACAAACCAGCATCCGCGTGAGACACACCGCGTCGCGGCGGGTTTCGCGCGAACGGTGATTTCTCGGGGCGTCGAGCGGGTGGCACCGGTACTGACGCGATCGTGCCGCGCCCGCACGCCGGGCTCAGCCCAGGCAGCGCCCCGTCGACACCGCCTGCGTCAGGTCCTCGGCCTGTGCCAGCACGGGACCGAGCTCCGTCGTGGTCATCGCGTATCCCCGGTCGGCGTCGCCCTCGCCCCGCGCGAACACGACGCCCGCCACGTCGCCCTCGGCCGTCAGCAGCGGCCCCCCGGAGTTGCCGGGCTGAACGGTCGCCGCCAGCGCGTACACCTCGCGGGAAGCGACCTGGTCCTCGTAGATGTCGGGCACGGGTGCGCCGCCTACCGAGAGCACCTCGGCGCCGCCCATCGTGAACGGCCCCCCGAACGGGTACCCCTGCACGACGGCCGCGTCGCCGGCCACGAGCGTCGGCACCACGGCGAGCGCCGGTGCGGCGAGGCCGTCGACCGCGATCACCGCCAGGTCGTCGATCGGGTCGAAGTAGACGATGCGGCCCTCCTTGGCCGTCTCGCCGGGCACCTCGACCACCGGGGTCTCGACACCGGCCACCACATGGGCGTTGGTGACGACGCGGTCGGGCGCGAGCACGAACCCGCTGCCGGTGGCGCTCGTGCCGCACGCATAGGCCACCCCCGACACGCGCGCCACGGACTGCGCCGCCGTGGCCAGGGCGGGATCGTCGAGCTGCACCTCGGGCGCGGCGTCGACGCTGCCGGGCACCAGCAGCTCGCCGACACGGGGCAGGCCGCCGTCCATGACCGCGCCACGCAGCTGCGCCAGCGTGGTCTGCACGGGACGGGGCGTGAGGTCCTCGATCGTGCGCAGCACCTGTGACGAGGCCAGCGCCTGCGAGACCACCGGCATCCCCGTCGCCGACACGCTCTGGCCGACGAGCGAGATCGCGAGCGCCGCGACGACGACGCTCACCGCCCCTCCTGCCAGTCGTTCGACGGCGCGAAGACGGATGCGGTCGGCACCGCGTCGCACCAGCATCCCCAGTGCGCCGCCCACGGCTGCGCCGAACACGAGCAGGAGCACCGCGACGGCCAGCACCAGAATGCCGCGCCACTGATCCCACGGCACCGCATCGTTGACCAGGGGCACGACCCACAGCGCGGCGGCTCCGCCCGCGATCACGCCGAGCAGCGAGCCGAGACTCGCGAAGAACCCGCGCTGCAGGCCGACCACGAGGGCGGACAGGAGCACCACGAGGAGCAGGATGTCGATGATCTGCACCGCCCGCCCCTCCCGCCTCGTTCCGCCGTCGCCGCACGACGATGCGCCGCGTTCGCGTCCGAGCTTAGGCACCCACGCTGAGAACCCGCCCGGCCGGCGGTTGCACTTCGGGTCACACAGACATTAAGATCGTTCCAGATAAGGTCACCATGACAAGAACTGCGCCCCCTCCCTCCACAGCCCCCGCACCCGAGCACACCGCGGCTCGGGGTGAGGACGTGCGCCTGGCCGTCTCCACCGTGATCTTCTCGCTGCGCCGACGCCCCGAAGACGGGTGCGCCACGGTGGTGATGCCCCTCGTCCGCCGCACCCGCGATCCCTATGCGGGCCGTTGGGCGCTGCCCGGGGGCTGGCTCGACCCGCGCGAGGGGCTGGATGCCGCGGGATCCCGAACCCTGGCCGAGACCACCGGCCTGATGCCGAGCTATCTGGAGCAGCTCTACGCGTTCGGCGACGTCGACCGCTCCCCCACCCGCGTCGTCTCGATCGTGTACTGGGCGCTGCTGCGGGCCGACGAGGTCGACGCGCAGCAGGCCGCGCACGCCGCCGCCGGGTCCGCCCCGCAGAACGTGGAATGGTTCGCCGCCGCCAGCCTGCCTCGGCTCGCGTTCGATCACGACGACATCGTCGAGTACGCCCTGTGGCGCCTGCGCAACAAGGTCGGCTACAGCCGCGTCGCGCACGGACTGCTGCCCGACGAGTTCACACTCGCCGACCTGCGCGAGGCCTACGAGGCCATGCTGGGCCGGCGGCTCGACCCCGCGAACTTCCGCCGCCAGGTCGAGAGCTCCGGAAACCTGATCCCCACCGAGAGGTTCCGCACGGGCAGCCATCGTCCCGCGCGCCTCTACCGCTACAACCAGGATGTCGAGCTCGCCGACCGCGGGCCCCTCGCACGGCTCGCGGAGCCTGCGGCATCCGTCGAATCGAGGTAGTCATGTCCGCCACACTCGTCACCCTGCAGAACCGCCCGGTCGACCCCTCCGTCGACCATGAGATCCAGGCGATCGTCGCGGGCGAGTCCTCCGGCGAGACGTGCAACACCGATCTCGCGGCCGGCCCGTGGGACTTCGACACCCGGCCGGGCTACGGGCCCGGCTCGTCGATGGGCGATGTGATCCCCGCCGGCGCGCCCCGTCAGGGGGAGCTGCCGCGCGCGTACCGCGAGGCCGACGAAGAACAGCTGCACGAACGCATCCGCGCCGCCAAGCAGACCCTCGGCGACCGCGTCGTCGTGCTCGGCCACTTCTATCAGCGCGAGGAGGTCGTGCGCCACGCGGACTACGTCGGCGACTCGTTCCAGCTCGCCAACGCCGCGAAGGCGCATCCCGAGGCCGAGGCGATCGTCTTCTGCGGCGTGCACTTCATGGCCGAGACCGCCGACCTGCTCTCGGGCCCCGACCAGGCGGTGATCCTGCCCAACCTCGCCGCGGGGTGCTCGATGGCCGACATGGCCGACATCGATCAGGTCGAGGAGTGCTGGGAACAGCTCGAGGACGTCTACGGCCCCATGCACGAGGCGGATGCCGATGGCCTCGTGCCCGTGATCCCCGTCACCTACATGAACTCCTCGGCCGCGATCAAGGGCTTCGTCGGCCGGCATGGCGGAATCGTCTGCACATCCTCGAACGCGCGCACGGTGCTGGAGTGGGCGTTCGAGCGCGGCCGCCGCGTGCTGTTCTTTCCCGATCAGCATCTGGGCCGCAACACCGCCAAGGCGATGGGCGTGCCGCTCGAGCAGATGCCGATGTGGAACCCGAACAAGCCGCTCGGGGGCAACGACGCCGCCGACCTGGACGACGCACGCGTCATCCTGTGGCACGGTTTCTGCAGCGTGCACCGGCGCTTCACCGTCGACCAGATCGACAAGGCGCGCGCCGAGCATCCCGGCGTGCGCGTGATCGTGCACCCCGAGTGCCCGATGCCGGTCGTGGATGCGGCTGACGAGGCCGGTTCGACCGACTACATCCGCACGGCCATCGCCGCCGCGTCCGAGCCCACCACGTTCGCGATCGGCACCGAGATCAATCTCGTGCAGCGCCTGGCCGCGCAGCATCCGCAGCACACGATCTTCTGCCTCGATCCCGTGGTGTGCCCGTGCTCGACGATGTACCGCATTCACCCCGGCTACCTCGCATGGGTGCTCGAGTCGCTCGTGGCCGGCGAGACCCCGAACCGCATCACCGTGCCGGCCGACGTCGCCGATCCGGCGCGGGTGGCCCTCGAACGGATGCTGGCGTCCAAGCCCGCGCCCCAGGTGACCCGATGACCACGGCGCTCGTGATCGGGTCCGGCATCGCGGGGCTGACGGTCGCGCTGCGCGCGGCCCAGGCGGGCGTAGCTGTCACCCTCGCCACCAAGGACGTGCTCGAGCACGCCAACACCCGCTATGCACAGGGCGGGATCGCGGGGGTGATGTTCGCCGACGACCGGGTCGACGATCACGCCCACGACACCCTGGTCGCCGGTGCCGGCCTCGCCGACGCCGAGGCCGTGCGCGTGCTCGTCGGAGAAGGACCGGATCGTATCCGCGAGCTCATCGACCTCGGCGTCGCCTTCGACCGCGGGCCCGACGGCGCTTTCGTCCGCGGGCTCGAGGGGGCGCACTCCTATCCCCGCATCCTGCACTCCGGCGGAGATGCGACCGGCTCGGCGATCGAGAGCGCGCTCGTCGCCGCCGTGCGCCGGTCGGGCGTCGAGATCATCGAACACGCCTTTCTGATCGACCTCGTGGTCGAGGGCGGCGAGGCGCGCGGCGCCGAGCTGCTGATCGAGGGGCGGGAGCGCCGCTCGCTGCGCGCCGACGCCGTCGTGCTCGCCACCGGCGGCGCCGGGCAGCTGTATGCGCACACGACGAACCCCGTCATCGCGACCGGCGACGGCATCGCGGCCGCGCTGCGTGCGGGTGCGGCCGTCGCCGACCTGGAGTTCGTGCAGTTCCACCCCACCGTGCTCGCCGCCGGCGAGCCGTTCCTGATCTCCGAGGCCGTCCGCGGCGAGGGCGCGACCCTGATCGACGCCGACGGATGCCGCTTCGCCCTGGCCGCGCATCCCGACGGCGAGCTGGCGCCCCGTGACGTCGTCGCGCGCGCGATCGCGGCCCGCATGAGCGAGCAGCACGGCCGTCCCGTGCTGCTCGACGCGACGGGCCTGGGCCCCGCGCGGGGCGAGGACGCCGCGGCGTTCCTCGCCCGCAGGTTCCCGACCATCGACCGCGCCGTGCGCGAGCGCGGACTGGACTGGGCGCGCGAGCCGATCCCCGTGACACCGGCGGCGCACTACCTGATGGGCGGCGTCGCCACCGACCTCGACGGGCGCACCAGCATCCCGCGCCTGTTCGCGGTGGGCGAGGTCGCCCGCACCGGGGTGCACGGGGCGAATCGCCTGGCCTCGAACTCGCTGCTGGAGGGCGCGGTCTTCGCCGCCCGGGCCGCCGCGGCCCTCGCCGGAGCGCCCGCCGCGGCCGCCCCGCCGCCGCACCCGGCTCCGACCCCTCCCACCCCCGCTCCGCTGTCGCAGATCGACGTCGGCGGCCCGTCCCGCGGTCGATCCGTGACAGCGGAGGGCCCACGGCCGGGCGCGAAGGACGCGTGGTCGTCGGCACCGGGCCCGTTCACGCGAACCGCTCTGCAGCGCATCATGTCGGAGCACGTCGGCGTGATGCGCGACGAGCGCGGCCTGCGCCGCGCCGCCGCCGCCATCGCGACGTGGCGAGCCGCAGCACGCACCCCGCGCACCCCGGCCCAGTTCGAGGATGAGAACCTGCTGCAGCTGGCTGCCGCCACCGTCGGCGCCGCACTCGCCCGTCGCACGTCGGTCGGCGCGCACTATCGGCGCGACGACGCGGTCGCGGCACCGGATGCCGCCGGCGACGCCTTCGCGCAGGCCCCCGCCCTGGCAGGAGCGGTCGCATGCTGACCCGCCTGCAGATCGAGCGCCTCGTCACCGGCGCCCTCGAAGAGGACGCGCCGTGGGGAGACCTGACCACGACGACCCTGATCCCCGCCGACGCCACGGCCCACGCCGCGCTGGTCGCCCGCGAGGCGGGGGTGTTCAGCGGCGGCGAGGTCTTCGAGGCCGCGTTCCGCCTCACGGATCCACGCATGCGCGTCGGGCTCCGCGTCGCCGACGGCGCGACCTTCGCCGGCGGCGATACGCTCGCGGTCGTCGAGGGCCCCGCCCGCGCCGTGCTCACGGCCGAGCGGATCGGCCTCAACTTCGCCCAGCGGATGTCGGGGATCGCCACGCTCACGGCCCGGTACGTCGCCGAGGTCGCCCACACGGGCGCCCGCATCGCCGACACGCGCAAGACGACCCCACTGCTGCGCGCGTTCGAGCGCCACGCCGTCACGAGCGGCGGCGGGCACAACCACCGCCACTCGCTCTCGGACGCCGTCATGGTCAAGGACAACCACCTCGCCGTGCTGCTGCGGCAGGGCGTGTCGGTGACCGCGGCGCTGCAGGGCGCCATCGCCCGGCTGCCGCACACGACGCACGTCGAGGTGGAGGTGGATCGCCTCGACCAGCTCGACGCCGTGCTCGCGGCGGGTGTGGGGACGGTGATGCTCGACAACTTCTCGCTCGCCGATCTGCGCACGGGAGTGGCGCGCATCGCCGGCGCCGCGATCGTCGAGGCCAGCGGCGGCGTCGACCTCGCGACCGTCCGGGCGATCGCCGAGACGGGCGTCGACGTGATCTCGGTCGGGGCGCTCACGCATTCGGCGCGGTCGCTCGACCTCGGTCTCGACATCACGGTGGATGCCGCGGCGACCGAAGGCGCAGACTAGGGGCACGATGCTGTACCTCGACAACGCGGCCACGACGCCCGTGCATCCGGAAGCGCTCGAGGCGATGATGCCGTTCCTGACCTCGGAGTTCGGCAACCCCTCGAGCCATCATTCCGTCGGCGAGCGCGCCGCCGCGGCCCTGGCCGACGCCCGCGCATCCGTCGCGCGCGTGCTCGGCATGCGCAAAGGCGACGTGGTCTTCACCTCCGGCGGCACCGAGGCCAACAACCTCGCGATCAAAGGCATCGCCATCGCCGCGCAGCTGCGGCGCGATGCGGCCCACATCATCACCACGCCCATCGAGCACGAGTCGGTGCTGCAGTCGGTGCGCTACCTGCAGCGCGTGCATGGCTTCGTCGTCACGGAGCTGCCCGTGGACCGCGACGGCCGGGTGGACCCCGCCGACCTCGATGACGCCCTGTGTGACCTGACCGCGCTGGTGACGATCGGCTACGCCAACAACGAGGTCGGCACCGTGCAGGACGTCGCCGCCCTCGCCGCCGTCGCAGCGGCCCATCGTGTACCGATCCACATCGATGCGGTCCAGGCGGCCGGCTGGCTCGATCTCTCCGCCGCGGAACTGGGGGTGGATGCCGTCTCGATCGCCGGGCACAAGGTGGGCGCGCCGAAGGGGACCGGGGCGGTCGGGGTGCGCGGACGCATCCCTCTCGAGCCCCTCCTGCACGGCGGCGGCCAGGAGCGCGGCCGGCGCAGCGGCACCGAGAACGTGGCGGGTGCCGTCGCGCTCGCGCGGGCGCTCGAGATCGCGGATGCCGCTCGCGACGAGGCATCCGCCCGTGTCTCCGCCGCGCGCGACCAGCTCATCCGGCACGTGCTCGACACGGTGCCGGGGGCGGCGCTGACCGGTCACCCGACCGAGCGGTTGCCCGGCACAGCGAGCTTCACCTTCGCCGGCACGGGCGGCGAGGCGGTTCTGCTCGAGCTGGAGCGCCGCGGCTTCGTGTCATCGAGCGGTTCGGCCTGCGCCGCCGGCAGCGACGAAGCATCGCACGTGCTGATCGCGCTGGGCATCGCCCCCGAGGTCGCGCAGACGGCGGTGCGCATCACCCTGCCGCACACGTTCACGGGTGACGCGCGGCCCATCGCCGAGGCCGTCACGGAGTCGGTCGCGGCCCTGCGCCCCCGCTGACCCGATCCGCGCCGGTCCCGCTCAGGGCGCGGAGAGGTCCGACGACGCCTCCAGCTGGCGCGAGGCAAGCTCGGCGTAGAGCCCGTCGGCGGCGAGCAGCTCGGAGTGCGTGCCCGATTCGACGATGCGGCCGCCCTCGACCACGTGGATGACGTCGGCCCGCGCCACGGTCGAGAGCCGGTGCGCGATCGACAGGGTCGTGCGGCCCCGCGCCGCGGCATCCAGGGCCTGCTGCACGACGCGCTCCGACACCGTGTCGAGTGCGCTCGTCGCCTCGTCGAGCAGCAGCACGGGCGGGTCCTTCAGCAGCACCCGCGCGATCGCGATGCGCTGCTTCTCGCCGCCCGAGAGCCGGTATCCCCGCTCCCCCACGACGGTGTCGTAGCCGTCGGCGAACCCTTCGATGACGTGGTGGATGTTGGCCGCCCGGCACGCCGACTCGAGCTCCTCCTGCGAGGCGTCGGCCTTCGCGTAGCGCAGGTTCTCTCTGATCGAGGCGTGGAAGAGGTAGGTCTCCTGCGAGACCACGCCGACGTGATCGATGATCGATCCCTGCCGCAGGTCGCGCACGTCGGCCCCGGCGAAGCGCACGGTGCCCTCCGACGCCTCGTACAGCCGCGGCGCGAGGTAGAGGATCGTGGTCTTGCCGGCGCCGCTCGGGCCCACGAACGCCACGTGCTGCCCGGGCTCGGCGACGAACGAGACCCGGTCAAGAGTCGGGGGCGACGTCGACGTCGCGTCGGGGTAGCGGAAGAGCACTCGCTCGAACTCGATGCGGCCGAGGGGGCCGGGCGCGGCATCCACGGTGATCGCGTCGGACGCATCCTCGATCGTCGCCTGCAGGTCGAGGTACTCGAAGATGCGCGCGAACAGCGCCTTCGAGGTCTGCAGCTCGAGCGCGACGCGCATGAGCGCCATCAGGGGGAACAGCAGCCGCGCCTGCACCGTCGTGAACGCGACGATCACGCCGGCCGATATGTCGGGGGCGCCGTCGGCGAGGAACAGGCCCGCCACCAGGTAGATCACGGCCGGGACCGACGACATGATCACGTTCACCAGCCCGAAGAACCACTGGCCGCTCATCGCGAGCCGCACCTGCAGCCCCACCTGTGTGGCGTTCTCTCCCGCGTAGCGCGCGATCTCACCGCTCTGCCGGTTGAAGGACTTGGACAGCAGGATGCCCGACACCGAGAGCGTCTCCTGGGTGATGGCGGTCAGCTGCGACAGCGATTCCTGCGTCTGCGTGGCGATGCGCGCCCGCACGCGCCCGACACGCCTCTGCACCCACACCAGCCCGGGCAGCATGACGACCGCGATGATGGTCAGCCGCCAGTCGATCAGGATCATCGCGACGAGCGAGGCGACGACGGTGACGGTGTTGCCCAGGATGCTGGTCATCGCGTTCGTCAGCACGCCGGCGACGCCGCCGACGTCGTTCTGCAGGCGGGACTGGATGACGCCGGTCTTGGTGCGCGTGAAGAACGACAGGTCCATGCTCTGCAGATGCCGGAAAAGCCGCTCACGCAGGTCACCGGTGACGCGGTTTCCGACGGTGGAGGTGAGCCAGGTCTGCACCACGGTGAGCCCGGCGGAGGCGAGGAACAGCGCGATCATGAGCGCCACGAGCTCGGTCAGCAGCAGCAGGTGCGGTCCGGAGCCGTCCTCGGGAAAGAGAGCCTGATCGAAGATGCGCTCGATGAGCAGCGCCGGCACCACCGCGATCGCAGCGCTCACGACGACGAGCGCCGCGGTGATGCTCAGTCTGCCCCGGTACGGCGAGAACAGCGCGACGATCCGCCGGCCCAGATTCGGGATCTCTGGTGCTTCGGCGTTGCGCGCGCGCTGCGCATCGGCATCCACGTTGCGCGACAGCACGCCACCGGCTCGGCCCATGCTCATGAGCCCGAGCCTAGGCGAGAGCGAGGCGGGCACGGGCGGGGCGGCGGCGATGATCCGAACATTACTTGTATGATGACATGCAAGTAATGTTCCGGGCAAGCGGAACCATCCTGATCCGCTGCGTCGTCGCTAGGCTGGCGACATGACCACGACGCCAGGAAACCCCGACCCCCGCGGCGACGACGAGCTGGAGAAGCTCGAGAGTGAGAGCGAAGACGAACTGCTCACTCCCGAGGAGACGCTCTTCGAAGACGAGCTCAAGCCCGAGCCGACGGACGCGATCGGCTCCGTCGACTGGGACGAGACCGACGAGAAGGCGTAAGTCCCGCGCGAACTCATCGAGGATTTTCCCCGGATGTGGGAATTCCCTGTCGGTGCGCGCGGTTAGCCTGAAAGCTCTCACCGCGTGCGGTGAGGGGCATGCCTGCCTGCGCGCCGGCACCCGCTCGACGACATCCCCGTCGTCGCGGGCCGCGTGCCCCGTGATGAGGAGACGCACCGATGTCAGCGACGAGCACCGGCAGCATCCCCGTCACCGCCTCGCGTTCCTCGTCCGGACCGGTGCTGGGGCCCAAAGAGACCCGCCTCATCTGGCTGCTGCTCGCGGCCGCCTTCGTGGCGATCCTCAACGAGACGACCATGGGTGTGGCCATCCCGCACCTGATCGACGACCTCGGCATCACTGCCCTCGATGCGCAGTGGCTGACGACGGCGTTCATGCTGACGATGGCCGTCGTCATTCCCATCACGGGGTTCCTGCTGCAGCGGTTCACGACCCGCAGCATGTTCCTCACGGCGATGTCGCTGTTCTCGCTCGGCACCCTGCTGGCCTTCCTGTCTCCCGGCTTCTCGATGCTCGTGGGTGCGCGTGTCGTGCAGGCCTCCGGCACCGCGATCATGATGCCGCTGCTGATGACGACCCTCATGACCCTCGTCCCGCCGCAGGCGCGAGGACGCATGATGGGGCGCGTCAGCGTCGTCATCTCTCTCGCTCCGGCGATCGGCCCCACCGTCTCGGGCGTGCTCCTCGACACGGTGGGATGGCGCTGGATCTTCGGCCTCGTCTTTCCCATCGCGATCCTCGCGCTGATCGCGGGCGCGCGGTGGATGGTGAGCGTCGGCGAACCGCGCCGCCTTCCGATCGACGCACCGTCGGTCGTGCTCTCGGCGCTCGGTTTCGGCGGCATCGTGTTCGGCCTCAGCCAGATCGGCGGGGCGGCGAGCCACGGCGGCGATGTGGATGCCGCCGCCGCCGCGAGCGGTTCGCTCACCTCTCTCGTGGTCGCCCTCGTGGTCGGCGTCCTCGCGCTGGGCACGTTCATCTGGCGGCAGCTGCGCCTGCAGCAGCGGGATGCCGCGCTGCTCGATCTGCGCGTGTTCCGCTCACGCAACTTCACCCTCGCCGTGACGCAGTTCCTGCTGATCTCGCTGGCGTTCTTCGGTGCGATCACCGTCATCCCGCTGTACATGCAGCGGGTGCTCGACGTCAGCGCTTTCGTCACCGGCATCGTGGTGCTGCCCGGGGCCCTCGCCATGGGGCTGCTCGGACCGATCATCGGCCGCATCTACGACAAGCACGGACCGCGCGTGCTGCTCGTGCCCGGGTCGATCCTCGCGAGCGGGATGCTCTGGTTCTTCACCACGCTCGACGCCGGCACCCCGGTGTGGGTGATCGCGATCGGCCAGACCGCCCTGTCCGTCGGCCTCGCGCTGTCGTTCACGCCGTTGTTCTCATCGTCCCTCGGCTCACTCGAACCCCGCTACTACTCCTACGGCAGCGCGATCGTCTCGACGATCCAGCAGGTCGCCGGGGCCGCGGGCATCGCCCTCATGATCACCGTCATGTCCGGAGTGGCGACCACGGCGATCGCCGGGGGTGCCGCCGAGGTCGCGGCGGAGGCCGCGGGGACGCGTGTGGCCTTCCTGCTCGCGGCGATCGTCGCGACCCCCACGATCCTGCTGTCGTTCTTCATCCGCAAGCCGGCGGACGCGCCGGTGGCGACCGGCGCACACTGACGTCATCCGCGTAGGGGCGAGGTCGGCGACTGTCAACCCCTCGCAGTCGGTCCGGGGATCGGCGTAACGTCGCGGCCATGACTGATCTGAACGGAAAGAAGGTCGCGTTCCTCGCGACCGACGGCTTCGAAGACAGCGAACTGACCTCCCCCTGGCACGCCGTATCCGACGCGGGCGCGACCCCTGTGCTCGTCGCACCCGCGGAAGGCGAGATCCGCGGCAAGAACGGGCACGTGCAGAGCGTGCAGCTGCCCGCGTCGGATGCGGTGGAGGGCGACTTCGACGCGCTCGTGCTCCCCGGCGGCGTCGTCAACGCCGACCACCTGCGCATGGACGAGGCATCCGTCGCCTTCGCGAAGGCGTTCTTCACGGCCTCCAAGCCGGTCGCCGCGATCTGCCACGCCGCGTGGACCCTGATCGAAGCAGGAGTGGTCGACGGGCGCACCCTGACGAGCTATCCGAGCCTGAAGACCGACCTGCGCAACGCCGGCGCGAACTGGGTCGACGAAGAAGTCGTCGTCGACCAGGGCTTCGTATCGAGCCGCACCCCCGACGACCTCGACGCCTTCAACGCGAAGGTGATCGAAGAGATCGCCGAGGGCAAGCACTCCGGCCAGCACGCCTGAGCACCCCCACCCGAACGAAAGGCACAACGCATGGCTGCACCGCACACCTACAGCGTCAGTGAGATCGTCGGCACCTCCCACGAGGGCATGGATGCCGCGATCCGCAACGGACTCGCCCGCGCCGCCAAGACGGTACGCAACATCGACTGGTTCGAGGTGGCGTCCGTCCGCGGCCACGCCGACGAAGAAGAGGTGCTGCACTTCCAGGTGACCCTCAAGATCGGCTTCCGCCTCGAGGACCCGGAGGACTGACCCCTCGCCGGCATTACGACGCCGGAGCAACGCACGCGAAGGGGGCCGGGACCAGGTGTTCCGGCCCCCTTCGCGTGCCGGCGCAGACCGGGATGTCAGGCGGAGCGGAAGATCTCGACCGTGTCGGGTCGCTGGGAGGCTGCGAGGACGAGCGCCAGGATGCCGAGGCCGAGGGTTCCGGTCAGGAACGACAGCATCCCGATGGCGCTGAACACCCCGGCCACGCTCTGAATCGCACTCCGGTCGGAGGCGACCATGAAGATCTGCGGGAGCACCGCCGCGGCCGCGTGCACGCCGAGCACCCAGAGGGGCGCCCACCGCCAGGGGTCGGGGACCACGGCGGCGCGTGCGATCCGCATCGCGGCCACGAGCCCCGCACCGGCGGGTACGACGAGTGCGACGTACCCGTAGACGCTCCACCATGTCGCCGGTGCCGACGAGGCCACGAGCTGCGCCGCGATGGACGCCACGAGCGGCCAGACCGCCACGATCGTCATCGCCACGACCCCCAGCGGGCCGCGCCGCACCACGCTCGCGTCGGCGGTCAGCCCGACCGCGAACAGCAGAACGGCCGCTGCGTAGACGACGTCGCCGAAGACGCGAAGCACTCCCGCACCGGCAAGGCCGGGAGCGGCTGCGGCCACAACGTCGATGACGGCGCACGCGATGAGTCCGATGCCGCCCAGCATCCACGTCCTCCGTCGGCTGCGCATGCCCCCAGGCTAGTGATCGGTGATGCATCCATCGCGATAGCCTGACCGAAACGGCGAAGGCGGGGACGATGGAGCAGGCCAGCGGTCGGTACACGCACGGACACCACGAGAGCGTGCTTCGCTCGCATCGCTGGCGCACGGCCGAGAACTCCGCCGCCTATCTGCTGCCATCGCTGGATGCCGGCACCTCCGTCCTCGACATCGGGTGCGGCCCGGGCACGATCACCGCCGACCTCGCCCGGATCGTCGCCCCGGCTCGCGTCGTCGGAGTCGACGCGTCGGCAGAGATCATCGCCCAGGCGGATGCGCTGGGCTCTCCGGCCGGATTCGCAGTCGCGGATGCCTATGCCCTCCCCTTCGGCGACGGAGAGTTCGCCGTGGCGCATGCCCACCAGGTGCTGCAGCATCTCGCGCGGCCGGTCGACGCCCTGCGGGAGTGGGGGCGGGTGGCCGGACTCGTCGCCGCCCGAGACGTCGACTACGCCGGGGTCATCATCCACCCATTCACCGACGGCCTGCGGGCCTGGGCGGAGTTGTACCAGCGCGTGCACCGCGCCTCCGTGGGCGAGCCGGATGCCGGGCGGCGCCTGAAGGCCTGGGCGCGGGCGGCCGGGTTCTCCGACATCCGCGTGGGCGCCTCGCTGTGGGTGTTCGAGAACGCCGAGGACCGCGCCTGGTGGGGCGGCCTCTGGGCGGACCGGGCGGTGGACTCCGGCTTCGCGGCGGCGGCGCTCTCGCACGGACTCGCCACGGTGGACGAGCTGCGCACGATCAGCGCCGCATGGACCGCGTGGGCCGACGACGAGGACGGCTGGATGGCGATGCCGCACGGCGAGCTGCTGGCGCGGTAGCCGTGCGCGCCGGCGCTCGGACGCAGCGAGCGACCGCGACGAGACACGCCGCGGCATCCCGTAGACTGGGAGGCCCAAGGGGAGTACTCCGGCACGGTCGGCTCGTCACTACGGATGCGTTCGCATCCCGGGCCCCCGGTCCTCGGTCACGAGGATGGAGAAGACCTTGGCGCTGATCACCTCACGCCAACCTTGGGAGCACCCCCGTGGATATCACGCCACTCGTCTGGATCATCACGATCGCGGTCACGATCGCCTTCTTCGTCTACGAGTTCTTCGCGCACGTGCGCACGCCGCACGAACCGACCATCGGAGAGTCGGCCCGCTGGTCGGTCTTCTACATCGGCCTCGCGCTGCTGTTCGGGGTCGGCATCGGCGTCGTCTCGGGGTGGACCTACGGCGGCGAGTACTTCGCCGGCTACCTCACCGAGAAGGCGCTGTCGATCGACAACCTCTTCGTCTTCCTCATCGTGATGACGAGCTTCGCCGTGCCGAAGATCTACCAGCAGAAGGTGCTGATGATCGGCATCGTGATCGCCCTGATCCTGCGCGGCATCTTCATCGCCGTCGGGGCGACGCTGATCGCGAACTTCTCCTGGATCTTCTACCTCTTCGGGGCGCTGCTGCTGGTGCTCGCGTATCGGCAGGCGTTCACGCACGGCGAGTCGAACCCCGCCGACGGGGTCTTCATGCGGTTCGTGCGCCGGCACCTGCGCGTGACCGACGAGTACCACGGCGACAAGCTCACGACCGTCAAGGACGGCCGACGCTGGGTCACACCGATGCTGCTGACGATCATCGCCATCGGGTTCGTCGACCTCATCTTCGCCGTCGATTCGATCCCCGCCATCTACGGACTGACGGAGGAGGCCTACATCGTCTTCACCGCCAACGCGTTCGCGCTGATGGGGCTGCGGCAGCTCTTCTTCCTCATCGGCGGGCTGCTCGAGCGTCTCGTCTACCTGGCGCAGGGGCTGGGCGTCATCCTCGCGTTCATCGGCGTGAAGCTCGTGCTGCACGCCCTGCACGTCAACGAGCTGCCGTTCATCAACGGCGGTCAGGGCGTCGAGTGGGCACCCGAGATCCCGATCTGGTTCTCGCTGCTGTTCATCGGCGCGACGATCGTGGTCGCGACCGCGGCGAGCCTCATCAAGACGCGGCGCGATGCCCGACTGCCGTCCGAGACTCCGGCGTCGCGCACTCGTCGGCGGTGAACGCAGGCGGACCGGGCGCCGCGCGACCCTTCGTCGCCCGGTCCGAATCGGCATACGCTGTGGATGTCGTCGACCGAAGGATCATCCGTGTCTGCCCACCACGAGCACCCCGCCCACGAGCACGTCCCCGGCCCGGACGAGCCGACCATCCCCGAGCTCGAGGCCGACGAGGACGTCGCGCCGCGACCGGAGGAGCCGATCGCGGACACCCTCCGGGCGGAACCGGACACGGAGGACCACGGCCGGCATCCGGACTGAGGCCCCGCGCCGAACACCTGCCGAGCCCGGGGGTGTGCTCGCCTACGCGATCGCCGAGCGCACGATCTCGGCCACGCGGGTCTCGGTGACCTCGTCCAGTCCGTCAAAGTACCAGGCCGCGGGGATGAGGCGGCCGTCCGTGCCGCCCGCGGGCCGGAGCGGGGCCTTCTCGCTGACGCCCAGGGTCATCACCTCGTCGTTGCGGAAGAAGACGAGCACCGGGGTGCTCGCCGACTTCGCGTAGCCGGGCATGCCGTACCAGATGCGCGGCTTCAGCTCCGGGGCGGCGGCGACGATCACCTCGTGCATGCGCTGCATGACGGACCGGGCCGGCTCTTTCATCCCCGCGATCTTGTCGAGCACCTGCTGCAGGTTCTTCTCGTCTTTGGTCGCCACGATCGTGTCCTCTCGTCAGCCGATGCCGCGGCATCGGCGCAATGAAGTCGGCGCGCCGGAAGGCGCAGCACCCCATTCGGACGTGTCCTGATCGTTCAGGCCTCTCCGCAATGATTCAGATGATCGGTCACCTGGAAGCGCGAAACGCGGCGGGTCGTACCGTCGCGCCATTCACGCTACCGATTCAGACGCGCAAACGGAACCACCGCGGGGCATCATGCCCGTGCCTCGTGCGCGGTGGTCGATCGGTGCAGATTCCCGAGACGAGGACGGCTGCCGGGGCGAGGGCCAGACCCGCCGATCCGATCCTCGGCCGGGCAGGACTCCTCTCCTCAGCAGAGGACTCCCGACGCTCGGCACGGCGAAGCCACGGGCCTCGGCGAAGGGACGTCAGCTGCTGCAGCAGGCGCCGCCGCAGCAGGAGCCTGCGGCATCGTCGTTCTTCAGCAGGTTCTGCTCGTCCGAGACGGGACGAAGGGTGGCGGATGCGGTGGAGTCGGGGGTTGTGCTCATGCCTCCAGCGTACGCGCGTCAATCCCGTGCGAGGCCCCGCCGCGTATCCGGCTACGCCGTGAGGCGAGGGTAGTCGGTGTACCCCGTGGCGTCCGCCGCATAGAAGGTCGCGGGATCAGGCTCGTTCTCGGGGTGGCCGCCCTCCCACCGCGCGACGAGATCGGGGTTGGCGAGCGCGAGCCGCCCGACGGCGACCGCATCGGCCTGGCCGCCTGCGACGAGACCCACCGCCTCATCCTTGGTCGTGAGGCGACCGAAACCGCTGTTGGCGATGAACACGCCACCGAAGCGGCGCCGCAACAACTGCACGAAGTCGCCCGTCGGCTCGGCGTGCAGCACGCTGAGGTACGCGAGCCCGAGCGGAGCGAGTCCGTCGACGAGCGCCTGGTACGTCGCGCGCACATCGTCCTCGTCCGATTCGATGACGTCCTGGATGTTGTGGGCCGGCGACAGCCGAATCCCCACTCGGCCCGCACCGACGGCATCCGCGACCGCCGCCGTGACCTCGATGACGAACTTCGCCCGCGCCTCGGGAGACCCGCCGTACGAGTCGACCCGCCGGTTCGAGGCGGGTGAGAGGAACTGGTGCAGCAGGTAGCCGTTCGCGCTGTGCATCTCGACACCGTCGAACCCCGCACCGATCGCCCGTGTCGCTGCGACGACGAACTCGTCGCGCACCCGCTCGAGCTCGGCGGTCGTGAGAGCGTGCGGAACGGGGAACGCCGTCTTTCCCTGGGGCGTGCGCACCGCACCGTCGATCGCGATGGCGCTCG
Source organism: Microbacterium sp. LRZ72 (assembly GCF_033792225.1). Classification (NCBI taxonomy): domain Bacteria; kingdom Bacillati; phylum Actinomycetota; class Actinomycetes; order Micrococcales; family Microbacteriaceae; genus Microbacterium; species Microbacterium sp. LRZ72. The sequence continues at coordinate 138,376 of NZ_JANGEX010000002.1, forward strand.
GCGCGACAATCCGGTCCGTGCCCGTGATGTCGGGGTGCGACACACGACCGGCGTTCATGAGCTGCATGACGATCCGCCCGCCTTCGGCGTGCACCGCGTCGCTGACCCCACGCCATCCCTCCAGCTGCGCGTCGGTGACGATTCCGGGCTGCCCCGTGTATCCGCGCGACTCCGCGCTCGGATACACGCCCTCGGTGATGATGAGACCCAGCTGAGCCCGTTGCGCATAGTGCTCGGCGACGATGTCTCCGGGGACGCCCTCCACCCCGCAGCGGAGGCGCGTGAGCGGCGCCATGACGACGCGGTTCGGCAGGTCGATGTCACCGACGGCAAGGGGGGAGAACAGATCCACGGGGGTCCTTTCGGGAGCGTGGGCCGCCGACAGCGACCGTCCCGGCCACAACCGGCCGGCCGGCGCGCCTATTCCGGCGGACCCGGCGGAGTGACCGCACGGGGCGCGCAGGACGGATGCGCACCGCAGCGGGGATCAATCCCAGTCGAGGTAGTCCTCGATGGCCCAGGACGTCGCGCCGACGTGGGTCATGGGGAACATATGCCCCCCGCCCTCGACCGGCACGACGCTCACGAGACCGGGCGCGGATGCCTGGAGAGCGTCGCCGTTCGCGACGGGTGTGACCTCGTCCTCCGTGCCCTGGACCACGAGCACGGGCAGCCCCTGCGCCAGCGGCGGCGCGACATCCGCCGCCTCCACGCCGAGCAGAAGCACGCCGTTGACCCGGTCATGGTGAGCGAGGGACACCGCTCGCGCGACCGATCCGCCGAAGGCGTGACCGCCCACCCACGCGTCGTCGACCCCGAGGTGATCCATGACGTCGACCACGTCCTGCACGAGATCCTGAGCCGCGGCATCCACACCATCCGAGCCCCGGCCCGCGCTCACCCCGATCCGGATGACGCGGAAGTCCTCTTGCGCCACCGAGTGGGCCAGCAGGTTCAGCGAATCGATGTCCGATCCGCGTTCGGGCAGAAGCACGAGCGCGGGGCCCTCCCCCTCAGCGCCATACGGGATGGCGCGGCCGTCGGGTTCGAACATCTCGGTCTCGGTCATCGTCATGGCTCCTCTGCTCCAACCACCCAGAATATCCGGGAAACGTGACGATTCCGCAGGCCCGCTGCCACTACAGACGCTCCGCGGCGGCGCTATCTCTCATCGATGCGGCGCAGCCGGAACCCCGCGATCGCGAAGAAGGCGCCGAGCCCGCCGACAAGGGCGCTCACCCCGTACGCGAGCACGGAAGTCAGGAGGGATGTGCGTAGCGATGCCGCGGTCGACAGCGCCGAGCTCTGGTTGCGCAGTTCGCGGGCCTCGTCGCTGCTCCCGTCGACGCCGCGCAGCGCCGCACTGATGTCGGCGAAGGTACGTCCGCCCGCTCCACGCTCGGCATTGCCCTTGATGACGAGCGCCTCGACGTAGGCCGTCACCGGATCTTGGACGCGCTTGCCCGCGAGCATCGGCGCGTTCGGAGGAACGGTGATCTTCTCATCGCGCAGCTGCTTCGTCACGGTGAACCACGCACCGGCTCCGGTGACCATGAGCAGCGTGCCGGCGGCGACGGCGAGTCCTCCGACATCGCGGAGAGTGGAGGCGGTGCGCGACGAGGTCATCGATGGTCCTTTCGGGCGTGGGATCGCGTGAAGTGTATCTGTCGATGATTGCTCGACGAGGCCACGTCGCGCTCCGTGCGCCCCTACGGCGGCGACTGAGCGTGCGTATCCTCTGCGAGTGGTCGGTCGCGACGTCGCGCCTGTTCATCCCGGATCCCCGCCGCGACCGCCTTGCGAATCACCCAGTACAAGGCGTACAAGGACACGCCCGTCAGAGTGAGCGTCAGGACGAGACTGGTGACCGGATCCATTCCGCAAGGCTCCCATCGCGAATGGGTCGCTTGCAACGTCTCCCAACCCGCGCTGGTGCCATCAGTCATGCAACCCGCAATGGCGGAGTGCGTCAATAACGCTAGACGTTGAACCGGAACTCCACCACGTCGCCGTCCTGCATCACGTAGTCCTTGCCCTCGAGGCGGGCCTTGCCCTTCGCGCGTGCTTCGAGCACCGAGCCGGTGGCGACGAGGTCGTCGAACGAGATGACCTCGGCCTTGATGAAGCCCTTCTCGAAGTCGGTGTGGATGACGCCGGCGGCCTGCGGCGCCTTCCAGCCCTTGCCGATCGTCCAGGCGCGCGACTCCTTGGGCCCCGCGGTGAGGTACGTCTGCAGGCCGAGGGTCTCGAAACCGACGCGGGCGAGCTGATCGAGTCCCGACTCCTCCTGGCCCGTCGAGGCCAGCAGCTCGGCGGCATCCTCGGGGTCGAGATCGATCAGCTCCGACTCGATCTTGGCGTCGAGGAACACCGCGGGAGCCGGATCGACCATCAGGGCGAGGTCGGCGAGCGCGGCGGTGTCGTTCAGCACCGACTCGTCGACGTTGAACACGTAGATGTACGGCTTGGCGGTCAGTAGCCCGAGCTCATGGATCGGCGCAAGGTCGAGGTCCGACGCCGAGAGCAGCACGCCGCGCTCGAGCGCGTCCTTCGCCGCGTTGGCCGCGTCGAGAACGGCGGGGTCGGTCTTCTTGCCCCGAACCTCCTTCTCGTAGCGCGGAATGGCCTTCTCGAGCGTCTGCAGGTCGGCGAGCATCAGCTCGGCGTTGATCGTCTCGAGGTCCTTGCGGGGGTTCACGTCGCCCTCGACGTGCACGACGTCCTCGTCCACGAAGCCGCGCACGACCTGCGCGATCGCGTCGGCCTCGCGGATGTTCGCGAGGAACTGGTTGCCCAGCCCCTCCCCCTCGCTCGCACCGCGCACGATGCCGGCGATGTCGACGAACGAGACGGCTGCGGGCAGGATGCGCTCACTGCCGAAGATGCGGGCGAGCGTGTCGAGCCGCGGATCCGGCAGGTTCACGACCCCCACGTTCGGCTCGATCGTCGCGAACGGGTAGTTCGCCGCGACCACCTGACTGCGCGTCAGGGCGTTGAAGAGGGTGGACTTGCCGACGTTGGGCAGGCCGACGATGCCGATAGTGAGAGCCACGGGAGTCAAGTCTACGGGCGCGGATACCGCTTCCCGGCGGCGCGCCTGCCTCGCGCCGATCCGCCCTCGGGGCAGGGTGGCGCTGTGCCCCTGGATTTCACCGCCATCGACTTCGAGACGGCGAACGCCAGCCCGGCCTCGGCGTGCGCCGTGGGCCTCGTGCGGGTGCGGGACGCCCGCGTCGTCGCTCGGGCCTCGTGGCTCATCCGCCCACCCGCGGGCCACGACGAGTTCTCACCCTTCAACACCCGCATCCACGGCATCCGGGCCCGCGACGTGGCGGATGCCGCGACCTGGAGTGAGCAGCTCGACCGGCTGTGCGCGTTCGCGGGCGCCGACGTGCTCGTGGCCCACAACGCAGGCTTCGACATGAACGTGCTGCGCCGCGCGTGCGACACCACCGGCGACACCTGCCCGCCGCACCGCTACCTGTGCTCGGTGCAGCTGGCCCGCAAGACCTACCGCCTCGACTCCTACCGCCTGCCCCTGGTCGCCGCGGCCGCGGGGTGCGCGGATTTCGTGCACCACGATGCCGCGGCGGATGCCGAGGCCTGCGCCCGCATCGTCATCGACGCCGCCCGGCGCCACACCGCCTCGGACGTGCCGACGCTCGTCGACGCATCCGGCATCCGGCTCTCGCATCTGGCCGCCGCCCCCGTGACCGCGCGGACGCCTCGCGCCGCGCGCGTCGCCTGAGCGACGGGGCCCCGGCTCGGTCGGCGCGGCCCATGACCGATGTCGCCGGGTGCTGACACGATGACGACATGGATGCTGCGTTCCTCGCCCTCGCCGCCGTCGCCGCGCTGATCGGGGGCGCGATCGGCTGGCTTGCCCGGGGCGCGCGCTCCGCGAGCGACCTCGGTGCCGCCCGGGCCCGCGCCGAGGGCGCGGAGTCGCTCGTCGGCGGGCTGCGGGAGCAGCTCGCGCAGGAACGGTCGGCGCAGGCCGAGCGGGCCGACCGCGAACGCTCCGACGCGGCGGTGCTGCAGGCGCTCACGCCCGTGCGCGAGTCGTTGCAGGCCATGCAGCGCCAGGTCGCCGAGCTCGAACGCGAGCGCGGCGCGCAGTACGGCACCATCGCCGCGCAGCTGCGCATGTCGCTCGAGTCCGACGAGGAGCTGCGCCGCACCACGGAGTCACTGGCAGGGGCGCTGCGCTCCACCGGCACTCGCGGTCTGTGGGGCGAGGCGGCCCTGCGGCGCGTGGTCGAGGCGGCCGGCCTGACGCGGCACGTCGACTTCACGGTGCAGACGGCGCTGACCGGCGAGGATGGGCGCGGCCGCCCGGACATGGTCGTGCGGCTGCCCGGCGGGGCCTCGGTGCCGATCGACGCCAAGGTCCCCCTCGACGCCTACCTCGAGGCGGTCGCGATCCCCGAGACGGCGACGGGAGCGGATGCCGATCGCCGCACACAGCTGCTGCGCACACACGTGCGTGCGGTGCGCGCGCACATCGACGCGCTCGCGAAGCGGGCGTATTGGAAGGGACTCGATGCGGCGCCGGAGTTCGTCGTCTGCTTCATCCCGAACGAATCGCTGCTGGCCACCGCGCTCGACACCGACCCCGCGCTGCTCGACCACGCGTTCCGGCAGCGGGTCGCGCTGGCCTCGCCCGTCAATCTGTGGGCGGTGCTGAAGACGGTCTCCTTCGCCTGGACGCAGCAGGACGTCTCGGCCGAAGCGAAGCAGCTGTTCGAACTCGGCAACACCCTGTACGACCGGCTCGGCGTCCTCGCCGGTCACGCCGATGCCCTGCGGCGCTCGATCGAGCGCACCGTCGAGAGCTACAACGCCTTCGCCGGGTCGCTCGAGACCCGAGTGCTGGCCACCGCCCGCAAGTTCCCGGGCATCGACGACTCCAAGCTGCTTGCCGAACCCGCGCCGGTCGCCGTTCCCACTCGACCGCTCGCATCGGCCGAACAGACCGCCACGCCGCCCGCGGCCACCGGCCTCGATGAGCTGCGCCGACGCCTCGCGGACGATGAGGCAGACGCCCGCACGCCCGAGGACGGAGACAGCGGGACGCCCGCGGCTTCGCGGAGTGCTACGTCCCGGGAATGAGGCTCATCAGCGCGACGACGGTACCCGACACGACCACGAACGCGCCCACGAGCCACCAGGCGCTGACCTCGTGGCCCTCTTCGCGCCGGACGCGGAGCAGGACGTCGCTGCGTCGTGCAGGGTCCACCGCATCCGCGACGACGGCGATCGCCCCGGTTCTCGGTTCCTCTGCCGTGCTCATGCGTACCACCCTCGTGTGCGTCTCAGAATCCGCCGCACAGAACCGCGCGCCGCATCCATCGTCTCAGACCAACGCCACTCATTGTCTCAGACGATCGCGCGCCGGCGGTGTAACGATCAGGTCGCGCCCGCGCAGGCCCCGCACCGCCGTCACCGATGGGTCGGCCGATCAGAGCCACTTCGAGGTCAGGTGCTCCGACGTGATCCGCCGCAGGGTTCCCGAGGCTCCGCGCAGCACCACGCTCTCGGTGTAGACGAACCCGCCGTCCCGGCGGACTCCGGCCACCAGCTGGCCGTCGGTCACGCCGGTCGCGACGAAGATCGTGTTCTTGCTGTCGACCAGCTCGTCGGCCTCGTAGACATGGTCGAACTTCAGACCCGCATCGACACCGCGCTGGCGCTCGTCGTCGTCGCGCGGCCAGAGCCGCCCCTGGATGTGACCGCCCAGGGCCTTGATCGCACAGGCCGTGACGATGCCCTCCGGGCTGCCGCCGATGCCGATGCACATGTCCGTGCGGGCGTTGTGGCGGGCCGCATTGATGCCGCCGGCCACGTCGCCGTCGGTCATCAGGCGGGTGCCCGCACCGGCCTCGCGGATCTCGGCGATCAGCTTCTCGTGCCGCGGGCGGTTCAGCACCGACACGACCAGTTCGTCGACGGGTTTGCCGAGCGCCTCGGCCAGGCGTCGCACGTTCTCACCGACGGGAAGGCGGATGTCGACGACGCCCACGCCCTCGGGACCGGTGACGATCTTGTCCATGTAGAACACGCTCGAGGCGTCGAGCATCGTGCCGCGTTCGGACACGGCGATGACGGAGAGGGCGTTGTTGCGGCCCGCCGCGGTGAGCGAGGTGCCGTCGATCGGGTCGACGGCCACATCGCACTGGGGGCCCTTGCCCGTGCCGACCTTCTCGCCGTTGAACAGCATCGGCGCGTCGTCCTTCTCGCCCTCGCCGATCACGATGACGCCGTCGAACGCCACGGTTCCGAGGAAGGCGCGCATCGCATCCACGGCGGCGCCGTCGGCGGCCTCCTTGGCCCCGCGCCCGATGAAGGGCACCGAGCGGATCGCGGCGGCTTCGGTCGCGCGCACCAGTTCGAGGGCCAGGTTGCGGTCGGGATGGAGGGGACTCATGTCGCCCGTGATGCTCACCATGGGGTCAGCCTATCCAGGGCGGTCTTCGCGCACCTGGCCTTTCACGTCCGCATCGCCGAAGGAATCGACGTTCTTAACGAGACGTCATGACGAGGGCGGTCCCGTCCACGGGGTGCGCTGGCGTGGGCGCAGACGCGCGGTTTGGATAGAGTGACAGCGCTACGCCATCGATCCGAAGGAGCTCGACAATGCCCGTCGCAACCCCCGATCAGTACGCCGAGATGCTGGACCGCGCCAAGGCCGGCGGCTTCGCCTACCCCGCGATCAACGTGTCGAGCTCGCAGACGATCAACGCCGTGCTGCAGGGCCTCACCGAAGCCGGTTCCGACGGCATCCTGCAGGTCACGACCGGCGGTGCCGACTACTTCGCCGGCCACACGGTCAAGGCCCGCGCGACGGGCGCACTCGCCTTCGCCCGCTACGTGACGGAGGTCGCGAAGAACTACCCCATCACGGTCGCGCTGCACACCGACCACTGCCCGAAGGACGCCCTCGACGGCTTCGTGATGCCGCTGATCGCCGCATCCGAAGAAGAGGTGAAGGCGGGACGCGACCCCATCTTCCAGTCGCACATGTGGGACGGCTCGGCGGTGCCCCTCGACGAGAACATCGAGATCTCGAAGGACCTGCTGCCGCGCATGAAGAACATCAACGCGATCCTCGAGGTCGAGATCGGGGTCGTCGGCGGCGAAGAAGACGGCGTCACGCACGAGGGTTCGAACGAGGCCCTCTACACGACGGTCGCCGATGTCACCAAGGCCGTCGAGGCCCTGGGCCTCGGCGAGAACGGCCGCTACATCTCGGCCCTGACGTTCGGCAACGTGCACGGCGTCTACAAGCCCGGCAACGTCAAGCTGCGCCCCGAGCTGCTCGGCGAGATCCAGGAGGGCATCGCCGCCGCGTTCGGCACCGGCGAGAAGCCGCTCGACCTCGTCTTCCACGGTGGCAGCGGCTCGACCGACGACGAGATCAACCTCGCCGTCGCCAACGGCGTCGTCAAGATGAACATCGACACCGACACGCAGTACGCGTTCACTCGCTCGATCGCCGGCTTCATGTTCCAGAACTACGACGGCGTGCTCAAGATCGACGGCGAGGTCGGCAGCAAGAAGGCCTACGACCCGCGCGCCTGGGGCAAGATCGCCGAGACCGCGATGGCCGCCCGCGTCGTCGCCGCGACCAAGCAGCTGGGCTCGCACGGCAAATCGCAGAGCTGACGCCGCGGCGCTCCGGCGGGAACGCTCAGGCAGGCATTCGGTAGAGCGAGAGCACCGTCGGGGCGCCCTCCGGGCGGTGCACGATCTCGATCGGGTCGCCCGCACGCACCTCGCCCGACCGCCGCACCCGCAGGTAGGGGCCCAGCCGGCGCTCGTCCGAGAACCGCCGCACCCAGTCGCGCGCGTGCGGTCCTCCCACCCATCGCGCGAAGACCTGACAGGGCGTGCGGGGTGAGGTCACCTCGAGTTCGACGGTGTCGCCGACCCGCCACCGCTCCCCCACGACGGCTGCGTTGACATCGAACCCCTCGGTGCGCAGGTTCTCGCCGAAGAAGCCCGCGGGCAGATCGCGCCCGAGCTCGGCGGCCCAGAAGTCGGCGTCTTCCTGGGCGTAGGCGTACACGGCCTGCTCCAGTCCGCCGTGGTGCTTGCGACTGGCCTGCACGTCGCCGCGCACCCCGTAGGGGCCGACGCGCACGGCCCCCTCCAGCGGACGCTTGTCGATGGCGGTCACGCCCAGGCTCCCGGAATCGGGACGCAGCTCGGCGACGGCGCAGACGGCGAGAAGACGGGGCATGCGTTCATCGTACGAGCACCCCGCAGGAGAAAGCGCTGCGTCAGCCGATGACGCCCACGAGCGCGTTCCAGACGTCGGGATCGTTCATGAGCGGCACGATCAGCAGCACGCTCGAGATCGCGGTGAACAGCACACCGCCGACGAGCGGGATCCAGAACGACATGTGGCCCCGGCGCAGCCAGCCCCAGGATGCGGCCGCCGTGATCAACCAGCCCAGGCCCAGCACGAGCGCGGCGGCGATCGCCCAGGGCTGGCCGGCGGCGGGGTCGGCGACCTCGGCATCCACTCCCAGCATCTCGAGCAGGGTCTCGGAGTACGTGCCGTAGTCGGTGAGCGCCGGAATCGTCGTGAGGACCGTGAACAGCCCATAGACGAGCAACCCGATGGTCAGCACCCGGTCCACCATGCGGGTGCGCGGCGAGATGACGCGCCCCGCGGGCTCCCGCCTCTCATCGGCTGCGACAGCAGCCGCCGGAGCTGTGCGCTCGGCGTCGTCCGGCGCGTTGCCCGAATCGATCGCCCACGAGGCATCCGGCTGCTGGATCCGCTCCCGCTGCTGCTCGGGGGTGGCGTACTCGCCGAACTGCGGCGCCGGCCTCGGACGGTCGGCTGCGTCGTTCACGCGCTCGCCCTCTCGCGGCGACCGCCGCGGCCCTCGCCCGGGCTCTGCCGCAGCTCCTTCGGCAACGAGAACATCAGGTCCTCTTCGGCGGTGCGCACTTCTTCGACGTCCGCGTAGCCGGCGCCCGCAAGGTCGGCGAGCACCTCCTGCACGAGCACGTCCGGCACCGATGCGCCGCTGGTGACGCCGACGGTTTCGACGCCGTCGAGCCACTCCTGCTTGACCTCGTCCGCGTAGTCCACGCGGTAGGCGGCCTTGGCGCCGTACTCGAGCGCGACCTCGACCAGGCGCACGCTGTTGGATGAGTTCGCCGAACCCACCACGATCACGAGGTCGGCGTCCTGCGCGACCTTCTTGATCGCCACCTGACGGTTCTGGGTGGCGTAGCAGATGTCATCGGAGGGCGGGTCCTGCAGGTTCGGAAAGCGCTCGCGCAGCCGACGCACGGTCTCCATCGTCTCGTCGACCGACAGCGTCGTCTGCGACAGCCACACCACGTTCGAGGGATCGCGCACCTCGACGGTCGCCGCCTCTTCGGGCGAGTTCACGACGGTGACGTGGTCGGGCGCCTCTCCGGCCGTTCCCTCGACCTCCTCGTGCCCCGTGTGCCCGATCAGCAGGATCTCCATGTCGTCCCGCGCGAAGCGCACCGCCTCGCGGTGCACCTTCGTCACGAGCGGGCAGGTCGCATCGATCGCCTGGAGACCGCGATCGGATGCCGCCGACACGACAGCCGGCGAGACCCCGTGTGCGCTGAAGACCACATGAGCGCCCTCGGGAACGGCGTCGACCTCGTCGACGAAGACGGCCCCGCGCTGCTCCAGCTCGTCCACGACGTGCACGTTGTGGACGATCTGCTTGCGCACGTAGACGGGCGCGCCGAATCGCTCCAGCGCCTTCTCGACGGCGATCACCGCACGATCGACGCCCGCGCAGTAGCCGCGCGGCGCCGCGAGCAGGACCCGCTTGTGTCCCTGGACCGGGATATCCTTGAGCTGCCCGGAGCGCCCCGGGACGCGGGGCATGGGCATACTGACGGTGGAGGTGCTCACCTTCCCGAGTCTACGGCCGCCGCCTGGATGCGGGCCCGACCGCGGCCCGCGAAGCCCGCGAAGGAGACGATGACGACGTTCCAGCCCGTGCCGGAGGGCGCGCAGGCACCCCCGCCCGATTCCGTCTCGCCGCGCGAGTCCACCTCTGCCGCGCCCACGTCGGTGTCGCGGCTCAACGAGACCATCAAGGGATTCGTCGACAAGTGGGGGTCGGTCTGGGTCGAGGGCGAGATCACGTCGTGGAACGTGCGCGGTGGGCACGTGTTCGGCCGGCTCAAGGACCTGGGCACCGACGCGTCGCTGTCCTTCCGCATCTGGTCGAGCACCCGCCAGCGTCTGCCCGCCGATCTGAAGGTCGGCGACCACGTCGTCGGGTGCGTCAAGTCCGACTACTTCGTGCGCACCGGCGATTTCAGCTTCGGCGTCTCGTCAATGCGCCACGTCGGTCTGGGCGACCAGCTCGAGAAGCTCGAGCGGCTGCGGGCGCAGCTGCGCAGGGAGGGGCTGTTCGATGCGGCCCGCAAGAAGCCGCTGCCCTTTCTGCCGCACCTCATCGGCCTGATCACGGGGGAACGCTCCGACGCCGAGCGCGACATCCATCGCAACTCGGAGCTGCGGTGGCCGCAGGTGCGCTTCCGCACGGAGTACGCCGCGGTGCAGGGCGACCGGTGCGTTCCCGAGACGATCGCCGCGCTGCAGCGGCTGGACGCGGATCCGCATGTCGACGTGATCGTCATCGCGCGCGGCGGCGGCGACCCGCAGACCCTGCTCGGGTTCAGCGATGAGCGGATGCTGCGGGCGGTGGCTGCGGCATCCACCCCGATCGTGAGCGCGATCGGGCACGAGAACGACCACCCGCTGCTCGACGACGTGGCCGACATGCGCGCCTCGACACCCACGGATGCGGCCAAGCGCGTCGTGCCGGACGTGTCGGAGCAGCGGGCGCTCGTGGAGCAGCTGCGGGGGCGCGCGACGCTGCGGCTGACGCAGCGGATCTCGCACGACATCGCCCAGCTCGAGCAGCTGCGCTCGAGACCCGTGCTGCGCGCCCCGGAACGGATGCTGCAGGATCGCGCGGCCTGGCTGGAGCAGGCCGTCGGCCGGGCCCGCGCCGCCTCGGACCGGCGCCTGGCAGCGGCCGAGCGGGAGCTGGCGGAGCTGCGGGCGACGCTGCGGGCGATCGGCCCACAGCACACCCTCGAGCGGGGCTACGCCATCGTCGAGGGCGGCGAGGGGATCGTGCGCGATGCCGCGCAGGCTCCCGCCGATGCCCCGCTCGTTGTGACCGTTGCGCGCGGCGCGTTCGCGGCGCGCTCCGAGGGAGAGCGCCCAGCGTGAAGGCGGCAGACGTGATCGCGGCACCGGCGCGCCATGGATGCGGTGACGGCAGTGCGGGGGAACCGTCCCGGGCGATGTCGTCGACCCCCGTAGAATGGTGCCCATGACGGAGCAGGCCGATACCGCGGCGCTCTCGTTCGAACAGGCTCGCGACGAGCTTCAGCGCGTCGTCGCTCAGCTGGAGCAGGGGTCGCCGACCCTCGAGGAATCGCTCCGCCTGTGGGAACGAGGCGAGCATCTCGCGCAGCGCTGCGAGGAATGGCTCGTGGGCGCGAAGCGACGGCTGGATTCCGCTCGTGCGACCACCGATGGCACGGCCACGGCTGACGGGACGACCGGCGGCTCGCCCGAGGTGACGACCTGATGCCCACTGGGCGCGTCGTCGCGGAGCTCGGCCGGCCCGAGACGCCGGAAGAGGAGGCGGCTCGCAAGGCGGAGTCGTCGCGGGTGTACCGATCGAGTCAGTCCTTCCGCAACCTCATCGCCGCCCTGCTGGCCACGCTCGCCGTCGTGGTGGTGGTCGTGCTCGCCGTGCCGCGCGGCGAGGCCCCGCAGACGCAGAGCATCGACCCCGCTCCGCTCGCGTCGGCCGCCGCCGAGGCCTACGGCCGCGAGATCGTCGTGCCCGTCGTCCCCGCCGACTGGCGGGTGAACGCCGCGGGCGTCGAAGGCGACACCGCGGGAACGACGGAGTGGACGATCGTGTACGCGCCCCCTCAGGACGGCTTCCTGCGTGTCGCGCAGGCCTTCGACGTGGACGACGCCTGGGCGCGCAGCACGCTGCTCGGAACGACCCCCGAGGGCGTCGTGACCATCGACGGAGTGAGCTGGGACGTCTTCGAACCCGACGACCCCTCCTCCGCCGCGAACATCTCCTTCGCTCTCGGAACCCAGGCCGGTGCCGACTACGTGCTCGTGTACGGGTCGGCGGCACCCGAGACGGTTCGCGATATCGCCGCGACGCTGACCGCCCAGATCGACATCCTCCGGAGCGCTGACTCATGAGCGAACGCCCCACCCCCGCCCGCGTCTGGGCCGAGATGAAGCGCGGCAACGCGCGATTCGTCGCCGGCGAGCCCCGGCACCCCCGTCAGGACGTCGAGCGCCGTACGGAACTCGCGGCCGCGCAGAAGCCGCGCGCGGCGCTTTTCGGCTGCTCCGACTCGCGCCTGGCGGCGGAGATCATCTTCGACAAGGGGCTCGGCGACCTGTTCGTGGTGCGCAATGCCGGTCAGGTGATCTCGGACTCGGTGGTCGGCAGTCTGGAGTACGCCGTCGCCGTGCTGGACGTGTCGCTGATCGTCGTGCTCGCCCACGACGCCTGCGGTGCCGTGGGCGCGGCCATCGACAGCACGCGGCCCGACGCCCCCGTGCTCCCGCCGCTGATCTGGCGTCAGATCGCACCGATCGTCCCCGCCGCGCGCTCACTTCTGGCCGCGGGTGCGACGGAGGGTGTCTCGCCGGATGCGCTCGATCCCATGGAGGTCGGCCGCGTGCATCTGCGCAACACGGTCGCAGAGCTTCTGCGAGCGTCCGAGATGATCAGCGAGGCCGTGGCCGAAGGCCGCGTCGCCGTGGTCGGGGCCAACTACCGGCTCGAAGAGGGCACCGCCGTGCCCGAGATCATCGTCGGCCCCGCCGCCGACGCCGACTGACCCGCCCTCAAGCCACACCCACGCACAACCACGGGAGGAACGACGACGTGACCGACACCGAGTACCGCATCGAGCACGACACGATGGGAGAGGTGCGCGTGCCGGCCCGCGCGCTCTACAGCGCCCAGACGCAGCGCGCCGTCGAGAACTTCCCGATCTCGGGAGATCCGCTCGATCCGTCGCAGATCCAGGCCCTGGCCCGCATCAAGAAGGCGGCCGCACTCGCGAACAAGCAGCTCGGCACCCTCGACGCCGCCGTCGCGGACGCGATCGCTGCCGCGGCGGACGAGGTCATCGCGGGCGAGCACGGCGATCAGTTCCCGATCGACGTCTACCAGACCGGCAGCGGCACGTCGTCGAACATGAACATGAACGAGGTGCTCGCCACCCTGGCGTCGCGCACCCTCGGCTCTCCCGTGCACCCCAACGACCACGTGAACGCCTCGCAGTCTTCGAACGACGTGTTCCCGACATCCGTGCACCTCGCGGTGACGCAGGAGCTCATCGACGACCTGATCCCCGCGCTCGATCACCTCGCGGTGGCCTTCGAAGAGAAGGCGGAACTGTGGAAGGACGCGGTCAAGTCCGGACGCACCCACCTCATGGACGCCACCCCGGTGACCCTGGGGCAGGAATTCGGCGGGTATGCCCGGCAGATGCGCCTGGGCATCGAGCGGGTGCAGTCCGTGATCCCTCGTGTCAGCGAGGTGCCCCTCGGTGGCACCGCGGTCGGCACCGGCATCAACACCCCGGCCGGCTTTCCCGAGAAGGTGCTCGAGCTGCTGGCCACCGAGACCGAGCTGCCGATCACCGAGGCGAAGGACCACTTCGAAGCCCAGGCCAACCGCGACGCGCTGGTCGAGACCTCCGGGGCGCTGCGCACGATCGCCGTGTCGCTGACCAAGATCAACAATGATCTGCGCTGGATGGGGTCCGGCCCCAACACCGGGCTGGGCGAGCTGCACATCCCCGATCTGCAGCCCGGCTCGTCGATCATGCCCGGCAAGGTCAATCCGGTCGTCCCCGAAGCCACGCTGATGGTCTGTTCGCGCGTGATCGGCAACGACGCCTCGATCGCCTGGTCCGGCGCGTCCGGCGCCTTCGAGCTCAATGTCGCGATCCCCGTCATGGGCACGGCGTTGCTCGAGTCGATCCGGCTTCTCGCCAACACCATGCGCGTGCTGGCCGACAAGACCATCCGCGGACTCGAGGCGAATCTCGATCGCGCGGCGGCGTTCGCCGGGATGTCGCCCTCGATCGTCACGCCCCTGAACAAGCTGATCGGATACGAGGCGGCGGCCAAGATCGCCAAGCACAGCGTGGCCAAGGGGATCACGATCCGCGAGGCCGTACTCGAGATGGGATACGTCGAGCGCGGCGAACTGACCCTCGAGCAGCTCGATCAGAAGCTCGACCTGTTGTCGATGACGCACCCGGGGTGATCAGCGCGCCGTGCGCCGCACGGGCGTGCGGCACGATAATGTCGACATGACGCGCGAGCGGCGACCCATACCGGCGAAGGCCTTGATCGTGGGCGCCATTCTCGCGGTTGCGGCACTGGGGTTCGCAATCGTGGGCGCCGTCACGTTCGTCGCACAGCGCGACCGGACGCTGACGGAGATCGACGAGAGACTGACGTCGCTCGTCGGGGCACTGGGGGAGGTGGCGCAGTTGCAGGTCATCGTCGAAGACGGACCGGACGCGGGGGTGCGCTCCGTCGACGAGTTCGCGGGCATGGAGGAGTACCTGCGCGCGGCCGTCTCGCGACTCATCCCCGGCCGCAACGAGGCGTCCTTCGGCGTCATCGACGGCGAAGTCCACTTCCGCACCACGTCGTCGCTGAGCGAGGAGCTCGCCGACGATCCCGCGTTCGTGCAGACGGCGGCCGAGGCCGCCGAAGCCGGCAGCGCCGTCATCGCGAGCACGGCCACGGAGGCGGGCGACATCCGCTACATCAGCGTGCCGGTGGCGACCCCCGCCGATCCGCGCGAGGGCGTCTTCGTCCGCGCGGTCAACGTGACCGAAGAGCTGCGCCCGGTCACGCTGTCGCTTCTGACCTACACCGCGTCGGCGCTGGCGACCCTCACGGCGATGGGGATCGTCGGCTGGTTCGTCGCGGGGCGCATCCTCTCACCCATCCGGCGCATGCGTGAGACAGCCGACGCGATCACGCCGACCGATCTGCGGGCGCGCCTGCCCGAAGCCGGCAACGACGACATCTCGGACCTCAGCCGCACCGTGAATCTGATGCTGGACCGGCTCGAGACCTCGATCGACAGCCAGCGCCAGCTGCTCGACGACGTGCGGCACGAGCTGAAGACGCCGATCACCATCGTGCGCGGACACCTCGAGATGATGGACGTGTCGAGCCCGTCGGATGTCGCGAGCACGCGCGACATCGGCATGGCCGAACTGGACCGCATGACGCGACTCGTCGAGGACATCGACCTGCTCTCGTCGGCGGAGGCCGACCAGTTCGCGTTCGTGCCCGTCGAGGTCGGCGAGCTCACGGAGCGGCTCGGCGACCTCATCGAGGCGATCCCCGGGCACCCCTGGCGCGTCGCCCGCTCCGCACGCGGCCTCATCGAGGCCGACAACGACCGGCTCCTGCAGGCGTGGCTGCAGCTGGCGGACAACGCCTCCAAGTACACGCCGCAGGGCTCGCCCATCGAGGTCGGCAGCGACGTCGATGCCACGAGCGCCCACCTCTGGGTGCGTGATCACGGACCAGGCATCGCTCCCGCCGCCCGTCGGCGCATCTTCCACCGCTTCGCGCGCGCCGACCACCGCACCGTCGGCGGCTCCGGTCTGGGACTGGCGATCGTCGATGCGATCGCCAAGGCCCACCAGGGCACCTGCGTGGTCACCGACACCCCGGGCGGTGGCGCCACGTTCACCATCAACATCCCCGTCTCGCGGCATCAGGGTGAGACGCTGCCCTCTCCCGTGCGTGCCGGCGACGTCGTATCGCAAAGGGAGGCCACCGGATGACCCGCATCCTCATCGCCGAAGACGAGCCGCGCATCTCGTCGTTCGTCGCGCGCGGGCTCGAATCGGCCGGCTACACCGCCACGGTGGTCGAGAACGGCGACGAAGCCCTCGAACTCGCCCTCGGGCCCGACATCGACCTCGTGCTGCTCGATGTCGGGCTGCCCGGAATGGACGGATTCGAGGTGCTGCGGCACCTGCGGGGCCAGGGGGCGACCGTGCCCGTGATCATGCTGACGGCGCGCAGCAGCACGCGAGACACCGTGCAGGGGCTGGATGCCGGCGCGAACGACTACGTGGCCAAGCCCTTCAAGTTCGACGAGCTGCTGGCGCGCGTGCGCTCCCGCCTGCGCGAGAATGTCTCGCCCGGAGGCGTAGGGGTCGCGCACGGAGACATCAGTCTCGACCCGCTCACGCGTCGCGCGCGGGTCGGCGGCCGCGACCTCGACCTGTCCGCCCGCGAGTTCGCGCTCGCGGAGCAGTTCCTGCGGCATCCGGGCCAGGTGCTCAGCCGTGAACAGCTGCTCTCGAGCGTGTGGGGGATGGACTTCGACTCGGGCTCGAACGTCGTCGACGTGTACGTGCGGTACCTGAGGGCGAAGTTCGGCGCGGACCGCATCGCGACCGTGCGCGGTGCGGGATACCGCTGGCAGTAGCGGCTCCGGCCGGCTCGGCTCGAACGGAGAAGCCCCCGACGTTGGGGGAACGCCGGGGGCTGGGAAGGCGGTGAGCTGGGGGCCTCTCGCCTTGGGCAATCCCGTCGAAAGGGAGGGGGACGGGATTGACTTTTTTCACCTGCCGCATGCCCGGGGGGACAGCGGCGGTCATGGTCCCGCGTGCGCGGGGATGTGTGAAGTTGTCTTCACCCAGGATCAACGCCGCCCATGAGATCACGACATCGCCGGCATGAGATTTCTCTCATGCCGGCGATGTGGCGTAGGCGTGCCGATCAGGCGAGCTCTCCGGCCTCCAGCAGCTCGGTGACGAGCGCCGCGATGGCGGAGCGCTCCGACCTCATCAGAGTGACGTGTCCGAACAGTCCATGACCCTTGAGCGTCTCGATGACCGACGCGACGCCGTCATGCCGGCCGACCCGCAGGTTGTCGCGCTGCCCGACGTCGTGGGTGAGCACGACGCGGGAGTTCTGCCCCATCCGGCTGAGCACGGTGAGGAGCACATTGCGCTCGAGCGACTGCGCCTCGTCGACGATCACGAAGGCGTCGTGCAGCGATCGCCCGCGGATGTGCGTCAGGGGCAGCACCTCGAGCAGCCCGCGCTCGATCACCTCGTCGAGCACGTTCGGCGAGACGACCGATCCGAGCGTGTCGTAGACGGCCTGCCCCCACGGGTTCATCTTCTCGGTCTGGTCGCCCGGCAGGTAGCCGAGCTCCTGCCCACCGACCGCGAACAGCGGGCGGAAGACGATGATCTTGCGCTGCTCCTGCCGCTCCAGCACGGCCTCCAAAGCGGCGCACAGCGCCAGCGCCGACTTGCCCGTCCCCGCCCGGCCGCCGAGCGAGACGATCCCCACCTCGGGGTCCAGGAGCAGGTCGATGGCGATGCGCTGCTCGGCCGAGCGACCGTGCAGCCCGAACACGTCGCGGTCGCCGCGCACGAGGCGGTACTCCCCCTCGCCCGTGACCCGCGCCAGCGCCGATCCCCGCTCCGACTGGATGATCAGCCCCGTGTTCACCGGCAGACCGAGGACGCTCTCGTGCGAACCCACCTCGCTCTCGTACAGGTCGCTGATGTCGTCGCCCGAGAGGTCGATGCCCGCGATGCCCGTCCAGCCCGAGTCGACCGCCTGCTCGGCGAGGTACTCCTCGGCGGGGATGCCGAGCGACGAGGCCTTCACGCGCATCGGCATGTCTTTGGACACCACCACGACGTCCTGACCGTCCTGAGCCAGGTGCATCGCGACGGCCAGGATGCGGCTGTCGTTGTCGTGCAGCCGCATCCCCGAGGGCAGCACCGTCTGATCGGTGTTGTTCAGCTCCACGCGCAGCGTGCCGCCGCTGCCCACCGGAACGGGAAAATCGAGGCGGCCGTGCGCGATGCGCAGGTCGTCGAGGTGGCGCAGCGCCTGCCGCGCGAAGTAGCCGATCTCGGGGTCGTGTCGCTTTCCCTCCAGCTCGGTGACGACGACGACCGGGATGACGACGGAATGCTCGGCGAAGCGGAAGAACGCCCGCGGATCCGAAAGCAGCACGGATGTGTCGAGCACGTAGCAGCGCAGATCCTGCGCCGCCTCGCCCTCGTCGTGCGGCGACGGCTCGTGCGCGGATGCCGTCGACATGTGCTGGTGGTGCGATGCCCTCGTGGTCACAGCCTGCTCCCGACCCGGGTGGATCCCCGGTATCCGCGAGTTCGGCCACTCAAGAGGTCGCGAGTCGCACTCGATCGTGGCCGACTCGACCGGGCGCCTTGCCCGATGTGATGAACGTACGACCGCGGCTCACCGCGGGTGTATCCGACACGCCCCGCGCGAGGTTACGGGGCGGTAAATTCGCTCGTCACCACCCGCGCAGCTGGCTGAACGAGGCCAGCGCGCCCTCGACCATCCCGAGCGTCTCGGCGCCGGTGCCCACGTGTGCCGACACACGCACGGCGCCGGCCCGTGTCGTGCAGGTCACGCCGTGGTTGACGAGGGATGCTGCGAGCGCACCGGTGGCGTCGGCGCCCGGCACGAGCGTGACGATTCCCGCCCGGCGTCCTGCGTCACGCGGGGTGAGGGTTGCCAGGCCGTGACGATCGGCGAGCTGCAGCAGCTCTCCCGTGCGGGCGACCAGGGCCTCCTCGATGAGGGGGACTCCGACCTGCTGGGCCTCGCGCAGACCGGCGGCCAACCGGGCCGCCGCCATCTGGTCGGGCGCACTGACCGTGAAGCCGCGCGGCGCCGCCGCGGCCGCGGGAACGGAATCCGTCGTCGGCTCGCGCACGGTGCCTGCCCGGCCGGAGAAGACGGGCGTCAGCTCGTCGCGCGCACGATCGCCGAACCATGCGAATCCCGTGCCCCGGCCGGCGCGCAGCCAGGTGTGTCCCGCGCCGCAGACGACATCGGCGGCGGCATAGTCCGCCTGCACGACGCCGAACGCATGCACGGCGTCGACGATCAGGAGACGCTCGCCGATCACCTCGCGCAGCGCCGACAGATCGGCCCGGTATCCCGTGCGGTGATCGACCAGGCTGACCGCGACGGCTCGGGTGGCGGGCGTCAGGGCGTCGCGGACGACCTCGGGCGTCAGGTACCCCGCCGGCGGGTCGACCCACTGCGGATCGACGACGTGCAGGGCCTCGGCGGCGCGTGTCACCGCGACGGTGAGCGCCGGGGTCTCGGTGCGTGAGAGCAGGATGCCGCCCGTGACGCCGAAGACGGCCTGCATGAGCCCGTCCGTCGTCGAAGGCTGCAGCACCACGGCGTCCTCACGCCCGCCCACCATCTCGGCGACCAGCGCGGAGGCGGCGGCAGCATGCTCGCGCACGAGTTCCATGCCGGCGCGCCGTCCGGTGCCAAGCAGCTCGACATCGGCCAGGGCCTCCTGCCGCACGGCGTCGGAGAGCGGGCCGAAGACGGCCCAGTCGAGGTATCCGGGCTCGAGGTCGAAGCTCGCCCGGTACTCCTCCATGCTCCCCACGCCTCATATTCTGGCATGGCGCCGACCGGCGGCGGCGCCGGCGTCAGCCGCCGAACCGGCGATCGCGCGTGACGTAGTCGCGGATCGCCCGCAGAAAGTCCACCTCGCGCAGATCCGGTCCGAGCGCCTCGACGAAGTAGAACTCGCTGTGGGCGCTCTGCCACAGCAGAAAGTCCGACAAGCGCTGCTCGCCCGAGGTGCGGATCACCAGGTCGGGATCGGGTAGACCGCCCGTGTACAGGTGCTCGCCGATCTGCTCCGGCGTCAGGCTCTCGGCGAGCTCTTCGAGCGAGCCCCCGCCGACGTGGTGGGCCGCGATGATGCTGCGCACGGCGTCGACGATCTCACTGCGCCCGCCGTAGCCGACCGCGAGATTGACGTGCATGCCCGTGTTGGCCTTCGTGCGGTCTTCGGCCGAGGCCAGCACCCGCGCCAGATCGGGGGGGAGCCCCGCCGCCCGGCCCACGTGCTTGATCCGCCAGTCCCGCTCCCCCGACACCCGCTCGGCGAGCTCGGCGATGATCTCGAGCAGGTCGTGCAGCTCGCGCGAGTCGCGCTTGGCCAGGTTGTCGTGCGAGAGCAGGTAGAGCGAGACGACCCGCACGCCCACGTCGTCGCACCACGTCAGGAACTCGCGCATCTTCGCCGCGCCGGCCCGGTGCCCGTGCGCCGCGGACGAGTAGCCGAGCTGCCGCGCCCAGCGCCGATTGCCGTCGATCATCATCGCGACGTGGTGCGGCACGGCATCCGCGCGGAGGGCGCGTCGCAGCCGCGTGATGTACAGCCGGTACAGGGGCCCTCGGCCCTCGTTCATCCGGCGTCCGCTCACGGATCTACGCTACTACCGCGACGCTCATGTGCCCCTGAGCGTATCCGCGCAGCCGTACGCTGAAAGGGTGACGCACTCCGAGCACGACAGCACACCCGAGGTGCCCGCGCTGCCGCTCATGGATGCCGCCGACGTCGATGCGAACGTCGAGATCCGGCCCACCTGGCGCGGCTGGATCCACGCGGCCATCTTCCCGATAGCGGTGGCGGCGGGGATCGTGCTCATCGTCCTGGCGCAGGGGGCCCCCGCCAAATGGGCCTCTGCCGTGTTCATGGCCACCTCCCTGCTGCTGTTCGGCAACTCCGCGCTCTATCACCGCTTCGACTGGGGCGCGCGCACGAGGGCGGTGCTCAAGCGCATCGACCACGCCAACATCCTGCTGCTGATCGCCGGCACCTACACGCCGATCGCCGTGCTCGCGCTGCCGCCGGCCAAGGGAACGCTCCTGCTCACGATCGTGTGGAGCGGTGCGCTGCTCGGCATCCTCTTCCGCGTGTTCTGGATCGGGGCGCCCCGGCTGCTCTACGTGGCCCTCTACGTGGCACTCGGCTGGGCGGCCGTGATGTACCTCGTCGATCTGATGCAGGCCAACGTGGCGATGATGGTTCTCGTGCTGGTCGGCGGCCTGCTCTACACCGCGGGTGCGGTCATCTACGCCCTCAAGCGACCCAACCCGTGGCCGGGGCACTTCGGCTTCCACGAGATCTTCCACGTCTGCACCGTGCTGGCGTTCCTCTGCCACTGGACGGCGGCGCTGCTGATCGCCCTCGACCCGATCTACAACCGCTGAGCGGCATCCGGCGTTTCGTCTCGCTGCGCCCGCTCAACGCCCGGGGGCACTTCGTCTCGCTGCGCCCGCTCAACGTCCGGACGGACCGGCGGCACCGCCGTCGGGGCCGTCAGGCTCGGCGTCATCCGCCGCCGACTCTTCGCTCGTGCCCGCGCCCTGGTTCTGTTCGGCGTCGAGGCGTTCGTCGATCTCGGCGCGGTAGCGGGTGCGGCGCACGCGCCGAAGCATGTCGGCGATCAGCACGATGACCGCGATGACCAGGATGACGATGACGGCGAATCCGGCGAAGCCCGGGGTCACCAGCTCGTCGGGCGGGGTCGTCGGCGACGGCGTGCCAATGGCGGAAGGGATCGCCGCGAAGGCGATCGCGGTCGTCGCAGACGCGATCATCGGCATGCCCTCCTCCCCGCACGCACAGCGCGTAGCCTGGAGATTCCAGCCTACCGCCCGCCACGAAAGCTCCCGTGACCGCTTCCTCCCCCGCGCCCCCACCCCTCTCGGCGCGCTCCCGCGCCGAACCCTCGAGACTCGACCTGCGCTATGGCCGCACGCCGCAGCGTCGCCGTGTCCGCGTGATCGCGGGCGTCGCGGCGATCACGGTCGCGGCCGTCGTGGTCGGCTGGTTCGCCCTCGCCACCTCGCAGGGCAGCGTGCGGGCCGACGACCTCGGATACGAGGTGACGGACGAACGAAGCGTCGAGGTCGCCTTCCAGACCAGCGGACCGGCGGATCGTGCCATCGCCTGCGCCGTCGAGGCCCTCGACGAGGAGTTCGGCGTCGTGGGCTGGCGCGTCTTCGTCTACCCGCCGAACGGCGAGACGACCCGGAGTTTTCGCGAGAGTGTGCCGACGGTGGCACTCGCGACGACAGGTTTGGTGAACGCGTGCTGGGTCGCCTAAACTCCTGATCGACGCCCTGGCAGGTTGCCGGGGCGTTTTGGTCTATCCAGCCCTCTGCGCCGAGCGATCGGCGCCCGATCCTCGAACGAAGGAGAAACCGTGTCGAATGACGCACCGGTCACCTTCCTCACCCAGGATGCGTACGACCGTCTCAAGGCAGAGCTCGACCAGCTCTCGACGGTCGGCCGCGAAGAGATCGCCAAGCGCATCGAGGCGGCGCGTGAAGAGGGTGACCTGAAGGAGAACGGCGGGTACCACGCCGCGAAGGACGAACAGGGCCGCCAAGAGGCACGCATCCACAGTCTCAAGCAGCTGCTCGCGTCGGCATCCGTGGGAGACGCCCCCGACTCCGGCGGGGTCGTGCAGCCCGGCACCGTCGTGCGCGCGAAGGTCGCCGGCCGTGAACTGCGCTTCCTGCTGGCCAACCGAGAGCTGGCCGGCGATTCCGAGCTGGATGTCTACAGCGAGGCGAGCCCCCTGGGGGCCGCCATCCTGGGTCTGCGCGAGGGCGACACCTCGAGCTACGAGACGCCGAACGGCCGGGAGATCCCGGTCGAGATCATCGCCGTCGAGACCTACGACGGCCGCTGAGCGCGAACCAGGTCAGTCCGGCACGACCATCGGACGGAATCCGGCGCTCTCGAGCGTCGCAAGCGTCAGGACCTTGTGGTCCTCGCCCCGCGTCTCAACGCTGATCTGCAAGACGACCTCGCTGATCTGCAGCCCCTGGCCATGCCGGGTGTGCAGCACCTCGATGACGTTCGCGCCCGCCTCGGCGAGCAGCTCGGACACCCGGGAGAGCTGGCCGGGCCGGTCGGGCAGAGGAATGCGCATCGTCATGTAGCGACCGGATGCCGCCAGGCCGTGCGCCACGACGCGCTGCAGCAGCAGCGGGTCGATGTTGCCACCGGAGAGCACGGCGACCGTCGGCCCCGTCGGCTGAACCTTGCCGGCGAGGATCGCGGCGACGCCGACGGCTCCCGCGGGCTCGACGACGACCTTTGCGCGCTCGAGCAGCACGAGCATGGCCCGGGCGATGTCGTCGTCGGTGACGGTCACGACCTCGTCGACGAGCTCGCGGATCATCGCGAACGGCACATCGCCGGGGCGCCCGACCATGATGCCGTCGGCGATCGTCGGGCTGGTCTGCACCTCGACGGGTCGCCCCTGCTCGAGGGACTCGGGATAGGGCGCCGCGTTCTCGGCCTGCACCCCGATGACACGCACGGTGCGGCCCGCCGCGGCCGCCCGCGCTTTCACCGCACCGGCGACACCCGCGATGAGCCCTCCCCCGCCGATGCCGACGAGCACCGTCTCGACCTCGGGCATGTCCTCCACGATCTCGAGCCCCAGGGTGCCCTGCCCCACGACGATGTCGCGGTGATCGAACGGGTGGATCTGCACCGCTCCGGTGCGCTCCGCGAACTCGCTCGCGAGCCGCAGGGGCGTCTCCACCGTGTCGCCCTCGAGGATGACATCGGCGCCGTACCCGCGCGTGGCCAGCAGCTTGGGGACCGGCACGCCCATGGGCATGAAGATCGTCGCGGGGATGCCGAGCTCCTGCGCCGCCAGAGCCACTCCCTGCGCGTGGTTGCCGGCCGATGCCGCCACGACCCCGCGGGAGCGCTCCTCCGCCGTGAGCCGGCTGAGCCGGTATGCCGCGCCACGGATTTTGAAGGACCCCGTGCGCTGCAGGTTCTCGAGCTTGAGCCGCACCGGCACGCCGAGCACCTCTGTGAGGTGCTTCGAGTACTCCAGCGGCGTGTGGCCGATCACGTCGCTCAGGAACTGCGCGGCGTCTTCGAACTCCGCCAGGGTCGGCAGATCGGTAGCGACATCGGGAACGGTCATCGAGACCTCCTGGTTCGGGGAACGGTGCTCCAGATCAGATCGGCAGAGACGGGGCCCGGTCTCTCCCAGCCTCGCTGGCCGATGTAGACGGCGACGACGTTGACGAACGCCGCGAGGGGAACGGCGAACAGCGCGCCGGGGATGCCGCCGATCATCGCGCCGCCCGCGACGACCAGCACCACGGCGAGCGGGTGGACCTTGACCGCCGACCCCATCAGCAGCGGCTGGAGCACATGGCTCTCGAGCTGCTGCACGACGAGGACGACGACCAGCATCCAGAAGGCGATCCACGGGCCGTTGTAGACCAGCGCGAGGAAGATGGCGACGGCCCCGGTGACGATCGCTCCGATGAACGGCACGAACGCACCGAGGAACACGAGCACGGCGATGGGGATCGCGAGGGGCACCCCCAGCAGGAACGCGCCGAGACCGATGCCGACGGCGTCGATCGTGGCGACGAGCAGCTGCGTGCGGGCGTAGTTGACGACGGTCTTCCACCCGGCACGGGCGGCGCCGTCCACGGCGGGACGGGCATCATGCGGGAACAGGCGCACCGTCCAGCGCCAGATCCCGCCGCCGTCGGCGAGCGTGCAGAGCAGGATGAACAGCGCCAGCAGCGCTCCGGCCGCGACGTGCCCGAGTGTGGACCCGAAGGCCACGGCCCCCGAGAGCAGCAGCTCGGCCTGCTGCTGCACCAGCTGCCAGCCCTGCGCGAGCCAGACGTCGATCTGCTGCGGGGTGAGGTGCAGGGGGCCGTCGATGAGGAACTGGCGCAGCTCGAGCACGGCGTCCACCGTGCGCCCCTGCACACTCGCCCACTCGCTCGACACCTGCCAGATCACGAGCCACATCAGGCCGCTGACGATCGCGAGGGTGACCAGCACGGCGACGACGATCGCGATCCAGCGCGGCACGCGGTGCCGCAGCATCCAGGTGAATCCGGGCCAGAGCAGCGCGGTGAGGAGGATCGCGATGAGGAGCGGGACGACGAGCAGCTTGAGCTGGATGATCAGGAAGATGGCGACGGCCGCGGCACCCGCGATCACCAGGAAGCGCCAGGCATATGCCGTCGCCAGACGCAGGCCGCGCGGGATGGCGGGTGTGAGATCCGACGTCACCGTGCGCTCGCGCAGCGCGTCGGCGAGCCGGCGGCGGGGCGGGGGCGCGGATTCGTTCACGCGCCAATTCTAGGAGCCGCACCATGCGGCCGTCGGCATCGACGGGATCAGGCGCCCGCGCAAGCGGGAACCCGGCCCGTCGCGGCACGGCGCGCCGCATGGCTCCCGCGCCCCCGCGCGAGAGGAGGACTCTCGCGCCACAAGAGGCCTCTCGCACGCAGAAAGTCCTCGCCTCGCGCGAAAGTCCTCACGCACGCACGCCCCTGCGCCGGCCGCCCGACCGCGCCCGGCCCGGCTACGGTGGACCCGTGACACGCGGCAGGATATTCGCTCTCGTCGGCGGCGGAGTCGTCGTCGCCGGCATCGCTGCCGCGCTGATCGCGTGGTGGCTGCTGTCGCAGCCGCCGAGCGCCCGCGACGCCGCGGCGCGGTATCTCGAGGCTCTCGCGGCATCCGATGTGACGTCGATCGAGCGGATGCTGCCGGACGAGCTGTCGGCCGACGAGCGCGACGTGCTCACGGCCGCCTACGCGGGGGCGAGCGAGACGATCGCCGAACCGCGCGTCGAAGAGGTCGGTGAGCAGCGCGCGGGCCGCGTGGCGGTGCGCGCCTCCGCGGACCTGGGCGGCGAGCGCCGCAGTTTCGAGGTGCCGTTGGTGCGCGAGGACGACGGATGGGTGCTGGGCGGGGAGGCCCTGGCGGCCGTGACCGCCGGGACCACGCGCGGCGATGCCGTGCGGCTCGGCGATGCCCTCGTCGTCGCGGGCGAGCCCGTCGCGGTGCTGCCCGCGCGATACCCCGTCTCTCCCGCGCCCGCCCAGGTGCTGAGCGGCGGCGCCGAGACCGTCGCGCTGCCGGGCGACGAGAGCGAGATCACGATCGAACCGGACGTCACGGACCAGGCGCAGCCGCTCGCGCAGAGCGGGCTGGAGGACTATCTCGAGGACTGCGCCGGCGGTGCGGCGAGCGTGCCCGAGGGGTGCGGCATCCGCATCCCGTGGGGAGCCGAGCTCGCGACGGCGGACGACTTCGCCTACCGCATCGACCGGATGCCGCAGCTCGAGCTCGCGGCCGAGGATTCCTCGTTCCTCGCCACCGGCGGCGACTACGTCGTGACGGTGACCGGCACCGACCGGGAGGGTGCCCCGGCATCCGTCACCTATCGTGACGACGACTGGACCGTGCGCGGTGCGCTGCTGTTCGCCGGCGACGAGATGGTGCTGCAGGTCTGGTGAGGGCGCGCGCGAGCGGCTAGAAGCGTCCGCCGATCTCGTGCAGGCGCTCGATGCGGTCCGGGATGGGCGGGTGCGTCGCGAAGAGCCGGTTCAGCGAGTTCGCACGCAAGGGGTTCGAGATCCACAGGTGCGCCATCGACGAGTTCGCCTTGCGCATGGGCTGCGCGTGCTCCTGCAGCTTCGCCAGCGCCGATCCCAGGCCCTCCGGGTCGCGGGTGGTCAGCGCGCCGGTGGCGTCGGCGAGGTACTCGCGCTGCCGCGAGATGGCCGCCTGGACCACACCCGCCAGCAGCGGCGCGACGATCGCGGCGACGATGCCGAAGAGCATGAACACCAGCTGCGCCTGATTGTTGCCGCCCCGGCGCATGCCGCCGAAGAAGGCCATGCGCATGAGGATGTCGGCGATCAGGCCGACGGCGACGACCAGGCCGAAGACGAGCAGCGAGACCCGGATGTCGTAGTTGCGGATGTGCGCGAGCTCGTGCGCCAGCACGCCCTCGAGCTCCCGATCGGTCATGATGCGGCGCAGGCCCGTGGTCACGGCGATCGCGGCCTCTTCGGGCTTGCGCCCTGTGGCGAAGGCGTTGGGAGCGTCGTCCTCCACGACGTAGACCTTGGGCATCGGCGTGCCGGTGGTGATGCAGAGGTTCTCGATCGTGTTCCAGAGGCGCGGATCATCGGACTTCTCGATCTGCACCGCCCCGGCCATGGCGAGCGCCTCACGTCCGGCGAAGAAGTACTGGAAGGCGGCGTAGGCACCGGCACCGATCACGACGCCCCCGGTGATCCACCAGTTGTTGCCGGCGAGCCAGCCGCCGACAAGACCCAGCAGGCCGAGCACCAGCACGAAGCCGATCAGGATGAACCATGTGTTGCGCTTGTTGCGCGCGATGGCCGAGTACACGCGCCCCCTCTAGCCGACCGGACGGATCAGAACTGCACGCGCGGCGGCTCGGAGATCGCCGCGCCGTCCTCGACCTCGAAGAACTCCCGCTCGGTGAATCCGAGGTTGCGGGCGAAGAGGTTGTTCGGAAAGACGCGGATCTTGGTGTTGAGCTCGCGCACGCCGCCGTTGTAGAACCGGCGCGAGGCCTGGATCTTGTCTTCGGTGTCGACGATCGACTGCTGCAGCTGCAGAAAGTTCTGGCTCGCCTGCAGCTGCGGGTATGCCTCGGCCACGGCGAACAGCGACTTGAGCGCCTGCTGCATGTGACCCTCGGCGACCCCCGCCTCGGCGGGCGTCTCGACCGACATCGTCTCGGCCCGCGCCTTCGTCACGTTCTCGAAGACCCCGCGTTCATGCGCGGCGTAGCCCTTGACCGTGTCGACGAGCTGTGGAATCAGGTCGGCGCGGCGTTTGAGCTGCACCGTGATGTCGCTCCACGCCTCATCGACGCGGATCTTGAGTTGGACGAGCGAGTTGTACGTCGCCCAGAGGTAGATGCCGACGATCGCGACGAGCGCGACGACGATCAGGACGGGGATGAGCCATTCCCACATTGGAGTTCTCCTGCACGACCGGAAGCGGACCCGCCCATCCTACCGAGCGGGGCTGACCGCCCGCCGAGCATCCGCGGGCGGGAGCCGTGCCCCCGCCGGGATTCGAACCCGGACTGAAGCGATTTTAAGTCGCCTGCCTCTGCCGATTGGGCTACGGGGGCGCCGCGCTGTCGAGTCGGTGGCGCCTCACTCAGTATCGCCGACGCGGGCGGATGCCGCCGGTGCCGCGTGCTCCGACGCTGCGCCCGCCGACCCGTCCGTCGCCGGCCCCGTGCTCTCGCGAGCCGTCTTCGCCCACGAGGTGCGACCCGCCGCCTGCCGGATGAGGGCCACGGCGAGCACGGGGAAGACGACCCACGAATAGAGCGTGTAGGGGATGACGAGCACCAGCGCGGCGAACGGCGACCACCAGCGGCGCCCCCGCAGCGCGAGCGACGCCACGCCCGGCCCGAAGGACAGGCCGATGAAGAAGACGAGCACCCACCAGTGGGTGGGCCGATAGGTGAACCCCTCCGCGAGCGCCAGCACGATCGACGTGACGAAAGCCACCCCCGTCAGCAGCTGCAGCGCGGGCGTGAGCAGGTACCAGACGGCATCCACCCGCGCCGGCAACGGCAGACGCGGGCGGGCGACGCCGCCGAGCAGGCTGAACGCCTGCCACGCGCCCTGCGCCCAGCGCACACGCTGGCGATACAGCCGGCGCACCGAGTTCAGGCCCTGCTGGTCCACCGAGACGTCGTTGACGTGCACCGACGCCCAGCCGGCCTGGATCATGCGCACCCCGAGGTCCTGGTCCTCGGTCAGCCGATCCCGCCATGGGCCCTCCCCCGCATCGACGCTCTCGAGCGCCGCGAGCCGGGTGAACTGGCCGTTGCCCCCCATGTTCGCCGTGCCCCACCACGACCTGCCCGCCTGATAGACCAGGCCGAACGACGAGAACTCCACGTCCTGCGCCCACGTGAGCCATCCACGGCGGTTGTAGATGCGCACGAGCGTCTGCACGCCGCCCACCCCGCCGTCGGCGAACTGCCGCGCCGCGGCATCCGGCGCGTTCGCATCGAGCCTGCCGTCGGCGTCGACGACCACGATGATCACCCGATCCGCGGTGAAGGAGGCGTAGCGGGGCTGGGTGAGCAGGTGCTCGCGCACGTGCCGGTAGCCCGCGTTCAGTGCCGCGGCCTTGCCCTGGCGCGCGTCGGGCGGGGTGCGGGTCAGCACGCTCAGCCGCGGGTCGTCGATCGATGCGAGGATCTCGCCGGTGGCGTCGGTGGAGCCGTCGTCGATGACGAGGAACACCGCGTCGGTCGCGTTCGTGGCGCGCAGGCGGGCGATGCTGTCGGCGATCGTCACCTCTTCGTTCAGCGCCGGGACCACGAAGACCCAGAGAAAACGGGATTCGTCCGGCGGCGCCCCCTCCGGTCGCCGGGCGAGGGCGTCCCGTTCGCGGCGCCGGGTGAGGGCGGCGAAGCGTCCCGCCGCCGCAAGCAGAGTGACGATGGAGATGAGCGAGCAGACGATGATGCCCAAGACGACCCAGAAGAGCACCTGCGCCCAGATCGGCAGCGGGCTGAACAGATCGCCGATCATCGCCGGGGCCCCGCGCTGTGCAGACCGCTCACCACTGCTCGCCCCAGGGATGCACCCAGCCGACCTCGACCGGGTCCTCGCTGCCGGCGGCGTGCAGCACGGCGCGCCGATCGAATCCGGGCGGCCCGAACGGCTGCGGCGGGCGGGTGTCGAAGATCAGGTGCTCCATGCCGCGCACGATCCGCTGCGCCGCGTGGCCGTCGCCGTAGGGGTTGCGCGCCGTCGCCGCGCGTGCGTGCGCGCGGGGGTCATCGAGCAGCCGCCCGGCGACCGCGACGATGCGCTCGGTGTCGGTGCCGACCAGATGCACGGTGCCGGCATCCACCCCCTCCTGCCGTTCGGTGCTCTCGCGCACGCACACGACGGGCGTGCCGAGGGAGGGCGCCTCCTCCTGGATGCCGCCGGAGTCGGTGATCGCGATGGCGGAGCGGGCGAGCAGTCGAGCGAACTGCGCATAGCCCATCGGCCCGACGAGCGACACGTTCGGCTCGTCCGTCAGACGCCGTCGCATCACGACCGCGACATCCGGGTTGGGGTGCAGCGCCACGACGAACCGCACGTCGCGGTGGCTCTCGGCCAGGATGCCGACGGCCTCCGCGACGCGCTCGAGGGGTTCGCCCCAGTTCTCGCGCCGATGCGCGGTCACCGCCACGACGCGGATGCGCTCGTCGGCTTCGATGTCGGCCAGCTGCGGGTCGCCGAAGGGCAGCTCGAGCTGCGCGGCGATGTGCAGCGCGTCGATCGCCGTGTTGCCGGTCACGAACACCTTGCCGGCGCGGATCCCCTCCCGGATGAGGTTCTCCTTGTTGTGCTCGGTGGGTGCCAGATGCCAGGCGGCGATGCGGCTGATGAGCTGGCGGTTCAGCTCCTCGGGAAACGGCGAGAGCGTGTCGTTCGTGCGCAGTCCGGCTTCGACATGAACGACGGGCAGGTGCAGATGGAACGCAGCCAGCGCGGCGGCCGCGGCACTCGACGTGTCGCCGTGCACGAAGCACGCCGCCGGATAGCCCGTCGAGTACGGCGCCTCACTGGGCGGCGCGGGCGGTCCGAATCGGTCGTGCATGTAGCGCTCGAGGTCCACCAGCACCGCGGCGTACAGCTCGTTGAGCGTGCGCGGGGCGGGCGGCAATTCGAACGTCACGTCGGGTTCGATGCCGCCGATCTGCAGCACGCGGGCGACGAGTTCCGCATGCTGCCCGGTCGAGACCACCACGGGCTCGAATCGGGAGCTGCCGCGCACGGCGACGATGAGGGGCAGCATCTTGATCGCCTCGGGGCGCGTGCCCACGACGAAGACGGCGTGCAGGGGCGCGCGCGGGGGGAGTTCGGGCATACGTCCCACGGTATCGATCACGAGACGTATGCCCGTGCATCATGCTCCCCGGCGCGCGGGCAGGCGACTCAGGCGGTCTTTTCGCTCTCGGCCTTCTTGGCGGAGTTGCGGGGCTCGGCCGGCGGCGTGACGGCGGGCTGCGGCGGGCGCGGGCGCGCGGCGAACTCCTCGAACACGTAGCGTGGATTCTGCACGGCCTGCAGGTTGACGAGGTCGCGCCCCAGCCAGAAGTTGTTCCACCAGCCCCACAGCACGCGCCACTTGCGTTCCCACGTCGGCATGGCCAGGCCGTGGTACCCGCGGTGCGCCAGCCAGGCGGGAAGACCGGTGAAGCCGATATTTCCCTTCTGGAATGCGCCCTCGTAGAGCCCGAGCCCCGCGACGGCACCGAGGTTCTTGTGGAAGTAGTCGCGCGGCTCCTCGCCGCGCAGCACGGCCGTCACGTTCTGTGCCAGCAGTTTGCCCTGACGCACGGCGTGCTGGGCGTTCGGCACGCAGTAGCCGCCCACGCCGCCGCCCGAGAGGTCGGGAACGGCCGACACATCGCCGGCGGCCCAGGCGCCCTCGACGATCTCCTCATCGGACCCCACGCGCAGGTCGGGGCGGGTGCGGATGCGGCCGCGCTCCTCGACGGGGAGGTCGCTGCCCCGCACCACCTGCGGGTTGGCCATCACGCCGGCCGTCCACACGATGATGTCGGACGCGAAGGTCTCGCCGGTCGAGAGCTCGACGTTTCCGTCGAGCGCGCCCTTGACCTGCGTGTCGAGGTGCACGTAGGCGCCTCGCTTGGCGAGGTTGGCGAGCACCTTCTCGCTGGTCTTCATCGAGACCTCGGGCATGATGCGCCCCATCGCCTCGATCAGGTGGAAGTGCGTGTCGTCGAACGTCAGCTGCGGATACTCGCGCAGCAGCGACGACGCCAGCGACCGCAGCTCGGCGAAGATCTCGATGCCGGCGAAGCCGCCCCCGACCACGATGACCGTCAGAAGACGGTCGCGCTCGGGGCCGGGCGGCAGAAGCGCGGCCTTGTCGAAGTTGGACATCAGACGATCGCGGATGGCGACCGCCTCTTCGATGGTCTTCAGCCCGATCGCGTTCTCGGCGATGCCCGGGATGGGGAACGTGCGCGAGACGGCCCCCGCCGTCACGATGATCTGGTCGTACTCCTCCTGCCAGGTGTCCCCGGTGTCGGCGGTGACCGTCGCGACGCGGTTCGCGTGGTCGATGCCCGTCACCTTGGCCGTGAGCACGCGGGTGCGGTTGAGGTGCCGGCGCAGGGCGACGACCGAGTGACGTGCCTCGATGCCCCCGGCCGCGACCTCGGGAAGGAAGGGCTGGTAGGTCATGTACGGCAGCGGGTCGACGATCGTCACCTCTGCCTCGCCCCGGCGCAGCTGCTTCTCGAGCTTCCACGCCGTGTAGAAGCCCGCGTATCCTCCCCCGACGACGAGGATGCGGGGGGTGTCGGTGCGTGCGACGGCTTCAGACGTGGCGGTGCTCACGATGAGGGCGACTCCTTGGCGGTGGTGCGGTCCGGCGTGCGCGATGCGCGCGTCGATCTGGCGAAGCGGGCGGCTGCGGTGACGCCAAGCGCGACCAGGATACCAGCGACGGTCGTCGCGACGAGGGGCAGTGTCCCATACCGCAGACTGTCTTCGGAAGGCAGCAGCGCGGAATCGCCGCGCGTGGGTCCCTCACGCGGCGGCAGCTCCGGGATCACGACCTCCTCGGTCGTCTGCTCGGGCTCGGGGTTCACCTCCGCACGGCGATAGATGCGGATCCACTCCGCCAGGCTGCCCATCGGGTTCTCGGTCACCTGTGGGACGGACCCCGAGACCGCGGCGGCGGCATCCACGATGCCGTACCCATAGAGCGGGTCGGGTCGATCGGACTGATCGGGAGCGGGCGCGGCCGTCTCGACGAGCCGGTTGATGACGTTCGCGACGTCGGCGCCCGGGTGCGCGGACCGCACCAGTGCCGCGATGCCCGCGACGATCGGCGCCGCACCGCTCGTGCCGCTCCAGCGCACGATGCGACCGTCGGCCGAGACCCCGAGCAGATCCTCGCTCGGCGCCGAGACGCCGATGGTGATGCCCTGCGTCGACGCGTCGACGCTGGCCGTGCCGTCGGGGTCGACGCCGGCCACGGTGAGCACGCCCGGGATGGTGGCGGGAGCGCCCACGCGGGTCGTGCCGCTGCCCCGGTTGCCGGCGGCGACCACCACCACCACGTCGTTGTCGTACGCGTACTCGAACGCGTCGTCCCAGAGCGGATCCCAATCGAGGGTGTTCGTCGTGAAGGACAGGTTGATCACCGTCGCCCCGTTGTCGACCGCCCAGCGGATGCCGTCGGCCACCTGCTCGACGAACGGCGTCTGCGCCGCGCCCCCGAAGCCGACCGACACCGACAGCAGCGATGCCTCGGGGGCGACGCCCACCATGCCCTCGCCATCGCCGGTCCCGCGCGCAGCCGCGAGCGAGGCCACCCACGAGCCGTGGTTCGAGTCGAGCGCACCGACGGGAGTGCGCCCGTCCGGTGTGCCCGCGCCCGAGACGTCGGTGCCGCCGGCGACCGCGCCGTCGAACTCGGGCGGGCCCGCCCCGATCCCGGTGTCGATGATCGCGATCGTCTGGCCTGCGCCACGAGTGGTCTCCCAGGCCTCGCGCACGCCGAGCGAGTCGAGCCAGTACTCCGCTTCGCGCACCGGGTCGTCCGGGTCGTCGGCGAACGCCGGCACGGCGTGGGCCGCCTCGATGCCCGCGTGCGACGCGTCGCCGCGCGGCGTCGCCGCGGCCGGTGCCGTCGCGGTCAGCGACAGCGCCGCTGCGCAGAGCACCGCGACGATCGCACGGCCGGCCCTCATGCCGCCGATCCGGGTTCCGCGCACGCGCAGCGGTCGGGCGACCAGCGTGATCGCGCGAGGGCACGATCGCCGATCGGATTGACGCCCGGACCCGCTGCGAGCGCGTGTCCGGCCAGCGCGTGCAGGCACTTGACGCGAGTGGGCATCCCCCCGGCCGAGATGCCCTCGATCTCGGGCACGTCGCCGTACGCGGCCCGGTCGGCCAGGTAGGCCCGGTGCGCTCGCGCGTACTCCTGCTGCAGCCCGGCGTCGGCCGAGAGCTCGTCCTGCAGCTCGGCCATCACGTGCGTGGCTTCGAGCTCGCTCATGGCCGCGGTCGCCGCGGGATGCGTGAGGTAGTAGAAGGTGGGGAACGGCGAGCCGTCGGCGAGCCGCGGCGCCGTCTGGACCACCGTGGGGTTGCCGCACACGCAGCGCGCGGCGATCGCCGCGACGCCGCGCGCGGGACGACCCAGCTGGGCCTGCACGACGGCGAGCTCGGCCTCGGTGGGCGCGGGCGCGCCGGGACGGAAGATCATGCCCTCAGGCTATCGGGGGCCGGCACGGAGCAGCCTGAGCGTCCCCCGGAGCGCGGCGCCGAGCGCACCGCCCGACCGTCAGGGAGCCGGCCGGATCGTGCCCGCGACCCCCGCGGCGGTGACCGATGCCAGCAGCTGCGACATCCAGTCGGTGCGCGTCTGCGTGATGTCGGCGCTCACCGGCTCGTCGGCCGTCGGCTGCAGCTGCTCGTCGAGGTCGTTCTGCACGAGGTAGACGACCTCACCGGGCCGCACGTAGTACAGCCGCTCCCGCGCCTGCGTCGTGATGTAGGCGGGATCGCTCCAGCGCTCCCGCTGCGCCTCGAGCTGCTCGACCTCGTCCTGCCCGGCCTGCACCGACTGCTCCAGCGCGGCGATGCGCTGTCGCTGCTGCACGAACGTGCCGAACGTCGGCATGAGCACGAAGGCCGCGAGCACCACGAGCCCCAGCATCACGACCATGAAGCCCGACAGACGGATGCCGCCGAGCCACTCCCGCACGTCGACCTGGCGCCGCGGCGGCCGCGCCCGCCGCTCACGCCGTCCCCGCACCGCCGCGGCCGGAGGCCGGCGGCCCGGTGCGGCCGCCGGGGGCGGCGCGTCGCCGCCGAACATGCCGGAGGGGGGAGCCGGCCGTCTCGCCATGACTCCCCCCTCCTCGCACGTATGCGTGTGTCGCTCAGCCCTTGTAGCGCGGGAAGGCGCCGCGACCGGCGAACTCCGCCGCCTCGCCCAGCTCCTCCTCGATGCGCAGAAGCTGATTGTATTTCGCGATCCGCTCGCTGCGGGCGGGCGCGCCGGTCTTGATCTGACCCGCGTTGGTGGCCACCGCGAGGTCGGCGATCGTGGTGTCCTCGGTCTCGCCCGAACGGTGCGAGAGCATCGCGGTGTATCCGGAGCGGTGCGCCAGGCTGACGGCATCCAGGGTCTCGGACAGCGTGCCGATCTGGTTGACCTTGACCAGCAGCGAGTTGCCGACGCCGCGGGCGATCCCGTCCGCGAGGCGCGCGGGGTTGGTCACGAACAGGTCGTCGCCGACCAGCTGCA
The DNA here is from genome assembly GCF_033792225.1 of Microbacterium sp. LRZ72. Lineage (NCBI taxonomy): Bacteria > Bacillati > Actinomycetota > Actinomycetes > Micrococcales > Microbacteriaceae > Microbacterium > Microbacterium sp. LRZ72. Next base: position 173,478 of record NZ_JANGEX010000002.1, read on the forward strand.
CCTTGGCGCCGAGGCGATCGGTCGCGGCCTTCCAGCCGTCCCAGTCGTCCTCGCTCAGCGCGTCCTCGATGGTGACGAGCGGGTAGTTGGCGAGCAGCTCGTCGTAGTAGTCGGTGAGCGACTCGGCGCTCCAGGTCTTGCCCTCGAAGTGATACGCGCCGTCGCGGTAGAACTCCGTCGCCGCGACGTCGAGGCCGACCGCGATGTCGGAGCCCGGGGTGTAGCCGGCCTTCTCGATCGCCTTGAGCAGAAAGTCGAGCGCCTCGCGGTTGCTGGGCAGGTCGGGCGCGAAGCCGCCCTCGTCGCCCAGGCCCGTGGCGAAGCCGCCCGCCTTCAGCTCGCCCTTGAGCACGTGGTAGGTCTCGGTGCCCCAGCGCAGCGCCTCGGCATAGGTGTCGGCCCCGTGCGGGACGAGGAAGAACTCCTGGATGTCGACGCCGGTGTCGGCGTGCGCCCCGCCGTTGATGACGTTCAGCAGCGGAACGGGGAGCACGTGCGCATTCGGGCCGCCGAGGTAGCGGAACAGCGGCAGATCGGCGCTGTCGGCGGCCGCCTTCGCGACGGCGAGGCTGACGCCCAGGATCGCGTTGGCACCGGTGCGCTTCTTGTTCTCGGTGCCGTCGGTGGCGATCAGCACCTCGTCGATGACGCGCTGCTCGCTCGCGTCGATGCCCTCGATCGCGGGCCCGAGCTCGTCGATGACGGCGGCGACGGCCTTCTGCACGCCCTTGCCGCCGTAGCGGTCCTTGTCGCCGTCACGCAGCTCGTACGCCTCGAAGGCGCCCGTGGACGCGCCGGAGGGCACGGCCGCACGCTGCACGATGCCGTCGTCGAGGAGCACCTCCACTTCGACCGTCGGGTTTCCTCGCGAATCGAGGATTTCGCGAGCGCCTACTGCCTCGATGAGTGCCACGGTTGGTTGCTCCTTGTTCGTGAGCTGAAGGTGGATGAGAGCGTCGTCGGCCCGCGTGCAGTCTAGCCAGAGCGTGTGCCGGCGACACAGGGTGAGTCAGCCGAGGGGCTTGAGGTCGAGCCCGTCGGCCGTCGTTCCCGCCGAGACGGTGGCGAAGGCGGTGTAGCCGTCGGATGCCGCACGCTCGAGCAGCGCCTTGAGGTTCTTCGTGCGCGTCTCGAGCCGCACGCGCGACCCGCCGGAGATGAGGGCGGCCTTCACCCGCAGCAGGTCGGCGACCGGCACGTCGCGATCGTGCACGAGCACGACGGCGGATGCGGCCGGCTGCTCGTCGCGGGCCACCATGTCGACGATCCGCTCGAAGCCGATCGAGAAGCCCACCGCCGGCACCTCCTGCCCGAGGAAGCGTCCGATCATGCCGTCGTAGCGTCCGCCGCCGCCGAGCGAGAAGCCCACCGCGGGGTGGGCGAGCTCGAAGATCGTGCCGGTGTAGTAGCCCATGCCGCGCACCAGGAACGGGTCGAACACGAGCGGCACCGCGGCATCCACGCCCTCCCCCGACGCCGCCCGCGCCTGGGCGACGGAATCACCGAGCGCGACCAGGTGGGCGATGACGTCGTCGGGCGCTCCCTGCGGCAGCGCGGCGCGGATCTCGCTCTCGCCGTAGGGCGCCTCCGCGGCCGGCTGCGGACGCGCGAGGAACGCCTCGAGGGCCGACACGGCGGCGGCCTCCGCCCCGCGCTCGCGAAGTTCGGACACGACCCCCGCCGGCCCCACCTTGTCGAGTTTGTCGATCGTGATCAGCACGGCCGGCAGGTCGGCGTCGGCGAAGCCGAAGCTCGCCAGCATCCATTCGAGCACCCGCCGGTCGTTGACCCGGACGCTCGCCTCGCGCAGGCCGAGGGCCGCGAGCACATCGAGGCTCGCCGCCATCAGCTCGGCCTCGGCGCGCGCGGTCGCATCGCCGATGATGTCGATGTCGCACTGCACGAACTGGCGGTAGCGCCCCTTCTGCGGGCGCTCGGCGCGCCAGACCGGGGCGATCTGGATCGCGCGGAACACGGCCGGCAGCTCGCCCCGGTGGCTGGCGTAGAACCGGGCGAGCGGCACGGTCAGGTCGTAGCGCAGGCCGAGGTCGGCGAGCGCGGCGGGGTCGTCGGCGGCGGCGCGGATGCCGTCGGCATCGAGTCCGCGCTTGAGCACGCTGAACGAGAGCTTCTCGTTGTCGCCGCCGAGGCCTGCATGCAGACGCGCGTAGTCCTCGACCACGGGGGTCTCGATCTCGTCGAAGCCGTGCGCGCGGTAGCGGTCGCGGATGACGGCGAGCACGCGCTCGCGGCGGGCCTTGTCGGCGGGGAGGAAGTCGCGCATGCCGCGCGGCGGATTCACGGATGGCACTCCCCCATCCTCCCATCCGGCCGGGCGGCACCCGCGCAGGTCGCCCGGGGCTGGCCGGGTCAGCGCGATTCGGCGGCGCGGATGTCGGTCTCGAGGGTGCGCAGGCGCTCGCGCAGGGCACGCTCGGCGTCCCAGCCACGCTCGCGGGCCACGGCGACGAGCCGCAGCAGCTCGTCGCCGAGCTGAGCCTCGGACGTGAGGGGCGGGGGTGTCGTTTCGTCTCGCTCCGCTCGCTCAACGACCGAGGGCTCCGCTCGCTCAACGACCGGGGGGTTCAGCGGGGGCGGCGATGCGCCGACCGCCGCGCCGCGGCCGAGCATCTTCTGGGCCAGGGCGAGCGAGGGCATGCCGGGGGCGATGCCCTCGAGCGCGCTGCGCCGCTCGCGCTTCTCTTCGGCCTTCGCCGCGTTCCAGAGCACGAGCACCTCGTCGGGAGTGCGGGCGATGGCGTCGCCGAAGACATGCGGATGCCGGTGCACCATCTTCGCGGTCAGGTCGCGGGCCACATCGTCGATGTCGAAGGCCGCCGAGTCGCCGACTGGATCACCGGAGCCATCGTGTTCGGCGCCGGCCCGCGCGGCGATCTGGGCGTGGAAGAGCACCTGCCACAGCACGTCGCCGAGCTCCTCGCGGATCTCGGCGGGCGAGCCGCGCTCGATCGCGTCCACGAGCTCGGCGCTCTCCTCGATCAGGTAGGGCGCGAGCGCGCGATGGCTCATGCCCTGCGACCACACGCAGCGCTCGTGCACCGCGCGCATCACCTCGGCCGCCTCGCGGAGCGGGTCGCCGCTCCGGGTCAGGCGACCGCCTCTTCCACCGCTCTGCGCCGGTAATGCCATGCCCGCCACGATACGAGCACCGCCGCGACCAGCAGCGACACGACCGACCCGGCGAGCACACCGAGAGTCGCCTGGTCGCGCACGAACGCCTCGTCGGCGAACGCGAGCTCGGACAGCAGGAGCGAGACGGTGAACCCGATGCCGCCCAGGGCTCCTGCCGCGAGCAGGTCGCCGAAGCTCAGATGCGGGGCCGCCCCGCCGGTGCCGATGCGCATCGAGATCCACCCGAACACGCTGATGCCGATGATCTTGCCGACCGGGAGCGCGACGAGCACGCCCCAGAACGCGGGGGAGAGCTCCGACACCGACAGCGCCGGGATCGCGACGCTCGCCGCTGAGAAGGCGAACAGCGGCAGCACGATGGCATTGACCCACGGCTCGAGCTCGTGTCGCGTGCGCAGCGCCGGGCGCTGCGCCATCGCCAGGCCCAGGGCGACGCCCGCGATCGTCGCGTGCACGCCCGACTCGTAGACCAGGCCCCACGTGACGGCGCCGAGAACGACCAGGGCGATCGCGATCGGCAGCTTCGCACGTCCATCGAGCTGCCGGCTGAGGAAACCGAACACGACGACGAGCACGGCCGCGAGCGCGAGCAGACCGATGTTCACGTCGTTCGTGAACAGCACCGCGATGAAGATGATGCCGACGATGTCGTCGAGGATCGCGAGGGCGAGCAGGAAGATGCGGATGCCGGAGGGCAGGCCCTTGCCGAAGACGGCGAGCACGCCGAGGGCGAAGGCGATGTCGGTGGCCGTCGGGATGGGCCACCCGCCCGACGCCGGCGAGCCGAGGGCGAAGGCGAGGTAGACCGCGATCGGGACGAGCACGCCACCCGCGGCGGCGATCGCCGGCTGCAGGGCCTTGCGCGCCGAGTTGAGCTCGCCGTTGGTCAGCTCGAACTGCAGCTCGACGGCGACGACGAAGAAGAAGACGGCGAGCAGGCCGTCCTGCACCCAGTGGCTGATCGACATCTCGAACACCCCGGGGATGCCGAGGTAGGTGCCCTTCAGCTCCTCGAGGCCGAGTCCGAGGGGTGAATTCGCCGTCGCGAGGCCGATGGCCGCGGCCACGAGCAGGACGATGGCGGGAAAGCGGGCAGAGCGGAGCAGCGTCACACGGATCCTTCCGTCGGGCGGTGGGTGGGCGCGCACGCACGCCGCCGACCAGACTTCCCGGCACACCGAGAGTGCAGTCTACCGTCGCGCGTGTGACGAGGGCGTAACAGCACCCCAGTAGCGTTGTCGGCATGTCCTCCCCCACCCCCACCGAGACCATCGATCTCGTCGGCAGGTTCGACGCCGGTCAGGAGCTGCCCGAGTCGATGCGAGCCGACGTCCGCGAGCTCGGCTCGCTGCTCGGGCGCGTGCTGCGAGAGAGCGGCAGCGAGGGTCTCTTCGACGACGTGGAGCGGCTGCGCGCGGCCACGATCCAGGCGTACACCGACCACACCGCCGAGGCGTCCGAACGCGCCGCGCGCATCGTCGCGGGCTTCTCGGTGGCGCGGGCGGCCGAGGTCGCCCGCGCCTTCACCTGCTACTTCCACCTGGTCAACCTGGTCGAGGAGCACCACCGGGTGCGCGTCCTGCGCGCCCGCGACGCCGACCCCGCGCGCCAGGAGTCCTCCGACTCGATCGTGGCCGCGTTCACGCGACTGGCGGACGAGATCGGCGAGCAGTCGGCACGCGAGCGGCTGCGACAGCTGCGCTTTCACCCGGTCTTCACCGCGCATCCCACCGAGGCGCGCCGGCGCGCCGTGTCGACCAGCATCCGTCGCCTGTCCGATCTGCTCGACGAGGTCGACGCCGGGCCGCGCGGGGGGTCCGACGAGCGACGCGTGCGGCGGCGCATGCTCGAAGAGGTCGACACGCTGTGGCGCACCGCTCCCCTGCGAGCCGAGAAGCCCTCTCCCACCGACGAGGTGCGCGCCGTCATGGCCGTCTTCGACGACACCCTCTACACGGCCGTGCCCGACACGTACCGGCGCGTGGACGACGCACTGCAGGGAGCCGATGCGGGGCGGGTCGCGCCGCTCGTGACGCCCTTCGTGCGGATCGGGACGTGGGTGGGCGGCGACCGCGACGGCAACCCGTTCGTGACCGCGAAGGTCACCCGCAAGGCGGCCGGGATCGCCGCCGAGCACGTGCTGCGCGGGCTGGAGCGCACCACCTCCCGCGTGGGCCGATCGCTGACCCTGGATGCCGGTTCCACCCCGCCCAGCGAGGCCCTGACGGCGCAGTGGCACCGGCTGCGGGCCGCCGACGAGGACGCGGCCGCCGACATCGCCAAGCGCTCCCCTGCCGAGCCGCACCGCCGCATCATGCTGCTGATCGCCCGGCGCATCGAGGCGACCCGCACCCGCAACGCCGACCTGGCCTACCGAGACCCCGACGAGCTGATCGCCGACCTGACGACGGTGCAGCACTCGCTCATCGACGCCGGCGCACAGCGGCACGCCTACGGCGGGCTGCAGCAGCTGATCTGGCAGGTGCAGACCTTCGGATTCCACCTGGCCGAGCTCGAGGTGCGTCAGCACTCGCAGGTGCACCGCCGGGTGCTCGAGCAGCTGGAGGCCGGCGACGAGCGCAGCGACGAGACCGAAGAGGTGCTCGACGTCTTCCGCTCCATCGCCTTCGTGCAGGAGCGGTTCGGTCCGCGTGCGGCGGGCCGCTACATCGTCTCGTTCACCCAGTCGGCGGAGGACCTCGCGAACGTGCACCGGCTCGCCCGGCATGCCATGGGGCCGGATGCCGCGGCGCCCGTGCTCGATGTGATCCCGCTGTTCGAGACGTTCGCCGACCTGCAGGCCGCCCCCGGCGTCCTCGCCGAGATCGTCGAGCATCCCGAGTTCGCCGCCCGCCTGGCTGCAACGGGACGGCGCCTGGAGGTCATGCTCGGCTACTCCGACTCCTCGAAGGACGTCGGTCCCGTCGCGGCGACTCTCGCGCTGTACGAGGCGCAGGCGAAGATCGGCGCGTGGGCGAAGGACGAGGGGATCGAGCTGACGCTCTTCCACGGGCGCGGCGGCGCGCTCGGACGCGGGGGCGGGCCCGCCAACAGCGCCATCCTCGCCCAGCCGCCCCACTCGGTCGAGAGCAGGTTCAAGCTCACGGAGCAGGGCGAGGTGATCTTCGCCCGCTACGGCGACCGGCACATCGCGATGCGCCACATCGACCAGGTGGCGGCCGCGACGCTGCTGGCATCGGCTCCCTCGAACGAGCGGCGCAACGAGGAGGCGGCGGCGCGCTACGCCGCCGTCGCCGCGACGATGGACCGGGCCTCGCGACAGCGGTTCTTCGACCTGGTGAAGGCGGAGGGCTTTGCGCCGTGGTTCGCCACGGTCACGCCGATGGAGGAGGTCGGGCTGCTCGCGCTCGGTTCACGGCCCGCGCGCCGCGGCCTCTCGGTGGAGTCGCTCGAGGATCTGCGCGCGATCCCGTGGGTCTTCGCTTGGACGCAGGCGCGCATCAACCTCGCCGGCTGGTTCGGGCTCGGCTCGGCGCTGGCCGCGGTGAGCGACGAGGCGGTGCTGCGAGAGGCGTACGAGCAGTGGCCGCTGCTGCGCACGATGATCGACAACGTCGCGATGAGCCTGGCGAAGGCGGACGAGCGCATCGCACGGGCCTACCTGGCGCTCGGTGACCGCGACGACCTCGCGGCGCTCGTCCTCGACGAGATGGCGCTGACGCGCGAGTGGGTGATCCGGATCACCGGCGGCGACGAGCTGCTCGCGAACCGCCCGATCCTCGGCCGCGCGGTCAAGATGCGCAGCCCCTACGTCGACGCGCTGTCGCTGCTCCAGCTGCGCGCGCTGCGGGCCCTCCGGGACGCCCCGCACGACGCCGCGCCCGAACCGGAGCTGCAGCGACTGCTGCTGCTGTCGGTGTCGGGGGTGGCCGCCGGACTGCAGAACACCGGCTGACGCGGGTCGCTGCCGCAGGTGTCGGCGGCCCGGTCTAACGTGTCGGGCATGAGGACATGGGATGACGCGGCACAGACCGCGACGGTGGCGGTGGCGGTGACCGACGAGGCCTGCCCCGAGTGCGGGTCGACACGCGTGCGGGCCGCCGAGGCGGGCTGGTTCGTGCTCGAGTTCGAACGCGGCGACGAGGTGCGCGGCGGCGACACGGCAGGATCCGACGCGGCTGGGCCCGACGCAGCTGGGCCCGACGCGGTCGAGTTCGACTGCCGGGACTGCGCCGCGCGCTGGAGCTGAGGGCGCGGACCCTCGCGGGGACTCGTGCGTCAGCGAGGCGAGGATGCCGGGGCCGGCTCGCCGGCATCCGTGACCGCGGACCCGCCTGCGCCGGCCTGCTCCGGCGTGGGATCGGGCTCGGGGAACAGGGCGGTGAGCAGCTGACCCACCCATGCGATCAGCGCCTCGTCGGTGACCGGCTCTCCGCCGTCCTTCGGCAGGGGCACGACGAGGGCGTCGCCGCCCTGCACGAGCTTGGCGCCCGGGTAGAGCCGCTGCATCCGCACCCGGCGCGAATCGGGCAGGTCCGCCGGCGCGATCCGCAGGTTCGGCCCCATGGCCACCACGTCCGCGAGTCCCGCCCGCGCAGCGGATCGCCGCAGGCGCGCCACGGCGACGAGGCCGGCGACATCGGCAGGCGGTTCGCCGTAGCGGTCGCGCAGCTCGTCGACGACGCCGTCGAGAGCGTCGGGGGCAGCTCGCACGCCCGCCGCCGCGGACAGCTTCTGGTACGCCTCGAGGCGCAGCCGCTCGCTGTCGATGTACGACTCGGGAATGCGCGCCTGCACGGGCAGCTCGAGACGCAGCTCGGTGGGTCCCTCGGTCTCTTCGCCGCGGAACGTCGCCACCGCCTCGCCGATCATCCGCAGATACAGGTCGAACCCGACGCCGGCGATGTGCCCGGCCTGCTCGGCACCCAGCATGTTGCCGGCGCCGCGCAGCTCGAGGTCCTTCATCGCGACCCGGATGCCCGAGCCCAGGTCGTTGTTGACGGCGATCGTCTCGAGGCGGTCGGCCGCTGTCTCGGACAGCGGCCTGTTCTCGTCGTACAGGAAGTACGCGTACGCACGCTGACGGGCGCGGCCCACGCGGCCCCGCAGCTGATGCAGCTGAGACAGCCCGTACTTGTCGGCGCGGTCGATGATCATCGTGTTCGCGTTCGGGATGTCCATGCCGGTCTCGATGATCGTGGTCGACACGAGCACGTCGAACTTGCGCTCCCAGAAGTCGTCCACGACCTGCTCGAGGGCATGCTCGCCCATCTGCCCGTGCGCGACCGCGATGCGCGCCTCGGGCACGATCTCGGCGAGGTGCGCCGCGACCCGCTGGATGGACTGCACCCGATTGTGCACGTAGAACACCTGTCCCTCGCGCAGCAGCTCGCGGCGGATCGCGGCCGCGACCTGCTTGTCGTTGCGCGGACCGACATACGACAGGATCGGGTGCCGGTCTTCGGGAGGGGTCTGCAGCGTCGACATCTCGCGGATGCCGGTGACGGCCATCTCGAGCGTGCGCGGGATCGGCGTGGCGCTCATCGCGAGGATGTCGACGCCCGTCTTCAGCTTCTTGATCGCGTCCTTGTGCTCGACGCCGAACCGCTGCTCCTCGTCGACGATGAGAAAGCCCAGGTCCTTGAACTTCACCTTCTCGGTGAGGATGCGGTGCGTGCCGATCACCATGTCGATCGAGCCGTCGCTGAGGCCCGCCAGGATCTCGCGCGCCTCCTTGTCGGTCTGAAAGCGCGAGAGAGCACGCGTGCGGACGGGGAAGCCCGCGAAGCGCTCGGTGAACGTCTCATAGTGCTGTTTCACCAGCAGCGTCGTCGGAACGAGCATCGCCACCTGCTTGCCGTCCTGGATCGCCTTGAAGGCCGCCCGGACGGCGACCTCGGTCTTGCCGAAGCCGACGTCGCCCGAGAGCAGCCGGTCCATCGGCACGGGCCGTTCCATGTCGGCCTTGATCTCATCGATCGTCTGCAGCTGATCCGGTGTCTCGGCGAAGGGGAACGCCTCTTCGAGTTCGCGCTGCCAGGGGGTGTCGGGGCCGAACGCATGGCCCTTGGCCGACATGCGCGCCGAGTAGAGCTTCACCAGCTCGACGGCGATGTCGCGCACCGCCTTGCGGGCACGGCCCTTGGCCTGCGCCCAGTCACTCCCGCCCATCTTCGACAGCGCCGGCGCTTCGCCGCCGACGTAGCGGGAGAGCTGGTCGAGCTGGTCGGTGGGTACCGAGAGCTTGTCGCCCGGATAGCCGCGCTTTGACGGGGCGTACTCGACGACGAGGTACTCGCGGGTGCTCTTGACGGGGTTGCGCCCGCCCGACGAGACCTCTCTCTGCACGAGCTCGACGAACCGGCCGATGCCGTGGGTCGCGTGCACGACGGGGTCGCCGGGTTTCAGCTGCAGCGGGTCGACGACGTTCTTGCGCCGCGACGCGAGCTTCTTCACGACCCGGGCGTCGCTGCCGATCGTGCGCCCGTAGAAGTCCGCCTCGGTGAGCACGGCGACCTTCGCCTCGCCCATCTGGAAGCCCGCCTCGACGCGGGCCTGGGTCAGCAGGGCGACGCCGGCCTCGGGCTCGGTGTCGAGCTCGTCCACGATGCGGGCGGCGATCCCCCGCTCCGACAGCACGTCGCGGGCCCGTTCCACGAGCCCCGATCCCCCGGCGGCGACCACCACGCACCAGGAGTCCCGCAGCAGGTCGGCGATGTGTCCGGTCGCGCCGTCGATGTTGCCGTGGAAGGACGGCATCGCCCCACCGGGCACCCGCAGCGTGGCACTGGCCTCGGCCGCGCGCTCGACGAGCAGGGTGTCGTCCGCGTCACTCTCGGCGACGGCATCCGCGGCCCCCGAGTCGAACGCGCTGAAGCTCCACCACACGCCCCCGCGCTCCCGCGCCGCCTCGCGCAGCGCGGGGAGGGTCAGGAAGTCGCCGGAGCCCAGGTCGACCGGGGTCTGCGCACCGGCGACGGCGGCGCTCCATGCGGCCTCGAGGAACTCGCGGTTGGTCTCCTGCAGCGTCAGGGCACGCGCGACCGAGCGCTCGGGATCGACGAGGGCGACGGCGGCACCGCGCGGCAGGTAGTCCACGAGGGGCACGAGGTCGTCGACGAGGGCGGGGATCAGCGACTCCATGCCGTCGACGGGGATGCCCTCCGACATCCGCTCGAGCATTCCCGACAGACCCGGCAGCTCTTCGCGCAGCGCCCCGGCACGGCGGCGCACATCGGGGGTCAGGATCAGCTCACGGCTGGGCGCGAGCACGATCTCGTCGATGTCGCCCGGGATCGACCGCTGGTCGGCGACGGCGAACGCGCGGATCTGGTCGACCTCGTCGCCGAAGAACTCGACGCGAAACGGGTGCTCGGCGGCGGCGGGGAAGACGTCGAGGATGCCGCCGCGCAGCGCGAATTCACCGCGCCTGGAGACCATGTCGACGCGGGCGTACGCGAGCTCGACCAGGCGTTCCGCGAGCTGCGTCAGCTCGAGCCCGCGACCGCCGACCCGCAGTGTCACGGGCTCGATCGCGGCCAGTCCGGCGGCCAGCGGCTGGATCGCCGCGCGGATGGACGCGGTGACGATGACCGGACGGGCGCCGTCCCACTGCGCCAGGCGACGCAGGGCCGCCAGGCGCGCGCCGATCGTCTCGGCGCTCGGACTCAGCCGCTCGTGCGGCAGCGTCTCCCACGCCGGGAACGAGATCACCTCGGCGTCGGGCAGGTAGGCCTCGAGCGCGGGGGCGAGCTGGTCGGCCCGGCGCCCGGTGGGCGTGACCACCAGCGCGGCCGCCGGCGCCCCCTGCGCGAACCGCCGCTCGAGAAGAGAGGCGATCGTCGGCGCGACGAGCCCCTCGACGAGCGAGAAATCGGCGTCGACGGATGCCGCGACCAGGCCGTCTCGCAGCGCGTCCGAGCGCGCGAGGGCGCGCGTGATCCCGTGAATACTCACGGATCGAGTCTATGCACCGCCACCGACGTTGAGAGCATCACCCGGGCGCGACAGGCGCATCGGGGGCTGCGCCGACGCGCACCTAGGATGTGCTCATGAGCGATCTGCCGCCCCCGGTGCCGCCCGCCCCCGCTCCGCGGCCCGAGGGGACGCCGCCGCGTCCCCCGCTTCCGGGCGCCCCGACATCCGGGGACGCCGCGCCTGCCGCCCGCCCGTCCGCGCCGCCGGCGGGCGCAGCGGGCCCGCCGTCCGGCAGGCCGAAGCGTGGACTCGGCGTCACGGCGCTCGTGGTCGCGCTCGTCACCCTCATCGTCTCGCCCACACTGGCCGCCGTCGCCGCCTTCGCGATCGGCGACGAGCTCGCGACCTCGGCCGTGTTCGTGTCACCGGCGGCCATGCAGGACCTGTCGTTCCTCGCGCCCGTGCGCGGATGGGTGCTCCTGGCTGAACTGGCGTTCTGGGGCGGCACGGTGCTCGGCATCTGGGCGATCGCGCAGGGCGTCGTCGCGATCGTGCGCAACCGGGGCCGAGGAGCCGGGATCGGCGCCGTGGTCGTCGCCGTCCTCGCCGCGCTCGCCTTCGGCCTCGCCACCTACCTCGCACTCGCCGTCGGCGTCGCGATGAGCGGCGGTGCCGGCATGTGAGGCGCTCGGCCTCACCGGTTGCGGCACGGGCGGGCGATGAGCGGGTCAGTCCTTGGGCGCGTGGAATCGCTGCTGCGCGGCGAGCAGCCCTGACTCCACCAGCGTCTCGACCGCATCCGCGGCGTCGGCGACGAGGTTGGGCAACTCGCGTCGCTCGACCGCGCCGAAGGGGTCGAGCACCCAGTCCGCGGCATCCGCACGCCCCGGGGGGCGGCCGATCCCCACGCGCACGCGGGGGAAGTCCGGTGTGCCGAGCGCCTTCTGCACATCGCGCACGCCGTTGTGGCCACCGGCGCCGCCGCCGATCTTCAGCCGCACGGTATCGAACGGGATATCGAGTTCATCGTGCACGACGACGACCCGCTCGGGGTCGACGCTGTAGAAGCGCGCCAGCCCCGAGACGGGGCCGCCCGAGACGTTCATGAACGAGTTCGGCTTCGCCAGCACGAGCTTGGCCGCCCCCGGACGCAGCCAGGTCTCGACCACGCGGGCATTGGCCTTGTGGCTGCGGAACGTGCCCTGCCGTCGCGCGGCGAGTTCGTCGACGACGAACTGCCCGATGTTGTGCCGCGTCGCCTCGTATCGAGGGCCCGGGTTTCCGAGGCCCACGACGAGCCAGGTGTCGGCCATCCTCGATCCCTCCGCCCGCCGGACGCCCCACCGCTCCGCGGTGCGGACAGCGGCGGGACGCGGTGGGGACTACTACGCCTCGGTGTCGGCCTCGGACTGCTCAGCGGCCACCTCGGCGTCGGTCTCGGCGATCTCGTCCTCGGCCGCCAGCGTGGCCGCCGGCACCGACACGGCGACGATGAGCGTCTCGGGGTCGGCCAGCAGGCTCGCGCCCTTCGGCAACGTCAGGTCGGCCGCGGTGATGTGAGCGCCCTCTTCGAGGCCCTCGACATCGACCTCGACGTGCTCGGGAATGTGCGTGGCCTCGACCTCGAGCGAGATCGTCGCGGCGTCGAGGTTGGCGATGGTGCCGGGGAAGGTCTCGCCGACGACGTAGACGGGGATCTCGACGTGCACCTTCTCGCCCTTGCGCACGACGAGCAGGTCGATGTGCTCGATGATCTGGCTCACCGGGTCACGCTGCACGTCCTTGACGAGCACCAGGTGCGAGGTGCCCTCGACATCCAGCTCGATGACCGCGTTCGCGCGGCGCACGACGAGCATCATGTCGTGCCCGGGAAGCGCGACGTGGACGGGGTCGCCGCCGTGGCCGTAGATGACGGCGGGAATCTTGCCGGCCGCACGCAGACGGCGGGCGAAGCCCTTGCCGAATTCGGTGCGCTGCTCGGCGGGGATCTTGGTGTCGTCCGACATAGTGGTTCTCCTTGTGGGCGCGAACGGTCTCGCGCGGGTCGTGGGGTCTTCGACTCGAACGCCGACGCGCGAGGAAGCCCCGAGAGGCCACTACACCGCGTCGATCACGGGCGCTTCGGTCCGCCGTGCAGCGGCATCGAAAAGCACCCCTCGCCGAGGGTCTGCCCACATGCTACCCGAGTTGCCTGTACCGTGAAGACACGGTGTTGGTCGCTCTGCCCGCGGACGCCGCACGCCTCGACCGCACACACGCCACTTTCGCGGAGGATTCATGCTCGACGACGCCCTCATCTCGCACTTCGTGCTCTGGTTCATCGGCGCGCTCACGCTCGTGGGCGGCGTGCTCACGGTGGGCGCCTTCTGGTCACTGGGTCGCGCAGGCTACCGCAAGGTGGAGTGAGGCCCCACGGCGCCCCGCCGCACCGCACCGGGCGGTCGCGATAGCCTGAGCGGGCCGCCGGATGCGCGGCGAACCCCCATCTCGCCGATATGAGGAGTGCGCGTGTCGCAGAACGAGCCGTCCCCCCAGACCCACACCTCGACCGATCGGGAGGACGAGCCGGGTTCGGCACCCGCCCACGTCGGGGCGCCCGGCGCGGAGCAGGTCGGTCGCGCCACTCCCGCCCCCGATGGTCCGGATGCCGCTCGCGCACCCATCGCGAACATCGGCGTCGTCGGTCTGGCCGTGATGGGCTCGAACCTCGCCCGCAACCTCGCCAGCCGCGAGGGCAACACGGTCGCGATCTACAACCGCAGCCACGAGAAGACCGAGCACCTGCTGGCCCAGCATCCCGAGGCCGGCTTCGTGCCCGCGACCTCGTACGACGAGTTCGCCGCCAGCCTGCAGCGGCCGCGCACCGCACTGATCATGGTGAAGGCCGGCCCCGCCACGGATGCCGTCATCGACGCCCTCGTCGACGCGTTCGAACCCGGCGACATCATCGTCGACGGCGGCAACGCCCTGTTCACCGACACCATCCGGCGCGAGAAGGCGGTGCGCGAGACGGGCATCAACTTCGTCGGAGCCGGCATCTCGGGCGGCGAAGAGGGCGCGCTGCTCGGGCCCTCGATCATGCCGGGCGGATCGGACGAGTCGTGGGTGACGCTCGGGCCCATCCTCGAGTCGATCGCGGCCGTGGCGGAGGGCGAGCCCTGCGTGACGCATGTCGGCCACGACGGCGCCGGCCACTTCGTGAAGATGGTGCACAACGGCATCGAGTACGCCGACATGCAGCTGATCGCCGAAGCCTATGACCTCATCCGTCGCGGCACCGGCAAGTCCCCCGCCGAGATCGCCGACATCTTCGCGGAATGGAACCGCGGCGAGCTGGAGTCGTACCTGATCGAGATCACCGCCGAGGTGCTGCGCCAGGTCGACGCCGACACCGGCAAGCCGCTCGTCGACGTGATCCTCGACCAGGCCGGCGCGAAGGGCACCGGGGCGTGGACCGTGCAGACGGCCCTGGCGCTCGGCGTCCCCGTCTCGGGCATCGCCGAGGCCGTGTTCGCCCGCTCCCTGTCGAGCCACCCCGAGCAGCGCGTCATCTCGCGTGAGCTGCCGGGCCCCGACGACGCCTTCGAGATCGCCGACGCCGACGCGTTCATCGAGGACGTGCGCCGCGCCCTGTACGCCTCGAAGATCGTGGCGTACTCCCAGGGCTTCGACGAGATCCGCGCGGGCGCGGCCGAATACGGCTGGAGCATCGACCTGGGCGCGATCGCGAAGATCTGGCGCGGGGGCTGCATCATCCGGGCCCAGTTCCTCAACCGCATCTCGGACGCCTACGGCGCGACGCCCGACCTGCCGGTGCTGCTGACGGCCCCGTACTTCGTCGACGCGCTGCGCCCGGCGCAGGCCGCGTGGCGGCGCATCGTCGCGCAGGCGGCGGCCGCCGGCATCCCCGCCCCCGCCTTCTCGTCGTCGCTGGCGTACTACGACGGGCTGCGGGCGGAGCGCCTGCCCGCCGCGCTCGTGCAGGGGCAGCGCGACTTCTTCGGGGCGCACACGTACCAGCGCGTCGACCGCGAGGGCACCTTCCACACGCTGTGGTCGGCGGACCGCACCGAGGTCGAGGCCGAAGACACGCACTGACGCCGCGCGAGGACTTTCGCGCCGCGCGAGGATTCGTCGCGCGCGAGGCTCCTCCTCCCGCGCGAGAGCCCTCCTCTCGCGCGGCCGGCGCCCAGCGAACCGTGTCCCACCTTTTCAGCCCACACCCGCGGGTGGGCTGAAAGGGTGGGACATCGAGGGCGGGACGGGTTCGCGGGGCGCTCGGCGTCAGCGGGTGATGTCGCGCACGGTGCCCTTCTCCAGCCGCAGCCGGCGGTTCGCCCGACGCGCGACCGCCGAGTCGTGCGTGACGACGATCAGCGTGAGCCCCTGCGCGTGCAGGCCCTCGAGCAGCGCGAGGATCTCATCGCGCATGCTCTCGTCGAGGTTGCCCGTGGGCTCATCGGCGAGCAGCACCCGCGGCCGCTTGACGATCGCGCGCGCAATCGCGACGCGCTGCTGCTGCCCGCCCGAGAGCTCGCCCGGACGGTGATCGCCGCGCTCGGCGAGCCCGACGTGCGCGAGCGCCTCGGTCACGCGCTGTGAGCGCTCGGTCTTGCCCAGCCCGAGCGGTTCGAGAGCCATGTCGACGTTCTCGTGGGCCGTCAGCGTCGGGATCAGGTTGAACCCCTGGAAGACGAAGCCGATCTCATGGGCGCGCAGCCGCCCGAGCTCGGCGTTGGACGCCGTCGCCATCTCGGTCTCGCCCAGGCGCACGACCCCTGCGGTAGGGCGGTCGAGCGCGCCGAGCAGCTGCAGGAACGTCGACTTGCCGCCGCCGGTCGGCCCCTGGATCGTGACGAAGTCGCCCGCCGCGATCTCGATCTCGACGCCGCGGAGCGCGGTCACCCGGCGGCCCTTCTGGTCGTAGGTCTTCGTCACCCCCTCAAGCCGATAGAGGGCGGATGCCGCATCGCCGTTGCGGTCGGTGTTCGAGTCGGTGTTCGTGAGTGTCATGTGCTCGTCCGTTCGTTCGTGCGTGGGTGTCGGGTCGTCCATGGCTCAGCCGACCGAGCGCAGCGCTTCAGCCGGGCTGAGGCGCGCGGCCCGCCACCCGCCGAACGCCCCCGCGATGAGTCCACCGGCGATCGCCAGTCCGACGGCCGCGGCGATGACGCCGATCGTCACCGGGGCCTGGAGCACGATGTCGGTGGCCGCCTGCGTCGTCTCGGCGCCGCCGAAGCCGCCCATGCCCCCCGGTCTGCCGCCCGCACCAGCGCCGGCGCCGGGGCCCGCCACGACTTCGGGTGCCGACGAGATGGTGGGCGAGATCAGATTGATCGCGAGCACGCCCGCGAGCCCGACCGCCAGGCCGACGGCGCCGCCGATGAGGCCCTGCACGACCGACTCGCCCGCCACCTGGCCGACGACGCGGCCGTTCGACCACCCGATGGCCTTGAGGGTGCCGAACTCCCGCGTGCGGCGTGAGACGCCCGAGGTCGTGAAGAGCACCGCGAGCAGCACCGCCACGGCGAGCACGACGACCGAGAGCCACGTGCCGAGGCTTGTGATCAGCGACGAGGCGCTGGCGAGCGACCCCGACACGCTCGAGGCGAGCTCGGACTGCGAGCTGACGGTGACGTCGGGCAGCTCCTCCGCAATGGCCGCCTGCACCGTCGCGATGGCCCCGGAGGACTCGGCCTGCACGTAGACCGTGGAGAGGACCTCTCCGACGCCCGCCAGGCTCTGGGCGACGTCGAGGGGAATGTAGACGTTCGCGGCGGTGTCGGCCTCGTCGGAGGTGGAGGCGACGACGCCGACGATCTCGACCTCGGTGCCCCCGACATCCATCGTGTCGCCCACCGACAGCTCGTTCGTGGTCGCGTACGTGGCGTCGATGACGGCGACATCCGCGCCGGCGTCGCTCGCGGCGAGCACGCGCCCCTCGGTCAGCTCGACGGCCGAGAGCGGGCCGACGGCATCCTGCCCCGGGGCGATGCCGAGCACGGTGAACGAGTCGAGGTCGAACGCGCTGCCGCCGGCCCCGTTCGCGCCGCCGGCAGGTGGCGCCCCGCCCTCGCCCGGCGCGGTCATCTGCGATCGGTCGGGCATCTCGCCCGAGAACGTCGTGTTCGTCAGGCTGAGCGCTCCGGATGCGGCGGCGACCCCCTCGACCGATCCGACCGTGTCGAGCGCGGCGGCATCCAGCGTGCCGCGAGAACGGTCCGTCATCAGGCGCGACTGGCTGAGCGTCGTCGTGCCGTCCGCGCTCTGCCCCGCACCCTCTTCGAACTCGAACGCGGGTCCGCCGCCCTCGCCCGGCCCGGCCTGCGCGCCGGTGACCGTCAAGTCGGTGCCGACCCCGTAAACCGACTCCAGGGCCTGGGCCTGGGCTTCTCTGACGCCGCCCGACAGCGCCGTGACGATGATGACGAGCGCGATCGCCAGGCCGAGACCGGCGGCGACGATGATGGTCTGTTTCTTGCGGCCGGCGAGTTCGCGCCGCAGGTATGTGCCGTACATCTCTCTCCCTCTGCCGACCCCGCGGCCGGACCGCTGCCGACGTTAGGGACGGCATCGATGCGTCACCCCAGTGCCGCTTATGAAAGCCCTATGTCATGCGGTGAAGAGCGGCGCGGATGCCGCGGCGCAGGATCACAGCAAAGACATAGGTCTCTGCATAGCCCGCACATAGCAACCCCGCGCAGAATGGACCTCATGTCCTCCGCCGCGCTGCCCGCCCTCCACCGACCCGACGGCTCCCCGTTGCGCATCGGGGTCGTCGACGACGAGCAGATGCTCACCGACCTGCTCTCGATGGCCCTGCGCATGGAGGGGTGGGAGGTGCGCACCGCCGCATCCGGGTTCGAGGCGCTGCAGCTGACGCGCGAGTTCGCGCCCGACGCGCTCGTGCTCGACATCATGATGCCCGACCTCGACGGCATGGCGGTGCTGCAGCGGCTGCGTCAGTCCGGCAACGATGTGCCCGTACTCTTCCTCACCGCGAAGGATGCGGTCGCCGATCGCGTCGCGGGCCTGACCGCCGGCGGCGACGACTACGTCACCAAGCCCTTCAGCCTCGAAGAGGTCGTCGCACGGCTGCGCGGGCTGATGCGCCGCGCCGGCACGGCCTACACCAGCGATGCGGAGCCGATCCTGCGCGTCGGCGACCTCTCGCTCAACGAGGACAGCCACGAGGTCGAGCGCGCGGGCGATGAGATCGAGCTGACCGCCACCGAGTTCGAGCTGCTGCGATACCTCATGCGCAACCCGCGACGGGTCGTGTCGAAGGCGCAGATCCTCGACCGCGTCTGGAACTACGACTTCGGCGGCCGCTCGAGCGTGGTCGAGCTCTACATCTCGTACCTGCGCAAGAAGATCGACGCGGGCCGCTCGCCGCTCATCCACACCGTGCGCGGCGCCGGCTACATGATCAAGGCGCCCCAGTGACCCACCCTTCCCGCACGGATGCCGCGGAGTCGTCCGCTGCGCCCGCCGCCGGCGAGCGTGCGCTCGGATCCCGCCCCGCCCGCCGCCCGTGGACGCTGCAGCGGCGGCTCATCCTGACGATCATCGGCATCGTCTCGGCGATCCTCGTGGTCGTGGCGATCGTCACGAGCGCGGTGCTCGGGCGCGTGCTGCAGGATCGGCTCGATCAGGAGCTGCGTGCGTCCGTGCAGGACGTGGGCATCGACATCCTGCGGGCCGGGCCGGACGCCATGGCCTTCGACGTGCTGGCGGGCGGCCGCCAGCCCCCGGGGTTCCTGCTGACCCTCGAGGACGACGCCGAGATCTCGGGCGCCTGGGTCTCGGACTTCACGAACGTCTCCGAGCTGACCCCCACCCAGCTGGACGAGCTGGCGGATGTCGCGACCGGCGAGATCGCCAGCGTCGGCATCGAGGGCCTCGGCGAGTACCGCATCGCGCATTGGCGCTCCTTCGACGGCCGGTTCGCCGGCGTGGTCGGGCTGCCCCTGACCGAGGTGCGGGCGACGATCGCCCAGATGCTCACGACGATCGGTCTCGTCACGGCGGCCGGACTGTTCGCGCTCGTGCTCGCGGCGACGTGGACGATCCGCGCCGGGCTCGCCCCTCTGCGTGCCGTCGCCGCGACCGCCAGCCGGGTGGCCCGGCAGCCGCTTGCGCAGGGCGAGGTGGCGATCACCGAGCGCGTGCCCGAGCGACAGGCCGACCCCCGCACCGAGGTGGGGCAGGTGGGCGATGCTCTCAACACCCTCCTCGATCACGTCGACGCGTCGCTCACGGCGCGGCAGCGGAACGAGGAGCGGATGCGGCGCTTCGTCGCCGACGCGAGCCATGAGCTGCGCACACCGCTGTCGTCGATCCGCGGGTACTCCGAGCTGTCGCTGCGCGGGCTGCGCCGCGACGCCGATGGTCCGGGATCCGAGGAGGACCCGACCGCGCAGGCGCTGGAGCGTATCCAGGCCCAGTCCATCCGCATGTCGAGCCTGGTCGACGACCTGCTGCTTCTCGCTCGCCTCGACGAGGGCCAGGAGCTCGTCTACAGCACCGTGGACCTCTCGCGCCTTGTCATCGAGGCGGTGGGCGACGCGCGCGCCGCCGGACCCGATCACCGCTGGGAGCTCGAGCTCGGCGACGAACCCGTGCAGCTGGCCGGCGACACCTCGCGCCTGCACCAGGTGGTGGCGAACCTGCTGGCGAACGCCCGCACGCACACGCCCGCGGGCACGACCGTGACCGTGAGCGTGCAGCGGGTGGGCGAGGATGCCGTGATCCGCGTGCACGACGACGGGCCCGGCATCGAGCCCGGCATCCGCGACGAGCTGTTCGAGAGGTTCTCGCGCGCCGACCGTTCGCGCACCCGCCAGACGGGCGGCTCGGGTCTCGGCCTGTCGATCGCGCGCGCGATCGTGACGGCGCACCACGGGGAGATCTCGGTGCACAGCGTGCCCGGCGACACCGCCTTCGAGGTGCGCCTGCCCGCGCGGCCGCGCGACCCGGAGGCCTGAGCCCGCGGCCCCGGGGCTCGCCCCCGTTCGCTTCATCCGACGCGCTTTGCGGGTGCGCGGCATCCGCACCCGCATTCTGCGCCGGATGAACGGGGTGTCGGGGCGCGCATCAGCAGACCGCGGGGAGACATGGCGCTGCGCATGACCGGCGCCGCGAGCGATTCAGTAGCCGGCGAAGGCGTCGGTGGTGAGCGAGCGGGCACGATCGAGCGCTGCCGAGAGGTCGGCGACGAGCGAGGGCGGTCCCGAGACGTAGGCGTGGCGCGCGGAGAGGTCGGGCACCTCGCGCAGCAGCCCCGCCGCGTCGATGCGGATGCCGTCGGCCCGCCGCCAATGCGCCGGCAGCGGCGACGGGTCATCGCGGGTGACGACGATCACCGGCACCCCGGTCGCGGCGAGCTCGTCGCGGAACGCCAGCTCGGCAGCCTGACCGGCGCTGTAGACGAGCACGACGTCGCGGGACTCGCCCCGGGCCGCCATCTCGCGCAGCTGCGACACGAACGGCGTCACGCCGATGCCCGCGGCGACGAGCAGCACCGGGGCCGACGTGTCACGGGGCAGCACGAAATCGCCCCAGATGCCGGTGGCGGCGTAGTCGACGCCCGGCTCGGCGGTGGCGAGGGCCCGCTTGTAGCTGCTCTCGCGGGCGCCCTCCTTGACCCGGTAGGCGATCCGGACGAGGGGTGCGTCGCTCGGGGCTGAGACGATGCTGAACTCGCGCCGCGTGCCGCGCGCATCCGCGTGCGCGTGGGGCACCTCGAGCTCGACGTACTGGCCCGGTGAGAAGCGCACCGGACGCTGCGACTCGAACGTCAGCTGGCGCACGGTGGGGGTGATCATCGACGCGTCGCGCAGCCGCAGGCGCACCGTCTGGTGTGCCGCCCAGATGAACGCGACCAGGTTTCCGATCAGGAGCGCCCGCTCCTGTCCCAGCGAGACGGATCCGAGCGGGATCGGCCAGCCGGCGAGCACGCCGACGACGGCAGCCACCGTCAGCTGCTGCCACCGGCGGGGCGGCAGCGTGAGCGGCTCCGACAGCATGAACGCCCCGAGGAACAGGAACGGCGAAGACAACAGCGCGAACTCCAGCACCGTGGCCACGTCGATCGCGACACCCGCCGCCTGCGACTGCACGGCGAGGCGCAGCACCGCCACGCCCACCGCCACGACGACGAACACCGCCACGATCCGCAGCCGCTCGGTGCGGACGAGCACGGCGAGGCCGAGCACGATGACGGGCGCGGCGAGTACCGGGGTGCCCACCCACCACGCGGACGCTCCCAGGCCCGAGATCGTCAGGACGCTCGCCCCGACCGCCGCCGGGTTGAGGATATGGCGCCCGCGCCAGGCGATCACGTACTTCGACACGACGGCGACGACGCCGGCCAGCCCGATGAAGAGCAGCTCGAGCGGCACCAGCGTGGGCCGCAGGATGAACAGCAGGATGTAGGCGGTGATCAGCGAGGACTCGTGCCGCATCGGCATCCGCAGCATCCGCTGTATGAGGGCGTTCGCGCCCACGCAGGCGACGCCGAGCACCGCGCCGGTGGCGAGCATCTCAAGCGGCGTGGGCAGCACGAGCCCGAACACCGACAGCACGAGGGCGACGACCGTCAGCAGCGCGAGCGCCAGCAGCACCAGCCGGTACATCGAGAACCGGCCGAGGGAGCCGAGCATGCGGGTCCAGGCGGCGGTGAGGGTGGCGATCACCGTCTCACGCTATCCGTTCGCGTGAACAGCTCGGCCTCGCACCCCGGCGAGAACTCCACCCGCCCATCCGACAGCATCCGCACCCACGCCACCTCCCACCGGTGCGCCAGCTCTGCGCCGCCGTCGAAGAACAGCGCCGTGGCCGCCGCGTCGGCCCGCATCGCCTCGGGCGCGACGGCCCAGGTCGCGACGACGGTGCGCACCGGCACCCCGGTGCGCGCGTCGAGCACGTGGTGCAGGCCGTCACCCCAGGCGCGGCGGTTCACCCCCGACGCGCAGAGCGCCGCGTTCTCGACCCGCCACACGCCGATCGCGCGGGAGGCGTCGTGCGGGTGCTCGAGCCCGATCCGCTGCGGGGCTCCGCGCGCGGCCAGGTCGCCGCCGGCATCCACCACCGCGTCGGCGCCGATCGGCGCCGGCAGCGCGGCCAGCACAAGGTCGACGAGGCGGCCCTTGCCGAGCGCGCCGACGTCGATCGTGCCGGCTCCATCCAGATGCAGCCGACCGTGCTCGACGCGCAGGCGACCCTCCCAGTCCTCCGGCGCCGCGCTCGGGGCGCCCGCGGCGAGCGACACGTTCTCGTCGTAGCCGAGTCCCGCCAGCGGCCCGCCGACGAGCGGGTTCACCGCCCCGGATGTCGCCGCCGCGAGCTCGCGGTAGAGCTCGAGCATCGGCGCGGCATCCGGCGGGGCGGGCATGGTCCCGGCTCCTCGAGCGAGGCGGGTGACGAGGGAATCGGCGCGGAACCGCGACCACGCCCGGTCGAAGCCCTCGATCGTCGCGTCGACCACATCGCGTGCCCCGCCGTCGAGCGGGACGACCGTCTCGATGCGCCATCGCGTGCCGATCGCGTCGAACTCCCACACGGCGCGCGGCATGCTACTGCGCGGCTTCGGCCCTGATGCTCGCCAGGGCCTCGTCGAAGCCGCCGCTCGTGAGCGACGACCCGGCCACGCGGTCCACGTCGATCTCGTCGAGACCGCGCCCCACCACCTCATCGCTGATTCCGCCGATGAACCGGGACTGGTACTGCTCCGACTCGGCCGTCTGCGGGTCGCCGACGACCTCCACCGCGGTGACGGCGTCGCCCTCGAGCGTCAGCGTGACCTCGATGGTCTCGACCGTCTCGGGCGTCACGTACGACCCCGTCGCGGAGTACGTGCCGTCGGTGTAGGGACCCGCCGCCGCTGCGCTCCCGCCGTCGGAGGCGCACCCGGCCAGCACGACCGTGCCCGCGACGCCGACGAGTGCAGCGCCGACGCGCATCCGGTGTGCAGCGGCGCTGCTTCGCACGTCGCTCGGCTCGGCGGTCGCACTGATCATGACACTCCTCGGGCGGTGGGGGCTCGTCCAGTCGTACCCGACGAATCCTGCCGCATCCCCCTATGAGCGGGCTTCGAGGCGGTCCGCCGCGGATGCCGGGGCGTCAGGCCGCGCCGTCGAACATGCTCGTGACCGAGCCGTCCTCGAACACCTCGTGGATCGCCCGGGCGAGCAGCGGCGAGATCGGCAGCACCGTCAGCCCCGGGAAACGGCGCTCCGGCGGCACCGGCACCGTATCGGTCACCACGACCTCGTCGATCGCGTCGTCCTGCAGACGCTCGGTGGCGGGGTCGCTCAGGATCGCATGGGTGGCGGCGACGATGACCTTCTCCGCCCCGCTGGCCTTCAGCGCCTGCGCCGCCTTCACGATCGTGCCGCCGGTGTCGATCATGTCGTCGACGAGCAGACACACCCGTCCGCTCACCTCGCCGACGATCTCGTGGACCGTCACCTGGTTCGCCACCTTGGGGTCGCGGCGCTTGTGGATGATCGCCAGCGGAGCGCCCAGGCTGTCCGACCATGTGTCCGCGACGCGCACGCGACCCATGTCGGGCGAGACCACCGTCAGCTTGGCGCGGTCACCCGGCTCGAGGTGGGCCTTGAAGTGCTCAAGCAGCACGGGCTTGGCGAAGAGGTGATCGACGGGGCCGTCGAAGAAGCCCTGGATCTGCGCGGCGTGCAGGTCCACACTCATCACGCGGTCGGCACCCGCGGTGCGGAGCAGATCGGCGACCAGGCGCGCGCTGATCGGCTCGCGGCCACGGCCCTTCTTGTCCTGCCGGGAGTACGGGAAGTACGGCGCGACCACCGTGATGCGCTTGGCCGAGGCCCGCTTGAGGGCGTCGAGCATGATGAGCAGCTCCATGAGCCACTCGTTGACCGGGTTGCCGAAGGACTGGATGACGAAGACGTCGCAGCCGCGGATCGACACCTCGAAGCGGGTGTAGATCTCGCCGCTGGCGAACGTGCGGTGATCGGTCGGCGCGAGTTCGGTGCCCAGGCATCCCGCGACGTCGTGGGCGAGGTCAGGGTGCGACCGTCCCGAGACGACGACGAGGCGCTTCTTGGTCTTCGCGACCAGCCCCGGGGCGATGCCCGATTCGCGATCGAGGTCAACCGTCTTCTTCTTGCGAGCCATGTGCCGCCTTCTCTGCGGCCTGAGCCGCGGCTGAACCGGGTCGATGCGTCTCGACCCAGCCCTCGACATTGCGTTGCGAGCCCGGAACGACCGCGAGTGCGCCGGGCGGAACGTTCTTCCGCACCACCGTGCCCGCGCCCGTGTAGGCACCGTCACCGATTCTAACGGGCGCGACGAACACGTTGTGGGCGCCGGTGCGCACGTGGTCGCCGACGCGCGTGCGGTGTTTGCGCTCGCCGTCGTAGTTCGCCACGATCGTGCCGGCCCCGACGTTGGCGCCCACGCCGACCTCCGCGTCGCCGACGTAGGACAGGTGCGGGATCTTGCTCGCCTCTCCGATCCGCGCGTTCTTCGTCTCGACGAAGGTTCCGATCTTGCCCTGGGCGCCCAGGTCGGTTCCCGGACGCAGGTAGGCGAAGGGGCCGACCGTGGCGCCCGCGCCGATCACGGCGAGGGTCGCGTCGGTGCGGGTGACGACGGCATCCGCGCCCACTTCGCAATCGACGAGGCTCGTGTCGGGCCCCACGGTCGCCCCCTCGGCGATCGCGGTCGCGCGCAGGATGTGGGTGTTGGGAAGCACGGTGACGTCGGGGGCGAGGGTCGCCGTCACATCGATCCAGGTCGTGGCGGGGTCGAGCACGGTGACGCCCTCGCGCTGCCAGTGCCGCACGGTGCGGGCGTTCAGCGCCGCCGCGGCATCCGACAGCTGCACACGGTCGTTGACCCCGAGCGCGGCCGACGCGTCGGGGGCGGATGCCGCGGCCACCGCCAGTCGCGAGGCGCGCAGCAGCGCAACCACGTCGGTCAGGTAGCGCTCGCCCTGCGCGTTCGCGGTGCCGACCAGCGCGAGATGCTCGCGCAGGGGCCCGGCCTGAAAGACGTACACGCCCGCGTTGATCTCGGCGATGGCCGCCTCGTCGCGGGACGCGTCCTTCTGCTCCACGACGCGCGCGACGGTGCCGTCACCCTCCCGGACGACGCGCCCGTAGCCCGTCGGGTCGTCGGGTCGGGCGCTCAGCAGGGTGGCGGCGACGCCGTCGCGCCGGTGGGCGGCGAGCAGGTCGCCGAGCGTGACCGCATCCAGCAGCGGCACATCGCCGCTGAGCACCAGCACGTCACCGGTGAACCCCGCCAGCTCGGCGAGGGCCATCTCGACCGCCCGGCCCGTGCCCGGCACGTCGTCCTGGTCGACGACCACCGCGCGCGGCGCGGCATCCGTCACCGCCCCGGCGACGAGGTCGCGCTCGTGGCGCACGACGACGACCGTGCGGTCGGGGGCCAGCGACTCGGCGGTGACGAGCACGTGCTCGAGCAGGGATCTCCCGCCGATGCGGTGCAGCACCTTGGGCGTGCGGGATCTCATGCGGGTGCCCTGACCTGCGGCGAGGACGATGACGGCGAGCTGGGGTTCGGCCATGCTCCGCCGCCAGGATTCGAACCTAGACCTCACAGCTCCAAAGGCTGTCGTGCTGCCATTACACCACGGCGGACCGCGGCCCCCGGCGCTGTCGCCGGCGGCCACCCGACAAGTCTGCCAGAGCGCCGGCGGGGCGTCGTTTCGGCTCGCTCCGCTCGCTCAACGACCGGGCGCGCCGCGCACCCGGTCGGTGTTCGTCGAGAAACCAGCGTTCGCGCGAAACCGCGCGCATCGCGACCCGTCTCGCGCAAACGGTGGTGTCTCGTGGCGACGGCAGGGCTTCGCCGGTGATGCCATGATGGAGCGATGCCGAGAGAGAGCGACGAGGTCGACCGGATCGTCGCCGCGTGGAGCGGCCAGCGCCCGGACCTCGACTTCTCACCGCTCGAGGTGCTCTCGCGCGTCGACCGCCTCTCGCGCCACCTCGACCGTGCCCGGCGGGCGGCGTTCCAGCGCAGCGAACTCGAGGCGTGGGAGTGGGACGTGCTCTCGGCCCTGCGCCGCGCGGGCGAGCCCTTTCAGCTGAGCCCCAAGCACCTGCTGCAGCAGACGCTCGTCTCGAGCGGCACGATGACCAACCGCATCGACCGTCTCGTCGGGCGCCGGCTCGTACGTCGCGAGAGCGACCCGGCGGATGGTCGCAGTGTGCTGGTGACCCTCACCGACGACGGCCGCACCCGCGTGGATGCCGCGATCACGCGCCTCGTGGACGCCGAGTCCCAGCTGCTCGAGGCCCTCCCCCGCACCGACCGCGACCGGCTCGCGGTGCTGCTGCGCAAACTGAGCCTCGGCTTCGACTCCTGACCGCGGCCCGCGGAGCCCGCTCCCCGCTCGGCTGTCGCATTCCGCGGATGCTGCGGCATCCGAGCCACGATTTGCGACAGGCGAGCGCGCGCGGGAGCGCGCGCGGGCGCGGGCGGACGCGAACCCGCGCGCCGTTCAGCCGTCGCATTTTGCGGGTGCCGCGGCATCCGACCCGCAAAGTGCGACGGATGAGCGAGGGACGGTGACGTGAAGCGGGTGAGCGAGGGTGCAGCATCCGGGCGCCGCTCGCCGCGCCTACCGCTCCGGCGGCAGCACGACGATCGCCTCGAGCCCGGCGCCTGCGGCACGGGCGGACGCGACCTCGGCCTCGACATCGCGGAGGGAGCCGGTGAGCACCACCGAGCCCTCCGCCGGCTCGCGGACGACCGCGACGGCGCGCAGGCCGGGCTCGGATGTGCGCTCGAGCACCACCGAGCAGATCATCGTGAGCCGCTCGATGGTGCGCGTCAGCACGCGGGCGAGGCGTTCGCTCCCCCGGAAGATGATCGACATGTCGCCGTATCCTTCCTGCACCGTCAGCGTGTGGAAGGCCTCGAAGCTGATCCCCCGGCTCGAGAAGGTCTCGGCGAGCGCCGTCAGCGCACCGCTGCGGTCGGTCGCGCGCACGAACACGATCCACCGCTCGTGCGTTCCGCCCAGCCCGTCGGCCGCCGGCTGCGACGCCGCGTCGCTCATCGCGTCCACCCCGCGATCGCGTCGTTGATGTGCGTGCCGACGACGCGCAGCCGGGCGGCTTCGTCGGGGGCGAGACCCTCGAGCAGCACGGGACCCCATCCGTCGGGACCGAGCACGAGCGGCACGCCGAGCACGCCGGCCCGCGGCATCCCGTCGATGTCGGCCTCTCCGTCGAGCAGCACCTGGCCCGCGACGACGATGTCGCGGCCGTCCAGCACGGTGTCCACGAGATCGACCGTGGCACCCGCCGTGCCGTAGGCCGTCTTTGCCCCGGTCTGGTGGGTCAGGTAGGGGCGCACGACGGCCTGCACGTCGGGCGGCCAGCCATCGATCATGGCGAACGCGGCGCCCAGGTCGCTGCCGCCCGCCGCCGCGACCTTCGCCTTGCTCTGCAGGATCTCGCCGGCGAAGTCGGCGAGCGTGCGCGGCCCACGCAGACGGGCCACGGTGTCGCGCCGCTCGTCGACGTCGAGTCCGCGCAGCCGCACACTCGACCACAGCGGTACCGCCCCGTCGCCGTGCTGGCCGGCGACGAAACCGCCCACCCGCTGACGCCGGATGCCGAGGGCCGACGCGATCTCGCGACGAAAGCGGAGCGTGTCGAGCCAGGCGCCCATCCCGATCACACGGTGGCGGTCGAGACGCTCGGCCATCACGCTGACCCCCAGCTCGACGGGATTCGAGACGACGATGACGACCTCGTGCCCGCTGCCGTGCGCGGCGAGCGCGTCGGCATAGTCCTCGAAGATCGCGCGATTGGCGTTCGCGAGCTCGTCGCGGTCGACGACCTGGCCGGGGTCGGTGG
Organism: Microbacterium sp. LRZ72; assembly: GCF_033792225.1. Classification (NCBI taxonomy): domain Bacteria; kingdom Bacillati; phylum Actinomycetota; class Actinomycetes; order Micrococcales; family Microbacteriaceae; genus Microbacterium; species Microbacterium sp. LRZ72. The sequence continues at coordinate 201,389 of NZ_JANGEX010000002.1, forward strand.
GTATCGTGCGCCCTGCGGCGCACACGACGACATCGGCGACGACATCGTCGGGCGAGGTCGCGACATCGATCATCGGGGCGTGCTCGTCGTGGGCGTCGATGAGGTCGACGCGCAGCCCGTGCGCAGCCCGGCCCGAGGCGCCGTCCGCCCGCCCGACCAGCTGCAGCCGCGACGTCGAACGCAGCACCCGCCGCTCGATCAGCTCGGCGCAGATCGCGCGCCCGATGTCACCCGTCGCACCCAGCACCGCCACATCCATGGCTCAGACGCTACCGCGGCGCACTCAGCCCAGGCGCTCGCCGAGTTCTAGCCAGCGGTCCTCGAGCGAGCCGACCTCGCGCTCCAGGTCGCCGATCGCCGCCGTCTTCTCACCGAGGCCGACGTAGTCGTTCTGGTCGTGGTCGGCCAGAGCGACGCGCCGGGCGGCGATGTCGGCCGTCATCTTCGCGATGCGGCGCTCGAGCGAGGCGAGCTCCTTCTGCGCGTTTCGCAGCTCGGCGCCGGTCAGTCCCGGCGGCGAGGCGCCCCCGGCATCCGCGCCCTGCCGGCCCGCCTTCGGATCACCACCCGCGCGCTCGTCGCGCCGCCGCTGCAGGTACTCCTCCACTCCCCCGGGCAGATGCCGCAGGCGCGCGCCGAGGATCGCGTACTGCTGATCGGTGACGCGCTCGAGAAAGTAGCGGTCGTGCGAGACGACGATGAGCGTGCCCGCCCACGAATCCAGCAGGTCCTCGATGGCGGCGAGCATGTCGGTGTCGAGGTCGTTCGTCGGCTCGTCGAGGATCAGCACGTTGGGCTGGTCGAGCAGGATCAGCAGCAGCTGCAGCCGGCGCTTCTGCCCGCCCGAGAGATCCTTGACGGGCGTCGAGAGCTGGGTCGAGGAGAATCCCATGCGCTCGAGCAGCTGACCCGGGGTCAGCTCCTGCGCCTTCGAACCCGCGCCGATCGTGTAGCTCGTGCGCAGCCCCGAGATGACGACCCGCACCGGGTCGTCGAGGTGCGGGTCGAGCACGTCCATCTGCTGGGTGAGGGTGGCGACCTTGACGGTCTTGCCGCGCTTGACCCGGCCGGTGCTCGGCTCCACCGTTCCCGCGACCAGTCCCAGCAGCGTCGACTTGCCCGCCCCGTTCACGCCGAGGATGCCGGTGCGCTCGCCCGGGGCGATGCGCCACTCGACGTCGCGCAGCACCTGATGGTCGTCGTACGACACCGACACGTCGAGCAGATCGACGACGTCCTTGCCCAGCCGCGAGACGGCGAGGGACTGCAGCGAGACCCGGTCGCGGATCTCGGGCACGTCGGCGATCAGCTCGTTGGCGGCGTCGATGCGGAACTTGGGCTTGCTCGTGCGCGCCGGGGCGCCGCGTCGCAGCCACGCGAGCTCCTTGCGGGCCAGGTTCTGGCGCCGCGCCTCGATCGACGCGGCCTGCCGGTCACGCTCCACGCGCTGCAGGATGTACGCGGCGTAGCCGCCCTCGAAGGGGTCGACGATGCGGTCGTGCACCTCCCACGTGGCGGTGCAGACGGCATCCAGGAACCAGCGGTCGTGCGTCACGACGAGCAGCCCGCCGGCGTTGGCGGACCACCGGCGCTGCAGGTGCTCGGCCAGCCAGGCGATCGCCTCGACGTCGAGGTGGTTGGTGGGCTCGTCGAGCGCCAGCACGTCCCAGTCGCCGGCGAGCAGGCGGGCGAGGGCGACGCGGCGCCGCTGTCCGCCCGAGAGGGTGCCCAGCCGCGCGTCCCAGGGCAGATCGCCCAGCAGCCCGGCGATCACGTCGCGCACCCGGGCGTCGCCGGCCCATTCGTGCTCTGCGGCGTCACCGACGACGGCGTTGCCGATCGTGTCGTCGTCGTCGAGGGTGTCGGCCTGATCGAGCACGCCGATGTGCACGCCGTTGCGCCACGTGACGCGTCCGGCATCCGGCTGCAGTCGCCCGGCGAGCATGGCGAGCAGGCTCGACTTGCCGTCGCCGTTGCGGCCGACGATGCCGATGCGATCACCCTCGTTCACGCCGAGCGAGATGGAGTCGAAGACGACTTTGGTCGGGTATTCGAGGTGCAGGGCCTCGGCCCCGAGAAGATGCGCCATATCCGCTCCAGGTTAGGCGACGCAGCCGCGCGCCCGCTCCAGCCGCACGATGTCCCACCTTTTCAGGCCAACGCCGACCGGTGCGATGAAAAGGTGGGACATGAGAGGCGGGCGGATGCCGCGGCCCGGGCAGCGCAAGGCGCCCGGGGCCGAAGCCGCCGGGCGCCTCACGAGCGTGCAAGCCTCACATCAGGCCGTTGGTCTCCAGGAACTGTGCTGCGATGTCCTCGAGCGACATCTGCTCCTCGGTGCTCTGCACGTTGAGCGCGACGAGAGTCTCGGCCGTCAGGGCGGCGCTGACGTCGTTGATGACGTCCGCCACCTCGTCCGCAACGTCGGCGTTGACCACCGGCACGACGTTCGAGGCGAGGAACAGTCCCTCGGGGTCCTCGAGCACGACGAGGTCCTCGGTCTCGATCCGGGGATCGGCCGTGAAGATGTTCGCCACGTCGACCGTGCCGGCGATGAGGCTCTCGAAGGTCGTGTCGCCGGTCGGCGAGAACTCGACATCGACGCCGTAGATATCCGCCAGGCCCTCGGGACCGTACGGGCGCTCCTCGAGCTCGGGCGGCCCGCCCAGGGTCACGGTGCCGTCCACGTCGGCGAGATCGCCGATGGTCGTGAGACCGTTGGCCGCGGCGAAATCGGCGGTCACGGTGTAGGAGTCCTGGTCGCTGGCCTCGGCGTAGTCGAGCACATCGAGGTTCTCGGGCAGCGCCTCCTGCAGCGCCGCGTAGACGTCCTCCGCCGTGCGCGCGTCGGTCTCGGGGTCGTAGTACTGCAGCAGGTTTCCGGTGTACTCGGGGAACAGCGAGATCGCGCCCGACTCGAGCTCGGGGACGTAGGCGTCGCGCTGACCGATGCTGAACTGGCGTTCGACATCGATTCCGGCGTTCTCGAGCGCCTGCGCGTAGATCTCGGCGATGATCTCGTTGGAGTAGTACGCCTGCGAGCCGACGACGATCGTGTCGGTGGATGCCGCGTCACCGTCGCCGCTCGTGTCTTCGTCGAGCGGGTTGCTGGAGGAGCATCCGGCGAGCACCAGGGCGGCGCTCGCGGCGAGCGCGGCTCCGGCGAGGAGCCTGTTCTTCGCTGTGGACATGCTGTTCTTCTCTCTGTGTGTGCGGATGGGTCTCAGTGTGCGGATGGGTCTCAGTGTGCAGATGGAACGGTGCAGATGGATCTGTGCGGAGGGGACAGGGTCAGGCCGCGGCCGCGCGTGCGCTGCGGCGGCGGGAGGGGGTGCGGGCGCCGTGCCGGCCGGCGCGCACGCCCCGGGGCACCACGAGTCGCTCGGCGACGCCGAAGATCGCGTCGAGCACGAGGGCGAGCACCGCGACGAGGATCGCGCCCGCGAGCACCTGGTCGAAGCGCCGCAGCGGGATCCCCTGGATGATGTACTGCCCGAGGCCGCCGAGGTTGACGTAGGCGGCGATCGTCACGGTCGCCACGATCTGCAGCGTCGCCGCACGCAGGCCCGACACCAGCAGCGGCAGGCCGAGCGGCACCTCGATGCGCCACAGGATCTGCCACTCGGTCATGCCCATGGAGCGGCCGGCATCGACGACCCGGCGATCGACCGCCTCGAACCCCGAGTAGGCCCCGGCGAGGATCGAGGGGATGCCGAGCAGCACGAAGGTGATCACTGCGGCGAGGGTGGTCTGCAGCACGCCGAGCAGCAGCACGAGCAGGATCAGCAGACCGAACGATGGGACAGCGCGGGCCGCGCCCGACACCGCCACCGCGATCTCGCGGCCGCGCCCCGTGTGCCCGATGGCCCACCCGACCGGGATCGCGATCGCGGCGGCGACGAACACCGACAGGAACGTGTACCAGAGGTGCTCGGCGGTGGCGACGGGGATGCCGGTCGGTCCGCTCCAGTGCGCCGGGTCGACGAGCCACGCGAAGGATTCTGCGAGAAGGTTCACGCGGTCACCTCGGAGGCGGCGAGGGCGCGGCGCGCCCGGCGGGCGACCCGGCGCGAGGGCTTTCGCGCCCACGGCATGAGCGCGCGCCCGGCGAGCACCAGCAGGTAGTCGATCAGGAGGGCGATCACGACGACCGCGACGACCCCGGCGAACACCTCCGGGATGATGCGGCGCTGCAGGCCGTTGGTGAAGAGGTAGCCCAGGTTCGTCACGCCGATCAGGATGCCGACGGTGGCCAGCGAGATCGTGCTGACCGCCGTCACCCGCAGCCCGGCGAGCACCACCGGGCCCGCGAGCGGGAACTCGACGGCGAAGAAGCGGCGCAGCGATCCGTAACCCACGGCGGTCGCGGCCTGACGCACCCCGCCGTCCACCGACTGCAGGCCGTCCGAGACCGACCGCACCATGATCGCGAGCGCATATATCGTGAGCGCGATGATCAGGTTGGTCTCGCTGATCGCGCTGTAGCCGAAGATGGTCGGCAGCAGCATCAGCAGCGCCAGCGAGGGGATCGTGTAGAGCAGGCCCACGACGGTGATGAGCCCGCTGCGCAGCAGCCGGAAGCGGAACGCGACCCAGCCGATCGGCACCGAGAGCACGAAGCCGAGCACGATCGCCACGACGCTCTGCCTCAGGTGGATGAGGGTGAGCTCGCCGATCAGATCGAGACTGTCGAGCACCCAGCTCACGACGCGGGCTCCTCCACGAGCGCACCCTGCGTGCGCCCCTCGGCGTCGACGACCACGGTTCCGTGCACGGTCTCGCGAAGGCGCAGGGCCCGCTTGCCCTTGTCGGCACCGACGAAGCTCGCCACGAAATCGCTCGCCGGATTCTCGAGGATCTCGGACGGTGTTCCGACCTGTGCCACGTCGGCGCCCTTCTCGAGGATCACGACCTGGTCACCGAGCAGGAACGCCTCGTCGATGTCGTGCGTGACGAACACGGTCGTCTTGCCGAGCTCGCGCTGCAGCCGCAGCAGCTCCTGTTGCAGCTCGGCGCGCACGATCGGGTCGACGGCCCCGAACGGCTCATCCATCAGCAGGATGTTGGGGTCGGCCGCGAGTCCGCGTGCAACCCCGACGCGCTGCTGCTGGCCACCGGACAGCTGGCTCGGGTAGCGGTCGGCCATCGTCCGATCGAGGCCGACCGTGTCCATCAGCTCGCGCGCGCGCTCGCGCGCCTCCTTCTTGGGGACCCCGCCCAGCACCGGCACGGTCGCGATGTTGTCGATGACGGTGAAGTGCGGCATGAGACCGGAGTTCTGCATGACGTACCCGATGGAACGGCGCAGCGCGACGGGAGGCCGGTCGGCGATGTCCTCGTCGTCGATCGAGATCGATCCGGACGAGGGCTCGACCATGCGGTTGATCATCCGCAGCAGCGTGGTCTTGCCGCATCCGGACGACCCGACGAGCACTGTCGTATCGTGCGAGGGGAGGACGAGGCTGAAGTCCCCCACCGCCTTCGTGCCGTCGGGGAACACCTTCGACACGTGCGAGAACTCGATCATGAGCGCTCGCTCCTCATCGGCGGATGCTGCGGGCGGCCTCCGCCGCGCTCACTCGACGACCTGCACGCTCGGCGAGAACGCGACATAGCTCGCGAAGTCCTGGCCGACGCGATCGACGGCGCCGGGGCGCAGCTCGTGATAGGCGAAGGCGGCGTCGTCCACGAGGCCCTCGTCGGTCTGGAGGGAGTAATACTGCACGGGCCCCTTCCAGGGGCATGTGTACGGCGTGGGGCTCTCGACGAGCATTCCCTCGGCGACACTTGCGGGCGGGAAGTACCAGTTGCCCTCGATGCGGATCAGATCCTGCTCGGGTGCTTCTGCGATCACATGATCGCCCCAGACTGCGCGCATGATTCCTCCTTAGGGGGACGTGTACCGAGCCTAGCGGCCGCCGACGACGCCCGGCCGGAACTTGCCGCGATTGCGCGAGGCCGGTACGGTTCGGGGCTTCTCCCCCGCCCTCAGCCCGTCACGACGGGGATGCCCGTGGCTTCCTGGGCCTCGCCGAACGACCCGAGGTCGGTCACGTCGCCGAACCCGAGATCCTCCATGCGCTCGGCGGCCTGCGCCGAGCGGTTGCCGGTGCGGCAGTAGACGAAGTACTCGCCATCGGGATCGAGCTGCGACATCCGCTCGTCGAAGTCGGATGCCGAGACGTCGATGTTGACCGCGCCCTCGAGGTGCCCCTCGTCGTACTCCGCGGGGGTGCGCACGTCGATGATCACCGCATCGGGCCCGACACCTGCCTCTTCGCCCACCGCGCAGGCTGCCAGCGCACCCGAGAGACCGAGCACGAGTGCGAGAACGGCGAGGAGACGGCGCATGCCTCGATCCTACGAAGGCGGGGCCGGGGTGGGGCCGTCGCGGGAGGAACGCGCGGGGGTTCTAGGGTGAGGGGCGGAGAGAGGTGACGCATGGGCGACTGGCTGGTGCTGCTGAAGCGACTGGTGCGGCAGATCTGGTTCCGGGCGGCGATGTTCTGCGCGGCGGCCGTCGTGCTGGCGCTGCTGTCGGCCCTGCTCGGCGAGCTGCTCCCCCAGGCACTCTCCGTCGACCTGGGCCAGAACTCGGTCGACAGCATCCTGCAGATCATCGCGACGTCGATGCTGGCGGTCACGACGTTTTCGCTGGCCACGATGGTCTCGGCCTACAGCGCGGCCACGACCACGGCCACGCCCCGTGCCACACAGCTGCTGATCGCCGACCCGACGTCGCAGAATGCGCTGTCGACGTTCGTGGGCTCTTTTTTGTTCTCGATCGTCGGCATCGTCGCACTGTCGACGGGCTACTACCCCGAACAGGGGCGGACCGTACTCTTCTTCGGCACGCTCGTGGTCATCGCGATCATCGTGATCACCCTGCTGCGCTGGATCTCGCACCTGGCGACGTTCGGCCGGATGGCCGACGTCATCGACCGCGTGGAGGCCGCCGCCTCCGACGCGCTGCGCGGATTCGCGCAACGCCCCCACCTGGGCGCGCGGCCCGCGGAGCGAGTGCCCTCCTCGGCCCGCCCCGTCTACGCCGAGACGAGCGGCTTCGTCACCACCGTCGACGTCCCGGCGCTGCAGGAGTGGGCCGCCGGCGCCCGCGCGAGGGTGCATGTGCTCGCGATCCCCGGACGAGCCGCCGACAGCTCGTCGCCGCTCGTGCGCGTCGAGGGCGCTCTGGACGAGGATGGCGAGCGCCGCGTGCGTCGCGCCTTCCGGGTCGAGGCCCACCGCACGTTCGAACAGGACCCCCGAATCGGCCTGATCGCGTTGAGCGAGATCGCCAGTCGCGCCCTCTCCCCCGCCACGAACGACCCCGGGACGGCGATCGAAGTGCTCGGCGCGCTGCAGCGCGTGTTCCGGGAGCTCGACACGCCCGTCGCCGATGAAGACCCGTGTGACCGCGTGTTCGCGCCGCGCCCCGTGCTGCGCGACCTGATCGAGGATGCCTTCCGCCCGATCGCGCGCGACGGCGCCGCGAACATCGAGGTGCAGCTGCGTCTGCAGAAGACCCTCGCCGCCCTCGCCACCGCCTTCCCGCAACACGCCGGAGAGTTCTTCCGCTCGGCTGTCGCGGCCCGCCGACGCGCGGATGCCGCGCTCGATGATCGCGACGATCGTCGTCTTCTGAGGGACGTGGCGCGCGACGCCTGGGCCCCGTGAGCTGAGGCCGACGGGGCGACCGGACCGCAAGCCGCGCGCTGGCGTGCCGGGGCCGCTCTCGACGCGGTTCAGCCGGTGACCACCCGGGCGCCGGGAACGGCGCCGTAGGCGACGTGCGCATCGAACCCGTCGGCGGCCAGCGACCCCGCGACATCCGCCGCCGCCGCCTCATCCGCGCACAGGAACGCCAGGGTGGGGCCCGACCCCGAGACGATCCCGGCGAGCGCCCCGGCACGTTCGCCGCTCACCAGCACATCGGCCAGATCCGGTCGCAGCGCGAGCGCCGCCACCTGCAGATCGTTGCGCAGCGCGGCGGCGAGCGCCGCCGGGTCGCCGGCCCGCAGCGCATGCAGAACGTCCGGCTCCACGCGCGGTCCGGCGGCGCTGGGCTCGATGTCGAACCGGTGCCGCTCGCGGTGCCGATCGAGCGCGCCGTAGACCTCGGGGGTCGACAGCCCCTCGGATGCGGTCACGAACACCCAGTCGAAACGGCCCCGGGCGAGCGCCGAGCTCAGTTCGTCTCCCCGGCCGGTGCCGACCGCCGTTCCTCCGCGAAGGGCGAAGGGCACGTCGGCGCCCAGCCGCGCGGCCAGCGCGTGCAGCTGCGCCGAGGTCAGGTGCGTGTCCCAGAGGGCGTCGCACGCCACCAGAGCCGCCGCGGCATCCGCGGACCCGCCCCCCATACCGCCCGCGACCGGCACGGCCTTGTGGATCTCGAGATGCACGCCGCCCGCGTACCCCGTCTTGGCCGCGAGCAGGCGCGCCGCGCGCACCGCCAGGTTGCGGTCGTCCCGGGGCACCCCCGACACATCGACCGGCCCACGGACGCTGACGGAGAAGCCCTCGGCCGGGGTCGCCCAGATGTCCTCGCAGAGCGACACGGCCTGAAACGCGGTCGCCAGCGCGTGGTAGCCGTCGGGCAGCACCCGGCCCACCTCGAGGAAGAGGTTGACCTTGCCGGGCGCACGAACATGCACGCGGGCTGCGTCCGGACCCGTCACAGCGTCGACGACTCCGCCCACAGGTCGACGTCGATCCCATCGGACAGGCCGTCGATGCGCTCGAGCTCCTCGGTGTCGAACGCCGGGCCGGCGAGAGCGGCGATGTTCTCGTCGATCTGCTCCGGGCGCGAGGCGCCGATGAGGGCGGAGGCGACGACGTCGTCGCGCAGAACCCACTGCAGCGCCATCTGCGCCAGGCTCTGGCCGCGCTCCTTCGCGATCACGTCGAGGCCGCGCAGAGTCGCGATGCCGCGCTCGGAGAGGCTCTTGTCGGGAAACGACCAGCGCTTCTGCGCGCGTTCGGCGGGGGCGTCGCCGAGGTACTTGTCGGTGAGCAGCCCCTGCGCGAGCGGCGTGAACGCGATCGCCCCGAGCCCCTCCTGGCGCAGCACCCCGGTCAGCCCGTCCTCGACCCATCGGTTGAGGATCGAGTACGACGGCTGGTGGATGACGAGGGGAGTGCCGAGCGAGCGGGCCACGGCCGTCGCCTCCGCCGTGCGCTCGGCGCTGTACGACGAGATGCCGACGTAGAGCGCCTTGCCCTGGCGCACGAGCGTGTCGAGCGCCCCGATCGTCTCTTCGAGCGGCGTCACCGGGTCGGCACGGTGGGAGTAGAAGATATCGACGTAGTCGAGGCCCATGCGCGTCAGCGCCTGGTCGGCGCTGGCCAGGAGGTATTTGCGCGACCCGAAATCCCCGTACGGGCCCGGCCACATCTCGTACCCGGCCTTCGACGAGATGATGAGCTCGTCGCGATACGGCGCGAGATCCTCGCGCATCATGCGCCCGAAGTTCGTCTCGGCGGAGCCGTAGGGCGGTCCGTAGTTGTTCGCCAGGTCGAAGTGCGTGATGCCCCGATCGAACGCGTGGCGCAGCAGCGCGCGCTGGTTGTCGAAGGGGATGTTGTCACCGAAGTTCCACCAGAGCCCCAGCGAGATCGGTGGCAGATAGAGGCCGGAGGCGCCGACCTGTCGATACGTCGTCCGGTCGTACCGGTCGGATGCCGCGGCATACGGACGGTGGACGTCGGGGACGGAGGAGCGGAAGCGCGGTGAGTCGGTCACCGCTCCAGGCTAGCGATACAGAGCCGCCCGGGCGATGCGCACGAAGTCGTCGATGGTGAGCTGCTCGCCTCGGGCCGTGGGAGCGACGCCCGCCGCCTCGAGCACCTCGGTCGCCGCTGCGGAGGAGCCGCCGAGCACGCCCGCGAGCGCCTGCCGCAGCATCTTGCGCCGCTGCTGGAACGCCGCGTCCACCACCGCGAACACCCTTCTGCGCTCCTCGTCGCTGCCTCGCGGCTGCTCGTCGCGCTCGAACGCGACGAGCACGGAATCGACTCCGGGCACGGGCCAGAAGACCTGACGCGACACCGTGCCGGCGAGCCGCCATGCCCCGTACCAGGCGGCCTTGACGCTCGGCGCGCCGTAGACCTTCGAGCCCGGCACGGCGGCGAGCCGTTCACCGACCTCGGCCTGCACCATCACGACGCCGCTCGCCAGGTGCGGGAACGTCTCGAGCAGGTGCAGCAGCACCGGGACCGACACGTTGTAGGGCAGGTTGGCCACCAGCACGCGCGGGTCGCCGGGCAGATCCACGACCCGGAGGGCGTCGGCATCCACCACCGTGAGAGCGCCCTCGGGCACGCCGTGCGCGCGAGCGGTCTGTGCCAGGCGCGCGGCCAGCCGGTGATCGATCTCGACCGCGGTCACCGCGGCCTGCGCCTCGAGGATCGCCAGCGTCAGCGACCCGAGACCGGGTCCCACCTCGACGACGCGGTCACCCGGGGCGACGCGCGCGATCTGCACGATGCGCCGCACCGTGTTGGCGTCGACGACGAAGTTCTGCCCGAGCTTCTTCGTCGGGGTCACGTCGAGATCGGCCGCGAGCGCGCGGATCTCGGATGCCCCGAGCAGGGTGATCGTCATGCGTGGTGTCCTCCGAGACCATCATGACCGCTCCGCGGCACGCGGATGCACGCGCACTGCCGCGCGCACCGCATCCGCGCCGATAGTGTGTCGCTCGTGAGCACAACCGGCACCATTCCCACGGCAGCCTTCTCGATGAAGAGTCCCTTCGGCCGAAGGGCGGTTGCGCTGTCGATCGCCGCCGCCGTCGGCGGCTTCCTGTTCGGCTTCGACTCGTCGGTCATCAACGGCGCCGTCAACTCGATCGAGAACCAGTTCGGCCTGAACGACGTCGTCACGGGCTTCGTCGTGGCCGTCGCCCTGCTGGGCTGCGCCCTCGGTGCCGTGCTCGCCGGCGTGATGAGCGACCGGTGGGGCCGCCTGCGGGTCATGATGATCGGCGCCGCGCTGTTCTTCGCCAGCGCGTTCGGGTCGGGCCTCGCCTTCTCGGCGATCGACCTCACCGTCTGGCGCTTCATCGGCGGTCTCGGCATCGGCATCGCGTCGGTCGTCGCCCCCGCGTACATCGCCGAGGTCGCGCCGCGCCAGATCCGCGGCACGCTGGGGTCGCTGCAGCAGCTGGCGATCACCCTCGGCATCTTCGGCGCCCTGCTCTCCAACGCCATGCTCGCCGGTGTCGCGGGCGGCTCGTCCGAGACCCTGTGGCTGGGCCTCGAGGCCTGGCGCTGGATGCTGCTGGTCGAGGCCGTACCCGCCCTCGTCTACGGCGTGCTCGCGTTCACGATGCCCGAGTCGCCGCGCTACCTGATCGCGAAGGGCCGCTACGACGACGCCCGCGCCATCTTCGCCCGGCTCGTGCCGAAGGCCGACCTCGAGCAGACCATGCGCGATCTCGAGCGGATGATCAAGCAGGACCGCGAGACCAAGGGAGTGTCGCTGCGCGGCCCCCGGCTGGGGCTGCAGCCGATCGTCTGGGTCGGCATCATCCTGTCGGTGTTCCAGCAGTTCGTCGGCATCAACGTGATCTTCTACTACTCGACGACGCTGTGGCGCGCCGTCGGGTTCACCGAGCAGAACTCGCTGCTGATCAGCGTGATCACCTCGGTCACCAACGTGCTCGTCACGATCGTGGCGATCGTGCTGGTGGACCGCGTCGGCCGCAAGCCGATCCTGCTGACGGGGTCGGTGATGATGGCGGTGTCGCTGGGGGCGATGGCCCTGGCGTTCTCCTTCGCCTCGGGCAGCGGCCAGGACGTGAGCCTTCCGGGGGCGTGGGGCCCGGTCGCCCTCATCGCGGCGAACGTCTTCGTCATCGGGTTCGGCGCCTCGTGGGGCCCGCTCGTCTGGGTGCTGCTCGGCGAGATCTTCCCCAGCCGCATCCGGGGCAAGGCCCTCGGCGTGGCCGCGGGCGCCCAGTGGATCGCGAACTTCTTGATCACGGTCAGCTTCCCGGCGATGTCGGGATGGTCGCTGCCGCTGACGTACGCGATGTACGCCGTGTTCGCCGGACTGTCGTTCGTGTACGTGCTGCTGAAGATCCCCGAGACCAAGGGCATGGAGCTCGAGCAGACCGAGACGCTGTTCACGGGCAAGCCCAAGCTCTCGCGCACGGCCCCCTGACGGCACGACAGCCGCCAACCACCCGTGCTCCGCTGTCGCACATCGACCGTCCGCGGGCGGTGACGCGTCGATCCGCGACAGGCGAGCCCCTGTGCGACGGGATGCCGCGGCGGGGCGGTCAGTCCTCGAACGCGCCGTAGACCTCGAGGGTGTTGGCCGCAAGCTGCGCGCAGAGCTCATCGACGCCGAGGCCGAGTTCGGCGGCCATGAAGCACACCGTCACCGGCACCAGGTACGGCGCGTTCGGCCGACCTCGGTGCGGCATGGGCGTGAGGAACGGCGCGTCGGTCTCGACGAGGATCCGCCCGAGCGGCGTGACCGCGAGCGCGTCGCGAAGGTTCTGGGCGTTCTTGAAGGTCACGTTGCCCGCGAACGACAGCCAGTACCCGCGATCGGCGGCGAGATGCGCCATCTCGGCGTCGCCCGAGAAGCAGTGGAAGACGGTGCGCTCGGGCGCTCCGACCCGCTCCAGGGTCTGCAGCACCGCATCGTGGGCGTCGCGGTCGTGGATCTGCATCGCGATGTCGTGCTTCTTGGCCAACGCGATGTGCGCCTCGAAGCTCTCGAACTGCGCCGGCCGCCCGGCCTCGTCGGTGCGGAAGAAGTCCAGCCCCGTCTCGCCGATCGCGCGCACCCGCGGCTGCGCCGCGAGCTCGTCGATCACGCCGATCGCCTCGTCGAGACGACCGGCATCGGCGTACCCGGGCGCCTCGTTCGGATGGATCGCGACCGCGGCGAGCACACGGGGATGCGATGCGGCGGCCCACGCCGACCAGCGTGAGGAGTCGATGTCGCCGCCGGCCTGCACGACCCCCGCAACGCCGGCCTCGGCCGCGCGGTCGAGCTGCTGCTCGAGCGTGAGCGGATCGTCTCCGTCGGCGATCTCGAGATGCGCATGGTTGTCGTACACCGGCACCGCCAGCGGCTCGGGGGCGTCCGGGTAGCGGATGTCGCGGCGCCCCTCCTGGGTGCGCTCACGCACGTACTTCGACGGATCGGTCACCTCAGCCATACATGTCCCACCTTTTCATCCCACCCGGCATCGGAAGCGTGAAAAATCGGGACATCACCACGCGGATGCCGGGGACCCGTGCCGGAGCGGTCACTCGGACTGTTCGACCCGCGGGAACAACGGCGCGAGCGCGCGGGTTCGCGTGCCCGCGGGCAGGATGCCCCACGTGCCGGCCTCGCGAAGCGGCTGCTCCTGCAGCGGCCCGAGCGCCTCGTCGGCGCCGAGCGCCGTCCAGAGCTTGGCCGTCGACTCGGGCATGACCGGCGAGAGCAGCACCGCGAGCGCGCGGAGTCCCTCGGCGCAGGTGTACAGCACGGTGCCGAGCCGGTCCCGCTGCGCGTCGTCCTTGGCCAGCGCCCACGGCTCCATGTCGGTGATGTAGCCGTTGAGCGCATCGACGATCGTCCAGATCGCGTCGATCGCCTCGTCGATGCGAAAGCGCTCCATCGCGGCATCCGCGATCTCGGCGGCATCCGACACCGTCTTCTGGATCGCCGTGTCGACGTCCGTGTACGCGGATGCGGGCGGCACAGTGCCGTCGAAGTACTTGCCGATCATCGCGACCGTGCGCGAGGCGAGGTTGCCGAACCCGTTGGCGAGCTCGGCCTGGTACCTCGCCGAGAGGTCCTCCCACGAGAACGAGCCGTCCTGCCCGAAGGCGATCGCCGAGAGGAAGTAGAACCGGTAGGCGTCCGATCCGAACACGTCGGTGATCTCGGTGGGCGCGATGCCCGTCAGCTTCGACTTGGACATCTTCTCGCCGCCGACGAGCAGCCAGCCGTGGGCGAAGACGCCGTGGGGCACCTCGACGCCGGCTGCCATCAGCATCGCCGGCCAGATGACGGCGTGGAAGCGCAGGATGTCCTTGCCCACGACGTGATAGGCGGGCCAGCGGCGGGCGAAGGTCTCGGGGTCGGCGCCGTATCCGACCGCGGTGGCGTAGTTGAGCAGCGCGTCGACCCACACGTAGATGACGTGGGAGGAGTCCCACGGCACCTCGATGCCCCAGTCGAAGGTCGAGCGCGAGATCGAGAGGTCCTTCAGGCCACTGCGCACGAACGAGACGACCTCGTTGCGCGCGGACTCGGGGCGGATGAAGTCGGGCTGCGAGCGGTACAGCGCCAGCAGCGGCTCGACGAACTCGCTGAGCTTGAAGAAGTAGTTCTTCTCCTGCAGCAGCTCGAGCGGCTTGGAGTGGATGGCACAGACCTTGAGGCCCTCGAAAGCTCCCGTGCCGTCGACGATCTCGGAGTCGGGCTTGAACTCCTCGCAGCCGACGCAGTACAGGGCCTCGTACTCGCCCGCGTAGATGTAGCCGCGGTCGTAGATGGCCTGCAGAAAGGTCTGCACGCGCGTCTCGTGACGCTCCTGCGTCGTGCGGATGAAGTCGTCGTTGGCGACGTCGAGGGTCTCGAGCAGGGGGAACCACGACTCGGCGACGAGCTTGTCGACCCACTCCTGCGGCGTCGCTCCGTTGGCGGTCGCCGCGCGGATCATCTTCTGCCCGTGCTCGTCGGTGCCCGTCAGCATCCAGGTGTCGTCCCCCGCCTGACGGTGCCAGCGCGCGAGCGCATCGACGGCCACGGTGGTGTAGCCGTGCCCGATGTGGGGCACGTCGCTGGGGTAGTAGATCGGCGTGGTGATGTAGAACGAGCGGCCGGATGTCACCCGTCGATTCTAGGCGTCCCGTCCCGGTGCCCTTCCGCCCGCCGAATCCGGCGTCCCGGGGTCGACGCGCGGGCCGCGAGGAGAGGCGATCGCGGACAAAGCGTCCAGTCGGTTACAAGCGTGTGAACGAACCGTTCGGCGCAGGATCACGGGGTTAGTGTCGGAATCGCCGCCGCACCGGCGTGCGCATCACATGTCCACACGCCGCCCGGTACAGCCCCGGGCACCCACCAGGAGGAACCATGAAGCTCAGGATGCCGGCAGCGCTCGCCGCGGCCGCCGCCACCGTCCTCGTCCTCGCCGGATGCGCCGGAGGCGCCGATGATTCCGGCGACGCCGAGCCCGCGGGAGAGGACCCGACCGAACTCGTGCTCGGACTCGTCCCCTCGCAGGACGTCGATCAGCTCGTGCTCGATGCCGAGGAGCTCGGCACGCTGCTCGAGGACGAGCTCGGCATCCCCGTGACCGCCGAGGTCACGACCGACTACACCGCTCTCGTGACGGCCATGCAGGCCGGTCAGGCGCAGATCGGGATGTTCGGTCCCATCGCCCTGGTGCAGGCGGCCGACGAGGCCGGCGCCGTGCCGGTCCTGCAGTCCGTGCGCTACGGTTCGAGCACCTACGTCACCCAGTGGTACACCAACGACCCCGACCGGTTCTGCACGGACGAGGTCGTCACCGACGATGAGGGCTTCACCTTCTGCAACGGCGTGCTGGATGCCGAGAGCGGCCCCGTGGGCGAGGATGCACTGTCGGAGATCACCCAGGACGAGACGATCGCGTTCGTCGACGAGGGCTCGGCGTCGGGCTACTACTACCCGGCGACGCAGCTGCAGGAGGCCGGCCTCGACCCGTTCGCCCTGAACGGCGCCTTCTTCGCCGGGGGCCACCCCAACGCCGTGCTCGCCGTCGCCGACGGCAGCGCGAGCGTCGGCGTGAGCTTCAACGACGCCCGCACCGAGGTCGTCGAGGAGCAGCCCACCATCGGCGAGGACGTGACCGTCTTCGCCTGGTCGACCGAGATCCCCAACGACGGCATCGCGGTCTCGGCCGACCTGTCGGAGGAGATGCAGGAGAGCATCACCGAGGCGTTCATGGCCATCGCCGAGACGGAGGACGGCCTGGCCATCCTCGACGCCGTGTACAACATCGACGGGTTCGCCCCCGCCGACCTCGACGCGCTGGACGCGGCACGACAGGTCGAGCAGAACTTCGGCGAAGAGTGACCGTCGGGGGTCCGGTCCGCGCCGCGGGCCGGACCCCTTCCTTCATGAGAAAGCACCGCACCGCGTGATCAGATTCGACGACGTCAGCGTCACCTACCCCGGCGGCACGAAAGGCCTCGACGGCGTGACCCTCGAGATCCCCCGCGGACAGTTCGTGGTCGTGGTCGGCCTTTCGGGCGCCGGCAAGTCCACGCTGGTGCGCACGATCAACGGCCTCGTCCCCGTCTCGAGCGGCACCCTCGAGGTCGAGGGCCAGCGCGTCGACGGCGCGTCGCGGCGAAAGCTGAGGGCGCTGCGCACGCGCGTCGGGATGATCTTCCAGGCCTTCAACCTGGTCGAGCGCGCCTCGGTGCTCACCAACGTGCTCACCGGCCGGCTGCACGCGACGCCGGCATGGCGCGCGCTGTTCGGAGCGTGGCGCAAGCCCGACATCGAGCTGGCGTTCCAGGCCCTCGAGCGCGTGAACATCGTCGAGAAGGCGTACACCCGGGCCTCCTCCCTGTCGGGTGGACAGCAGCAGCGCGTCGCGATCGCGCGCGCGCTCGCCCAGGAGCCCGCCGTGATCCTCGCGGACGAGCCGGTCGCCTCGCTCGACCCGCCGACCGCCAACCTCGTCATGCGCGACCTGCAGCGCATCAACCGGGATCTGGGGATCACCACCGTCGTCAACCTGCACTTCCTCGACCTGGCGACGTCCTACGCCGAGCGGATCATCGGGATGCGGGAGGGGCAGGTGGTCTTCGACGGCACCCCCGCCGAGACCAATGAGGCGGTCTTCGCCGAGATCTACGGGCGCGCACTCAAATCCGACGACGTGCTCCCCGGCACACCGGCCGGCGGAGAGGCGGAGACCGGCCGGCGCCCGACGGACGCCTCATGAGCGGCTCGACGACCCCCGCTGCGTCGACGACGGCCCGGCCCACCAAGCCGCGGCCGAGACCGTTCTTCATCGTCACCGGCATCGTCGCCGTGTTCATGACGATCTGGTCGGCGGCGCAGATCGACTTCACCCTTGAACCGCTCTTCGTGGGCAACCCGCGGGCGTGGGACATCATCGCGGCCTACCTCTCGCCGAACTGGTCCTTCCTCTTCCGGGTCTGGGACGCGTGGGTCGAGACGATCGTGATGGCGATCCTCGCGACGCTCGCGGGCTCGGCGGTCGGGCTGGTCTTCGCGCTGCTCGCCTCGCGCGCCACGAACCGCTCGCCCTGGTTCGTGCGCCTCGTGAGATGGTTCCTCTCGGTGCTGCGCTCGCTCCCCGAGATCGGGTATGCCTACCTGATGGTGGCGCTCGTGAGCACGGGCACCCTGGCCGGGTTCCTCGCCCTGGCGATCTTCAACGTGGGCATCATCGCCAAGCTCACCAGCGAGACCATCGACGCCGTCGACCGGGGTCCCCTCGAAGCAGCGGATGCCGCCGGCGCGACCAGCGTGCAGCGCTCGATCAGCGCGGTGCTCCCGCAGATCTGGCCCGGCTACTTCTCGTACGTGCTCTACGTGTTCGAGCTCAACCTGCGCGCCTCGGCCATCATGGGCCTCGTCGGCGCGGGCGGCATCGGCGCGGTCATCGCCGTCGAGCGGGCCCGATTCAACTACGACAACGTGTCGGCGCTGATCGTGGGACTCATCGTCATCGTCATCGCGCTCGACATCGTCTCGCGCATCGTACGAAAGCGGGTGCTCTGATGACCGCCCTCGCGCCCGATCCACAGCGCACCGCGCGTCCGACCCCGCCCCCGAAGTGGCCCAAGACGCTCGGCTTCGTCATCGGCGCCCTCGTCATCGTCGTCTGCGTGTGGCTGCTCGACGCCGAATGGGCCCGCCTGCTCGGGCTGCCCGAAGCACTCATCACCTACGCCGGGCTGCTCTCGCAGGGCCTGTTCCTGCCGCCACTCGAGCTGCCGCAGCGGGAATGGTGGCAGATCTCGATCGAGTTCATGCTCGACTCGGTGTACATCGCGTGGATGGGCACGCTCATCGGCGCCGCGCTGTCGCTGCCGCTCGGCTTTCTCGCGGCGCGCAACGTCGCCCCCGCCTGGATCGTCGGCATCACCCGCACCGTGCTCAATGTGATCCGCGCGATCCCCGAGTTCATCATCGCGATCGTGTTCCTGCTGCCGCTGTACGGCTTCGAGCCCACCGCGGGCGCGATCGCCCTCGGCATCGGATCCGTCGGCACCCTCGGCAAGCTCACCAGCGAGGCGATCGAGGGGCTGCGCGCCGGTCCCGTCGAGGCGCTGCGCGCGACCGGCGCGACGCACCTCTCCGTGCTCAGGTGGGGGATGCTGCCTCAGGTGCTGCCCGAGGTGATCGCCTTCTGGCTGTACCGGTTCGAGATCAACATCCGCGCCGGAGCGATCCTCGGCGCCCTCGGCCTCGGCGGCATCGGATTCCTGCTCGATCAGCTCTTCAACGGCCGGGAGTGGGCGCGCCTGGGCATCGCGCTCGTCGTGACGGTGATCATCACGATCGTCGTCGACCAGATCTCGGCCGCGGTGCGCCACCGCATCATCGGCGGCGAGAACCTGCGGGGCGGCGTGTACCTCTGACCCGGGGGCGGGCGTTTCGGCTCGCTCCGCTCGCTCAACGACCGGGGGTTCAGCGAGCGGCGAGCGCGGCCTGGTAGAGCTCGCGGGAGGAGTGACCGGTGACGAGGGCGACCTGCCCGCAGGCATCCTTCATCCGCTCTCCCGCGGCGGTGCGCTCGAGCACCTGCGCGACGGCGACCTCGAGCGGCACACGGCGCGCCTCGGCGCCGGCGACCACGATGACGCACTCCCCCCGCACGCCGGGGGCGGCCCACTCTCCGAGTTCGGCGAGCGAACCGCGGGCGACCTCTTCGTGCAGTTTGGTCAGCTCGCGGCAGACGGCCGCGCGGCGATCCACCCCGAACGCCTCGGCCATGGCCGAGAGGGTCGCGGCCACGCGCGCGGGGGCCTCGAAGAACACCATCGTGCGGGACTCGTCGCGCAGCGACGAGAACAGCGACCGGCGCTCCCCGGGTTTGCGCGGCGCGAACCCCTCGAACGTGAAGCGGTCGGTGGGCAGGCCCGAGACGGCGAGCGCGGTGAGCACGGCGCTCGGGCCGGGGATGACGGTGACCAGCACGCCGCGGGCAGCCGCTTCGGTGACCACCCCATAGCCGGGGTCGCTGACAGCGGGCATGCCGGCGTCGCTGAGCAGCAGCACGTCGCGCTCCGCCGCGAGCGCGACGATCTCGGCCGCCTTCTGCTTCTCGTTGTGATCGTGCAGGGCGATCAGGCGCGGCCGGTTCTCGATCCCGAGGGCCGCCAGCAGCCGCTGCGTCGTGCGCGTGTCCTCGGCGGCGATCACCTCGGCCGCGCCGAGGGCGTCGACGAGGCGACGCGAGGCATCCCCGAGGTTGCCGATCGGGGTCGCGGCGAGGATCAGCACCCCGCCAGTCTCGCACCTGCCCGCCCGTAGGCTGTCCGGTGTGCAGCAGGCGGACGACACGGCGACCGGCGCGAACGCGTCGCCCGCGGCGTACCCCGCTCTCACGCCCTTCGAGCGCGCGCGACACCGCCTGGCGCCCACGCCGGCCGCCGAGCGTGCGTGGCGGTGGGTCGCGCCGACGCTCGTCGCCCTGCTCGCCGGCATCCTGCGCCTGTTCAATCTGGGCACCCCGCGCACCCTGGTCTTCGACGAGACCTACTACGTCAAAGACGCCTGGACGCTGCTGCAGCTGGGGTACGAGGGGTCGTGGCCGGACGACGCCGACGCGGCGTTCGTCGCCGGCGACGTCTCGGGCTTTCTGCCCGACGCCGGGTTCGTGGTGCATCCGCCGCTCGGCAAGTGGCTGATCGCGCTCGGGCTGGGCGGCATCGGCCCCGACAGCGGGTGGGGATGGCGCATCGCGGTGGCCCTCGCGGGCACGGCCAGCGTCGTGGTGCTGATGCTGATCACGCGTCGCCTCACCGGCTCCACGGTGTGGGCGTGCGTCGCCGGCGGCCTGCTCGCGATCGACGGCCTCGGCATCGTGCTGTCACGCGTGGCGCTGCTCGACGGTCTGCTGGCGCTGTTCGTGCTGCTGGGTGCGCTGTTCGTGCTGATCGACCGCCAGGGTCTCGATGACCGCGTCGGCGCCGCGATCGCCGACGGCTCACGGTGGGGCCCGGTCTGGCCGTGGCGGCCGTGGCTGCTCGCGGCGGGCGTGGCGCTCGGCGCGGCGACGGCGATCAAGTGGTCGGGGCTGTACGCGCTCGCGGCGCTCGGCATCTACCTGGTCGTCACCGACGCGCTCGCCAGACGGCGCGCCGGCGTGCGGTTCTGGGCGCAGGATGCCGCGCTCCGCCAGGGGCCCGTGACGTTCCTGTCGCTGGTGCCGATCGCCGTGGTGACCTACGTGGCGTCGTGGACGGGCTGGCTGGCCACCTCGGGCGGGTACGACCGCGGTTCCGACGCCAACCCGCTGGTCGCGCTGTGGACCTATCACCAGGCGATGTACCGGTTCCACGTCGGGCTGACGACCGAGCACTCCTACGCGTCGCCCGCGTGGCAGTGGCCCTTGCTGCTGCGCCCGACCTCGATGTTCTGGAACAAGACCGATCAGGGCGTCGACGGGTGCGACATGGCCGGCGGCTGCGTGCAGGCGATCTCGAGCATCCCGAATCCGCTGATCTGGTACGCGGGCGTCGCCGCCGTCGTCTACCTGGCGGTGCGCTTCGCCTGGCCGGGTTCGGGGCGGGTCCGTGACGCGGGCGCGGCGTTCGTGCTCACCGGGATCGCCGCGACCTACGTACCCTGGCTGCTGTTCCCCGAGCGCACGGTGTTCCAGTTCTACACGGTGGTGATCGTGCCGTTCACGATCCTGGCGCTCGTGCTGGCGCTGCGGCGGTTCGCCGCCGATCGGGACGCGGATGCGGTGCGGCGCACGAGCCGGCAGGGCGTGGTCGTCGTGCTGCTCGCCGTCGCGGTGCTGCTGTCGGCCTTCTGGTATCCGGTCTGGACGGCGATGGAGGTGCCCTACGAGTTCTGGCGCCTGCACAACTGGCTGGTCAGCTGGATCTGATCGCGGGGATGCCGCCGGGCTCGGCGACCGGCAGGCGGCAGACGAACGCGCGACAGTCGTAGGCGCGCGCCGCGCCCGCCTCGGCCTTGCCGGCGAACAGATCGAGACCCGCGTCCGCGAGGGCTGCCGCCGCCGCCGGGGTGACGATCGCGAGCACATCGGCGTCGGCCGCGCGGGCAGCGGCGGCGAGCGGGTCCGCGGCATCCTCCGTCACGACGACGAGCTGCCGCGGCGGCTCGGCCAGCACGGCGGCGACGCGCAGCAGCTCTCCGTGCGCCAGCGGACGGGCGAGGGCGTCGGCAGCGTGGGCCGCCACCGTGCGCGCGGCATGTTCCCGGTACCGCTCGGGCGCCCCGAGCAGCCAGAGGTCCAGGGCCGCCGCGGCGACCGCGGACGGGCCCGACGGCTGGTCCATGTCGGCGGCATCCAGCGGCGCGGACAGCCCCTGCGCCGCGAGGACGGGATCGCCACCGCCCGGGGTGCGCGGCGGGCCGTCGGCCGCGAAGCAGGCGTCGACGAGCTCTCGCGCCCGCCGCACGTAGCGCGCCTGACCCGTCGCGACGCCGAGCGCGGCGAGCCCCCGCGCCAGCTGACCGTGGTCGGCGAGGGTCGCCGCCGCGGGCGAGGGCCGCTGCTCGAACGAGGCGCGCACCAGCATCCCGTCCGCATCGACGTTGTTCTGGAGCACGTCGAGCGCCGCGCGCTCTGCGGCGTCGGTCCACTCCGGCTTGCCCCAGCGCACGGCGGCGCGAGAGAGGGCGCCGATCGCGAGTCCGTTCCACCCCGACACGATCTTGCCGTCGACGGCGGGCGGGGCCAGATCGGACCGGCCCGCGGCATCCCGGGAGTAGTAGCCGCCCTCGTTGCGAACGCCGTCGATGACTGATTCGGAATCCTGGGCGGCCCCGAACCCGTCCGAGGGCTGCTGCAGCACGTCGATCAGGAACGCGGCGATGCCCGCGGCGACCTCGTGGGCGCCGAGCGCCGTCGCGGCATCCAGCAGCAGGGCGTTGTCGGTGAGCATGCGCTCATAGTGCGGCACGGTCCAGTCCCGCCGCGTCGTGTACCGGAAGAACCCTCCCTCGACCGGGTCGCGCAGCTCGGACGAGGCCATCGACGACAGGGCGCGATCGGCGACGGCGGAGGCGTGCGGGTCGCCACCGCGCACGAGGGGCGCCAGCAGGAACCCGAGGGCCGAGGCGATCGGGAACTTGGGGGTGTCGGGCGTGGGCCCCGGCGTGCTCACGAACCCGCCGTGCTCCGGATCCTCCTGAGCGGCGAGCGTGCGGGCGGCGGCGATCAGCGCGCCGGCCGAGGGCGGCGCCGCCTCATCGCCGCCGCCCGTTGCCGGCGCGGCGGCGCGCTCAAGCGCCTCGGCGAGCGCGCGCGCGGTGGCGTCGACCTCGCCGCGGCGAGCGGTCCAGGCATCCTGCACCGCCCGCAGCACGTCGCGGAACGCGGGCACCGGCGGATGCGGCACCGGCGGATAGTAGGTGCCCGCGTAGAAGGGCACGCCCTCGGGCGTCGTGAAGACGGTCAGGGGCCAACCCAGGTGCCGGGTGAACGCCCCGGCCGCAGCCATATAGGCCGCATCGATCTCGGGATGCTCCTCGCGATCGACCTTGATGGTGACGAACCCGGCGTTCAGCAGCGCGGCGATGTCGGGATCGGCGAAGGACTCGCGGGCCATCACGTGGCACCAGTGGCACGTGGAGTATCCGATCGAGACCAGCACGGGCACGTCACGGCGGCGCGCCTCGGCGAAGGCCTCCTCGCCCCAGGGGTACCAGGCGACGGGATTGTCGGCGTGCTGGCGCAGATAGGGGCTGCGCGCGGATTCGAGCCGGGATGCCATTCGCCCACGCTACGCCCGCCCCGCGCACCGCTGCCAGGCCCCGCGCGGTGCTGTCAGGCGCCCCGGTCTTCGGCGCGCGAGGCAGCGTCAGAATTCCGGCGGCGGCGCGTCTGGGGGCGTCCAGGTCGACCGTCCGCGGTTCCCGCGGCGCGACTCCGCGCGCCGCGGCCGTGACCACTGCTCCACGGCCACGGCGAAGGGGTCCGCCGGCGAGTCCCACTCCACGCGCCGCTGCCAGAGGCGGTGCAGTCGTGTCGCCTCGTGGAGTATCTCGTCGATGCCCTCGCCCCTCAGTCTGTAGAGCCGGACGTTCGCCTCGGGTCGCACCTCGGCGAAGCCGGAATCGAGCAGCACCCGCAGATGCCGCGAGACGGCCGACCGGCCGACCCCGTACTCGGTGTGGATGACGTGCGAGATCACGCTTGCGGGGTGTTCACCCGAGGCGAGCACCTCGACGATGCGGCGCCGGATGGGCTCTGCCATCGCTTCGAACGGGTGCACGGCCCGACCCTAGACCCGCCGCCGTCACGTCACCGGCCTCTCGCTCGTGGGAGAGGTCGCCGGGGCGGGATCGCGCGCTGTGGAGGAAGAGTGCTGCCGAAAGTGAACTCCGATTATTCGAATGCCACTCGAGGCTCACGGACCGATGACGCCGCCTCACCCGCCTCGGGTTCGCCACGCGAATCACACCGCCACCCCGAAGTGGCATACGGATTCTGGGACCGCCCGCCCCGAGTTCGCCGCGCCACACCGTCACCCCGAAGTGGCATACGGATTCCGGGTCACCCATCCCAAACCGGCCACGTGCACCACACCGCCACCCCGAAGTGGCATACGGATTCCGGGACCGCCCGCCCCGAACCCGCCACACGAACGACACCACCACCCCGAAGTGGCATACGGATCCTGGAACGCGGCACCCGGTCGAGAGCGAGAGGGCGCGGCCGCTCAGTTCACGTCGTCGGGGTGCGCGCCCACGCGGCCCGAGCCGTCGCCGGGGTCGAGCGCGTCGATCGCGGCCATCTCGGCGTCGGTGAGCTGCAGGTCGAACACGTCCATGTTCTCTCGCAGCCGCTCCGCCCGCACCGACTTCGGAAAGACGACGTTGCCCTTCTGGATATGCCAGCGCAGCACGACCTGGGCTACCGACTTGCCGTGCGCCGCGGCCGCGCCCGCGACCGCGGGCTCGGAGAACAGGTCGTACTTGCCCTGGCCCAGTGGGCCCCATGCCTCGATCAGCACGCCGTTCTCACGTGCCCAGGCGACGACGTCGCGCTGCTGATGCGCCGGGTGCAGCTCGATCTGGTCCACAGCCGGCGTCACGCCCGTCTCGGCGACGATGCGCTCGAGGTGCCGCACCAGAAAGTTCGAGACCCCGATGCTGCGCGCCAGGCCGGCGTCGCGCATGGCGATCAGCGCCTGCCACGCCTCGACGTAGTTGTCGTTGGCGGGCGTCGGCCAGTGCACGAGGTACAGGTCGACGTACTCGAGCCCGAGCTTGGCCAGGCTCTCTCTGATGGCCTTCTGCGGCTCGTCGCCCTCGTGCCGGTCGTTCCAGAGCTTGGTCGTGACGAAGAGCTCGTCGCGGGGGATGCCGGAGGCGGCGATGGCGGCGCCGACGCCCTCCTCGTTGCCGTAGACGGCGGCGGTATCGATGTGCCGGTAGCCGAGCGCGAGCGCCTCACCCACAGCGCGGGCGGTGTCGTCGGCGGGCACCTTGAACACGCCGTAGCCGAGCTGGGGGATGTCGTGACCGGAATTCAGTCGCAGAGCGGGAATCGTCATGTCCCCAGCCTACGAAGACGACAGTGGCAGCGCCTCGCGCAACCCGTAGATGTGCACCGCTCCGCCACCGCCGGCGAAGAAGGTGTCGGTCATCGCCCGCAGCGGCACGCCGACCACCGCCACGTCATCCGCCGTGAGCCGTTCGAAGGTCGCGGTCGTCGAACTGGGCGACTTCGCGTCGCCGCCGCTCGCCGGCCGGTCGACCCGCGCCAGCTGGGTGTGCGCCTGGTAGCGCGGGTTCGCGGGCGCGACGTGGTTGCCCCACGCGGAGGCGACGCCGAAGACGGGGCCCGCTCCCGTCGGCGAGAATCCGTCGCCCACGACGAACTGCCCGTCGACGTTGAACGCGTATCCGCCGGCGGCGACGGCCACCGATGCCGCGCGCAGCGCCGCCCCGCACGAAGGCACTAGCTGCAGCTCGATGCCGTCCCCCGCATCGCGCGGCCAGCGATTGCGCGGCAGACCCTGCCGCAGGCGGGCGTCGGTGTGATCGAGGCAGATCTCAACGCCGACGTCGACCGGCGCCGCGGCATCCGGCGCCAATCGAGCGATCGCGTGGGCGTCGTCGGCGCGGCGCTTGAGATCGCCCGCCGACAGGTCGATGAACGCGTGCGCGATCATCTGCTCGGTCACGACGTCGGCCCGCCCTGTGGTGTCCCACAGCACGAAGTCCTCCCCCGAGTCGACGTACTTCTCGGTCGTCGCGACGCGCCCGCCGAACGCTCCGCGTGGGGTTCCGAGCGGCGCCCCGCCCATCAGCAGCGCCCGGTTTCGCACCTGCAGCACGGGATGCGCGTGCCCCCACTCGAGGTAGTCCTCGACCATGTCGAAGACCTTGACCTGGTCTTCGCCGGATGCCCGCCGGTAGCGGGCCGCAAGGTCGGCGACGACGCCGTTGCGCACGAGCGTCGTGGCGCGCGAGAACACCTCCCGCGGGTCGTCGGCCTGGGCGGTGATGGCGGTGCCGAACAGGAACAGCCAGTCGGCGTACTCGTCGGCGGGGAATTCCCGCTCGAGCAGCGTCTGCAGGTGGTCGACCGGGTCGGTCTCGCCGGTCCCGAACAGATACGGCCCCTGGGGTCCGTGCCAGAAGAACTCGGGCACCGCGAAGACGTTCAGCACGCCCTCGTCGTCGTCCGGCAGCGCCTCCCGTGCGGCGTGCACGGCGGCGCGCAGGATGCCGAGGCGCCCGGCGATGTCGGACTCGGCATCCGGCAGCCCCAGGTACGTGCCGCCGAGCGACCCGCCGCCGCCGGGGGAGCCGAGCGGCACCATCTGAGCCGGGGCCGTGGGGATCGCGTAGCCGATGAACCGCACGCGCTGCCAGCCCGGTGTCGTCATCCGCCCAGCCTAGAGGCGGCCCGTCGCCGTACCATGGAGGGTCATGTCCGCGTCCACCGCCTCTCCCCTCGACGGTGTGATCTCGTACCCGCCCGAGCTGCCGGTCAGCGCCGCCCGTGACGAGATCGCCGCCGCGATCCGGGATCATCAGGTCGTGATCGTCGCCGGGGCGACGGGCTCGGGCAAGACGACGCAGCTGCCGAAGATCTGCCTCGAGCTGGGCCGCGAGAGAATCGCCCATACGCAGCCCCGCCGCATCGCCGCGCGCACGATCGCCGAGCGCATCGCCGACGAGCTCGACGTCGAGCTCGGCACGACCGTCGGCTACAAGGTGCGCTTCACCGACAAGGTCTCCGACGCCACGCGCGTGGCCCTGTTGACCGACGGCATCCTGCTCAACGAGATCCATCGCGACCGCCTGCTGCGCCGCTACGACACGGTCATCGTCGACGAGGCGCACGAGCGCAGCCTCAACGTCGACTTCCTGCTCGGCTATCTGCACCGCATCCTGCCCGAGCGCCCGGATCTGAAGCTCATCATCACGTCGGCGACGATCGATCCCGAGAGCTTCGCGGCGCATTTCGCGGATGCCGCCGGCCGGCCGGCGCCGATCGTCGAGGTGTCGGGGCGCACCTACCCCGTCGAGGTGCGCTACCGCGCGCTGGTCGTTGAGCGAGCGCAGCGAGACGATCCGGTCGTTGAGCGAGCGCAGCGAGACGAAACGCCCGCCCCCGCCGCCTACGACGCCGACGGCGACGAGATCGCGGGCGTCGTCGCGGCGCTCCGCGAACTCGACCGCGAGCCCGCCGGCGACGTCCTCGTGTTCCTCCCCGGCGAGGCCGAGATCCGGGATGCCGCGGACGCGGTGCGCGCGGCGTACTCCGCCGACGCCTCGCCCACCGAGGTGCTCCCCCTCTATGGGCGCCTGAGCGCCGCCGAGCAGCACCGCGTGTTCGAGCGCACGAGCGTCGCCGGGTTGCGGCGGCGCGTGATCCTCGCCACCAACGTCGCCGAGACCAGCCTGACCGTGCCGGGCATCAAGTACGTCATCGACGTCGGCACCGCCCGCATCTCTCGCTACAGCAACCGGGCGAAGGTGCAGCGTCTGCCGATCGAGCCGGTCTCGCAGGCCTCCGCCCAGCAGCGCTCGGGACGGGCGGGGCGCACGAGCGACGGCGTCGCGATCCGCCTCTACTCCGAGGAAGACTTCGCGAAGCGTCCGGAGTTCACCGAACCCGAGATCCTGCGCACGAGCCTGGCGTCGGTCATCCTGCAGATGCTCGCGCTGGGTTTCGGCGACATCCAGGCGTTCCCGTTCCTCACCCCGCCCGACTCCCGCGGGGTCAAGGCCGCGCTCGACCTGCTCGTCGAGCTGCGCGCCGTCACGCTGCGTCCGGGTTCCGAGCCGCGGCTGACCAAGACCGGGCACGAGATCGCGCGGATGCCGATCGATCCCCGGTTCGCCCGCATGCTCATCGAAGCGCAGCGCACGGGAGCCGCCGACGCGGTGCTCGCGATCGTCGCCGGGATGTCGATCCAGGACGTGCGGGAGCGCCCGGAGGCCGTGCGCGATCAGGCCGACCGGCTGCACGCCCGGTTCACCGACCCCACCAGCGACTTTCTCACCCTGCTGAACCTGTGGAACCACCTGCGCGAACAGGCCCGTGAGCTCGGCTCGAGCGCGTTCCGGCGCCTGTGCCGGGCCGAGCACCTCAACTACGTGCGCGTGCGCGAGTGGTTCGACGTGCACCGGCAGCTGCGCTCGCTCGTGCGCACCGACGCCACCCCGGGCGTTGAGCGAGCAACGCGAGACGAAACGCACGGCACCCCCGACCCGGACGCCATCCACCGCGCGATCCTCGCCGGGCTGCTCTCGCATATCGGCGTGCTCGACGCACGCGCCCTCGCGAAGGCGACGAACGAGCGCCGAGACCGCCGGCCGGCACCGGCGGAGTACCTCGGCGCCCGCGGCATCCGGTTCGCCGTCTTTCCCGGCTCGGGGCTCAAGAAGAAGCGCCCGCAGGCGGTGATGGCGGCCGAGCTGGTCGAGACGTCGCGCCTGTTCGCGCGCACGGTCGCAGCGATCGACCCCGCGTGGGCCGAAGCCCTCGCGGGCGACCTGGCCAAGCGTCAGGTGAACGAGCCGCACTGGTCGAAGGATGCCGGCGCGGCCGTCGCGTACGAGAAGGTCACCCTGTTCGGGGTCGAGATCATCCCCCGCCGCCGGGTGCAGTTCGCGCGCATCGACCGCGCCGCCGCACGCGAGCTCTTCGTGCGCCACGCCCTGGTCGAGGGCGAATGGAACGCCGACCGGATCGACAAGCGGCTCACCGCCTTCGCGCGGGCGAACCACGAGCTGCGCCGCCGCCTGGAGAAGCTCGAGGAACGCGAGCGCCGCCGCGACATCCTCGCCGGCGACGAGGCCGTCTTCGACTTCTACGACACCCGTGTGCCCCGCGACGTCTTCGATGTGCGCTCGTTCGAGACCTGGTGGCGCGACGCGCAGGCGCGCACGCCGAATCTGCTCTCGATGCGCGAGGACGACCTGATCGAGGGCGACGCGCGAGCCGACGCACGCGAGTTCCCCACCCGCTGGACGCAGGGCGATCAGACGCTGACCCTGGCCTACCGCTTCGAGCCGGGCGCCGACGACGACGGCGTGAACGTCGTCGTGCCCCTGCCGCTGCTCGCCGGGCTGCGCCCGGACGGATTCGACTGGCAGGTGCCCGGCCTGCGCGCCGAGCTGATCGCCGGGCTGCTGCGCGCGCTGCCCAAGGTGATCCGCCGCAACGTCGTGCCGGCGGCCGACTGGGCGGCGCGCTTCGCGGAGGAGCTCGCGGGCTCCGGCCCCGAGGACCACGCGGGGCTCCCGCCCGAGTCCCTGGTCGACGCGCTCGCCCGCCGCGTGCAGCGCGTGGCGAACCAGAGGGTCACCGCCGCCGACTTCGACCTCGACCGGGTGCCGGCGCACCTGCGCATGGCCTTCCGCGTCGTCGACGGGCGCGGGCGCACGGCCGGGGCCGGTCGCAACCTGTCGGAGCTGCAGGACGCGCTCGCCGGCCGCGCCCGCGAGAGCGTCGCCTCGCGACTGCGCGCAGACGGATCCGAGCGGGGCCCGCGCCGCGGCGCGGACGGGCCCGGACAGCCCGGCACGGGACCGGCATCGCTCGTCGCGAGCGCGAGCGCGGGAGCCGCCCCCGCGGGGGTGCGGGAGCGCACCGGCATCATCACCTGGCACGTGGGCACGCTGCCCGAGGTGGTCGACACGAAGGTCGCCGGAGGCGTGGTGCGCGGCTACCCGACCCTCGTCGACGAGGGCGCGAGCGTCGCCCTGCGCGTGGAGTCGACCCCGGATGCCGCGGCGCGGTCGCTGCGCGCCGGCATCCGTCGCCTGGTGCTGCTGGCCGTGCCCTCTCCCGTGGGGTACGTGCAGGAGCACCTGACGGCGAAGGAGAAGCTCGCGCTGGCGGCGTCGCCGTACGCCTCGGCGAAGGCGCTGATCGAGGACTGCCGCGTGGCGGTCGCCGATGCGCTCATCGCCGGGGTCGTCCCCGACGGGGTCGTCCGCACCGAGGCCGACTTCGCGCGGGTGCGGGATGCCGTCTCGGCCGGCATCGTCGACGGCCTCTTCTCGTGCGTGTCGCTGGTCGCGCGCATCATCGCGCTGCATCGCGACGCCGAGCGCGACCTGCGCACGCAGAACTCGCTGACGCTGCTGGGCGCCCTGAACGATGTGCGCGGGCAGCTGGCGGCGCTGCTGCACCCGGGTTTCGTCTCGCGAACGGGCACCGCGCGCCTGGCGCACCTGCCGCGCTACCTCGACGCGGCGCGGATGCGGCTGCAGGGGCTCGCCGACAATCCGGGGCGCGACCGGCAGCGCATGAGCGAGTACGAGCGCGCCGCCGCCGCATACGTCGACGCCGGGGGCGCCCTCCCCCTCGCGGAGGATGCCGCGCCGAACCTCGTGCGCGCGCGCTGGCTGCTCGAGGAGCTCCGCGTCAGCCTGTTCGCCCAGTCGCTCGGAACGGCCGAGCCGGTCTCGCCCCAGCGCATCGCCAAGGCCCTGCGCGAGGGTTGAGCGGCCGGAGCCGTCGCTGCGCACCGCCGGTAGGGTGGCAGCGATGGCAGAGCACCGCATCCCCGACGACCCCGCCGCCGCGGCCGAGGCCCGCTACGGCGGCGCGCCCGCTCCCGGCGTGCGCGAGGACGCGAACGGCGTCGTCCCGCTGCTGCTGCGCCACCACTCCGTGCGCCATTTTTCCGACGAGCCAATCGACGACACCACCGTGGACACCCTGATCGCCGCCGCGCAGTCGGCGTCGACGTCGTCGAACCTGCAGGTGTGGAGCGTCGTGGTGCTCCGCGACCCGGAACGCAAGGACCAGGCGGCAGCACTGGCCGGCGATCAGGACTTCATCCGGCAGGCGCCGCTGTTCCTGGTGTTCGTGGCGGACTGGTCACGCGGACGCACCCTCGCACGCGAGGCCGGGCGAGAGCCCGAGGCACTCGACTACCTCGAGTCGACCATGGTCGGCGCGATCGACGCCGCCATCGCCGCGCAGAACACCGTCGTCGCGGCCCAGGCGCTCGGCTACGGCACCGTGTACGTCGGCGCCGTGCGCAATCGGGCCGCGCAGATGGCGGACTTCCTCGGCCTGCCGGAGGGGTCCTTCCCCGTGGCCGGACTCGCGATCGGCACCGCGCACCCCGACGAGAGCGCCGCGGTCAAGCCGCGGCTGCCGCAGCGCATCGTGCGCCATGACGAGACGTACCGGCCGGCCGTCGCGGACGAGCTGACACGCTACGACGAGGCACTGCGCGCCCACAACTCCCGGCACGGTCGCTCCCGCGGCTGGCAGGACGGCGTGGTCACCCGCGTCACCGACACGGCCGCCCTGCACGGGCGGGAGCAGCTTCGCCAGACCCTCGCCGACCGGGGCCTGCCCTCCCACTGACACCCGACCCGCGGAACAGAACCCGCACGCACTCCCCCGAGACGAAGGAGCACCCATGACCCAGGTGATTCAGTACAGCGAGTTCGGCGACGCCGACGTGCTGCGGCTGCAGGAGATCCCCACGCCCGCCCCGGGCCCCGGCCAGATCCTGGTGCGCATCCAAGCCGCGGGTGTGAACCCCATCGACGCGAAGATGCGCTCCGGAGCCCGCTCCGGCGGCTCGCTCGACAAGCCGCGCCGCGTGGGCCGTGACGGCGCCGGCGTCGTGGCGGCGGTCGCGGAAGACGTGCTCGGCTTCTCGGTCGGCGACGCCGTGGCCTTCCGCGACACCGGCGGCACCTACGCCACCGAGCTGGTCGTCGACGCCGCCAACGCGGTCCCGCGTCCCCCGTCCGTCACCGCCGCCGCGGCCGCCGGGATCGGCATCCCCGCGGGCACCGCCTATCAGGCGCTGCGCTCCCTGCGTGTCGGCGCCGGCGACACGCTGCTCGTCCACGCGGGTTCGGGAGCCGTCGGCCAGATGGCCGTGCAGTACGCCGTGCTCTGGGGTGCAACGGTGATCGCGACCGCCAGCCCGCGCCGCTTCGACCGCGTGCGCGACCTGGGCGCGACGCCCGTGGCATACGGCGACGGCCTCGAGCAGCGCGTGCGCGATGCGGCGCCCGACGGCGTGACCGTGGCCCTCGACACCGCCGGCACGGACGAGGCGATCGAGACCTCGCTCGCGCTCGTCGCCGACCGCGACCGCATCGCGACGATCGTGCGGGGCCGGGATGCCGCCGACTTCGGCATCCGCGCGTTCGGCGGGGGCAGCGCGAATCCGCTCGCCGACATCGAGCTCGCCTGGCGCGCCGAGGCGCTGCCGGTCACCGTCGCGCTGCTGGCCGCGGGCGCCTTCTCGATCGAGCAGGGCCCCTCGTTCGCCCTCGCCGACGCGGCCGACGCGCACCGGGCCGTCGAGTCGGGCGCCGACGGCAAGATCGCCATCGTCCCCTGAGTCGCCATCGTCCCCTGACGAGAAACCACCGTTCGCGCGAAACGCCCCGCGATGCGGCAGGTCTCGCGCGAACGGTGGTTTCCAGGGGGCGTGCCGCCCGCGCGCCCGCGCCCGGCTCCGCAATACAGCGACACACGCCTTCGGCCCGCCGCGGCGCGCGTGTGACGATGTCGGCATGAGCGATCCCCTCCTGCCCGCGCGCCCGGATGCGGGCGCCGCGTTCGCGACGGTGCAGGTGCAGTCGGGGTACACCCCGGGCGTCGCCCAGAACACGGCGATCCCGCCGGTGTACCAGTCGAACGCCTACGAGTTCGCGTCGCTCGCGCAGGCCCGTGACGTCTTCGCGCTGCGCACGCTCGGCAACACCTACAGCCGCAGCTCCAACCCCACCCAGCTCGTGCTCGAGGAGCGCGTGGCACGGCTCGAAGGCGGGCGCTCGGCCGCCGCCGTCGCCTCGGGCCAGGCCGCCGCGGCCGGTGCGATCCTCGCCCTGGCCTCGGCAGGCCACCACGTCGTCGCCGCGCGCCAGCTCTACGGCGGCACCGTCGACCTGCTCGACGACTCGCTCGCGAGCCTCGGCATCGACGTCACGTTCGTCGACCAGGACGACCTCGACGGCTGGCGCGCCGCCGTGCGCCCCGAGACCCGCGCCTTCTTCGCCGAGTCGATCACCAACCCGCTCGCGACCGTGCTCGATGTGCGGGCCGTCGCCGACATCGCGCACGAGGCGGGCGTGCCGCTCGTGATCGACAACACGGTCGCGACGCCCTATCTGCTGCGGCCGGGCGATCACGGCGCCGACATCATCGTGCACTCCGCGACCAAGTACCTGGGCGGGCACGGCAGTGCGCTCGGCGGCGTGGTGGTGGATATCGGCAGCTTCGACTTCGGCGCCGCGCCCGAGCGCTGGCCCCAGTTCACCCGGGCGTACCCCCGGTTCGGCGATCTCGTGCTCTGGGAGCGCTTCGGCGCCGGCCAGGCGCTGACCGTGTACCTCAAGACCCGGTACGTGCACGACTTCGGCCCCACGCTGTCGGCGTGGGCGGCGGCGCAGCTGCTGCAGGGCATCGAGACCCTCGACATCCGGATGCAGCGCCACTCCCGCACGGCCCTCGAGGTGGCGCAGGCGCTGGACGAGCACCCCGCCGTCGCGCGTGTGCATCACCCGGGGCTCGAGGCGAACTCGTGGCACGAGCGGGCGCGGCACTACCTGCCCCGCGGCGCGTCGGCGGTCTTCGCATTCGATCTGGTCGCCACGGGCGACGCCGCGGCCGACGACCGCCGCGTCGAGCGCGTGATCGACGGCCTGCGGGTCGTGCGCCTGGTCGCCAACATCGGCGACGCGCGCTCGTTCGTCTCGCACCCGGCATCCATGACCCACGGCCATCTCTCACCCGCGCAGCTGGCCGAGGCGGGCATCGGGCCGACGACGATCCGTCTCTCGATCGGCCTGGAGGATCCGGGCGACATCGTGGCCGATCTGCGCGCCGCGCTGGATGCCGGCGCGTAGGCTCGACGCATGACAGGACTGCGCTGGGGCATACTCGCGACGGGCCTGATCGCCCGTCTGTTCACGAACGACCTGCGCACGGCCGGGCTGAATCCCGTGGCGGTGGGGTCGCGCTCGCCCGAGTCGGCGCAGCGGTTCGCCGACGAGTTCGGCATCCCGCGCGCGCACGGCAGCTACGCCGCGCTGATGGACGACCCCGACGTCGACATCATCTACGTCGCCACGCCGCACCCGGGGCACGCCGAGAACGCGATCGCGGCGATCGAAGCCGGAAAGCACGTGCTCGTCGAGAAGCCGTTCACGCTCAACGCGCGCGAGGCGGCGGCCGTCCGCGACGCGGCGGCGCGGCAGGGCGTGCTCGTGATGGAGGCGATGTGGTCGCGCTACCTGCCGCACATGGTGCGGGTGCGCGAGCTGGTCACCGGCGGCGCCCTCGGCGACGTGCGGGCGCTGAGCGCCGACCACACCCAGCGCATCACCGACGACCCCCTGCACCGCCTGAACGCCCTCGAGCTGGGCGGCGGCGCCCTGCTCGACCTGGGCATCTACCCCGTCTCGTTCGCCTGGGACGTGCTGGGCGAGCCCGAGACCATCATCGCGAGCGCCCGCACGGGACTGACCGGTGCCGACAGCGAGGTCGCGACCGTGTTCACTCATGCCGGCGGCGCGCTGTCGACGACCCTGTCGTCGGCGCGGGCGGCGGGGCCGAACATCGCGACGATCATCGGAACAGAGGCCCGCATCGACATCGACCGCGTCTGGTACAACGCCACCTCGTTCCGTCTCATTGCGCCCGACGGCACGGTGCTCGAGGATTTCGCCTCGCGCGTCGAGGGCCGGGGCATGCAGTACCAGGCGCTGGGCGCCGAGCGCCTCGTGGCCGAGGGCAACCTGCGCGGCGACATCCTCACGATCGACGAGACCGTGGCCATCATGGGCACGCTCGACGAGATCCGACGCCAGATCGGCGTGACCTACCCCGGCGAGGAGTGACATGCCCGATTCCACCGACGCCCGCGTCGCGGTCTACATCGACTTCGACAACATCGTGATGTCCTGGTACGACCGGGTGCACGGGCGCAACGCCTATGCCCGCGACCGCCAGAAGATCAGCGACGACGCCTCGGCGCCCGAGATCGTCGACAAGCTCGGCAAGGCCATGGTCGACGTGGGCGCCGTGATCGATTACGCCGCGTCGTTCGGCACCCTCGTGCTCACCCGCGCCTACGCCGACTGGTCGGCGCCCGTCAACGCCGTCTACCGCAGCCAGCTGGTGGCGCGCGCCGTCGACCTGGTGCAGCTGTTCCCCGCGGCGGCGTACGCCAAGAACGGGGCCGACATCCGGCTGGCCGTGGATGCCGTCGAAGACATGTTCCGCCTGCCCGACCTCACGCACGTCGTGATCGTCGCGGGCGATTCCGATTATGTGCCGCTCGCGCAGCGCTGCAAGCGGCTCGGCCGGTACGTGGTCGGGGTCGGGGTCGCCGGATCGACGGCGAAGTCGCTGGCCGCCGCGTGCGACGAGTTCGACGACTACGACGCGCTACCCGGAGTGGCGCGGACCGAGACCGAGGATCCGAAGACGGATGCCGCGACATCCACCCGTTCGCGTTCGCGCCGTCGGGCGAACGACCCGGCCGCCGACCTGCTCGAACGCGCCCTGCGCATCGGTCACGACCGCGACGACTCGGAATGGCAGCACGCGTCGGCGGTCAAGTCACTTTTGAAGCGGATGGACCCCGCGTTCACCGAGAAGTCGTACGGATTCCGCTCATTCTCGGACTTCGTGAAGGCGCACCCGAAGGTGGCCGAGTTCGACGAGTCCGACAACATCGTGCGCATCCGGCTCTCCCCCGAACGCCACTGAGACGGCGACCGGCGGGGCTCAGGACGCGTCGGGGCGCGGGGGCGGGAACGCCTTGCCGGGGTTGAGCACGCCGCGCGGGTCGAGGGCGTCCTTGACGGCCTGATGCATGCTCCGCACGACCGGGCTCAGCTCGCCCATCGCGCCGGGAAGCTTCAGCAGACCCACCCCGTGCTCGCCGGTGACCGTTCCGCCCAGCGCCCGGCACTCCTCGACGATGCGCGCGAACGCGGTGGCGGCCCGCGCCATGGCCTCCTCGTCCTGGTCGTCGACGACGATCAGCGGATGCAGGTTGCCGTCGCCGGCGTGGGCGATGTTGGCGATCAGCGTGTCGGTCTCCGCGGCGATCGTCTCGATGCGCGCCAGCGCCTCGGGCACGGCGCGGCGCGGCACGCAGACGTCCTCGGTCAGCACCGGACCGACGCGCTCCAGGGCGGAGTAGGCCAGCCTGCGGGCCGCGAACAGCCGCGCGACCTCGGCGGGCGTCGCGGCGCGCTCGACCTGCGCCCCGCCCGCCGAGACCATCAGGTCGGCGAGGCGCTCGGCCAGCACCTCGCCGACCTCGCCGACCTCATCGACGGTGGCCAGCAGCAGGGCGCGCGCATCGTCGGGAAGGTCCCATCCCTGCCACTCGGCCACGGCCTGCAGGCAGGTGCGATCGATCAGCTCCAGCGCGGAGGGCACGATGCCGTCGGCGGTCACCGCGGCGACGGCGTGACCGGCGTCCTCGAGGCTGGCGAAATAGCCGACGACGGCGCGTTCCTGCCTGCCTGCCAGCGGCCGCAGGCGCACGGTGACGTCGACGATGACGCCCAGAGTGCCCTCCGATCCCACCATGAGCGCGGTCAGGTCGTAGCCGGTGACGCCCTTGGCGGTCGTGCGGCCGAGGTGGGCGACCTCGCCCGACGCCGTCACGACGGTCATGCCGAGCACGTAGTCGCGCGTGACGCCGTACTTGACGCAGCAGATGCCACCGGCGTTCGTGGCGACGTTGCCCCCGATCGAGCTGATCTCGGCGCTGGCCGGATCGGGCGGATACCAGAGGCCGAACGACG
The DNA here is from genome assembly GCF_033792225.1 of Microbacterium sp. LRZ72. Taxonomy (NCBI): domain Bacteria; kingdom Bacillati; phylum Actinomycetota; class Actinomycetes; order Micrococcales; family Microbacteriaceae; genus Microbacterium; species Microbacterium sp. LRZ72. The sequence continues at coordinate 237,849 of NZ_JANGEX010000002.1, forward strand.
CGACGTACCGGCGCAGCTCGTCGTTGAGCACGCCCGCCTCGACGACGGCGTACCGTTCTTCGGCATCCACATCGATGATCGTGCGCATCCGCTCCAGCGAGAGCACGATCGATCCGGTCACCGCGTTGGCCCCGCCCGAGAGGCCGGTGCCCGCACCCCGGGGGATCACCGGGATCTCGTGCGCGGATGCCGCGCGCATGACGGCCACGACGTCGTCGATCGAGCGGGCGAAGACCACCGCCAGCGGCTCGGCGAAATCCGCCCACGTCGCGGCGTCGCGACTGCAGCGGGCCAGCGTCTCGGCATCGGTCGCGACGGCGCCCTCCGGCAGCTGCTCGACCAGCTGGTCGACGACGGGGTGCGCCGCGGTCGCGCGTTCCTCGGTCCGGGGCTCGTTCACTCCGCGCCCACTCCGACCGTCAGATGCTCCATCAGCGCCGGCCACACCGCGGGCAGCGACCCGCCCTCGGCACGCGAGGCCCGTCCCTCGGGCAGACGCTGCGTGATCCACGCGAGCGCGTCCGCGCCCTCGCCATGCTCGCCGGGTACGAGCAGGACCTCGGGTTCGATGCGCCGCAGCAGGATCTCGACGTCGCTCTGCGCGAGCGGCTGCTCCGGCACCCGCAGGCCCACGAACGCCACCCGATCGATGGCGGGACCGAGCGCGATGACGGCCTCGACGGCGCGCCATCCCACGCCGCCGAGCGCGACCAGGCCGGCCGGGCGGTCGGCGGTCACGCCCTGCCCGTGCAGCGCCCGCGCGAGCGCCTGCGCCTGCTCCTGGTCGGGCGTCTCCCCGCCGAACGACTCGCGGTCGCCCAGGTCGACCGCGGGCACCCCGACCGACACGAGCCGCACGCCGAAGCGCGAGGTCACGCGCGGGTCGGGGTCGGGGATCGCGATGGTGCCCTCGCGGACGAGGACGACGTTGCGCGATGCCCCGAGATGCCCCGAGCTGTGGAGGGTCAGTTGCTGGTGACGCAGGCCTTGCATTCCGCCATCGTGTCACGCCCGACGGTGTTACGCCGCGTTCTGCAGCACACCGGCGCTCACCTGCAGGCCCGTGCCCGCGGCATCCACCCGCACGCTGCCGCCGTCGGTCAGCACGCCCGAGACGAGCAGGTCCGCGATGCGGTCGTCGATCTCGCGCTGCACCAGGCGGCGCAGCGGCCGCGCCCCGTACTCGGGCTCGTAGCCGGTCTCGGCGAGCCAGTCGATGGCTGCGTCGGTCAGCTCCAGGTCGATGTCCCGCGATGCCAGGCGCGCCCGGGTCGCGTCGGCGACGAGCGAGACGATCTGCCGCAGCTGCGACTTCTCGAGCTTGCGGAACAGCACGATCTCGTCGATGCGGTTGAGCAGCTCGGGGCGCATGGCCTCGCGCACCTTGCCCATGACGCGCGCCCGCAGCTCGTCCTCGCTGCCGAAGCCGGTCGAGCCACCGCCGTCCGCGACGAAGCCGAGGGCTCCGGAGCGGGACGCGAGGAACTCGGACCCCAGGTTCGAGGTCATCACCACGACCGTGTTGCGGAAGTCGACCGTGCGGCCCTGACCGTCGGTCAGGCGCCCGTCGTCGAGCATCTGCAGCAGCAGGTTGAACACGTCCGGGTGCGCCTTCTCGATCTCGTCGAAGAGCACGACCGCGTACGGGTTGCGCCGCACGCGCTCGGTGAGCTGCCCCGCGTCGTCGAAGCCGACGTATCCGGGGGGCGCGCCGACCAGGCGCGATACGGTGTGCCGCTCGCCGAACTCGCTCATGTCGAAGCGGATCACCGACGTCTCGTCGTCGAACACGCTCGCGGCGAGCGCCTTCGCCAGCTCGGTCTTGCCGACGCCGGTCGGGCCGAGAAAGAGGAACGACCCGATCGGACGGTGGGCGTCGCCCATGCCGGTGCGGTTTCTGCGCACGGCCTTGGCCACCGCGGTGACGGCGGCGTCCTGCCCGATCACCCGGGCGTGCAGCTCATGCTCGAGGCCGGCCAGACGCTCGCGCTCGGGCGCGGTCAGTCGCGACACGGGGATGCCGGTGGCGCGGCTGATGACGCCCGCGATCTCGGGCTCGTCGACCACCAGCGTCGCCGCGGCATCCGCGTCGCCGGCCGCGCCCGCGAGCGTCTGCTGGGCGGCGACGATCTCGTCGCGCAGCAGCGACGCCTGCTCGTAGTCCTCGGCGGCCACGGCGGCCGACTTGTCGGACTCGAGCTGCTCCAGACGGGCGCTCAGCTCTTCGACGTCGATCTCGGGGCCACGACGCAGCCGCAGGCGGGCACCGGCCTGATCGATCAGGTCGATCGCCTTGTCGGGCAGCACGCGGTCGGGCAGGTAGCGGTCGCCCAGCTCGACGGCGGCGCGCAGCGCCTCGTCGGTGTACTGCACGCCGTGATGCTCTTCGTACGCCGTGCGCAGACCGCGCAGGATCTCGACGGCGACCTCGACGGAGGGCTCGCCCACCCGCACTGGCTGGAACCGGCGCTCGAGGGCGGCATCCTTCTCGATGGTGCGGTACTCCGACAGGGTCGTCGCGCCGATCAGGTGCAGCTCGCCCCGGGCGAGGCGCGGCTTGAGGATGTTTCCGGCATCCATCCCGCCGTCTCCCCCGCCGCCCGCGCCGACCACCGTGTGCACCTCGTCGATGAACACGATCACCTCGTCGCGGTGCCCGGCGATCTCGTCCATCGTCTGCGTCAGGCGCTCCTCGAAGTCGCCGCGGTAGCGCGTGCCCGCGAGCATCGCGGGAAGATCCAGCGAGATCACCCGCTTGCCCTGCAACTGGGCCGGCACGGCGTCGTCGACGATCGCCCGGGCCAGGCCCTCGACGACGGCGGTCTTGCCGACGCCGGCCTCGCCGATCAGCACGGGGTTGTTCTTCGTGCGCCGGGCGAGGATCTCGATGGTCTGCTCGATCTCGTTCTCGCGGCCGATCACGGGGTCGAGCAGGTTCGCCTCGGCCAGTCCGGTCAGATCGGTGCCGTACTTCTCGAGCATCGGCGTGTCGGACTCGGTCACCACATCCTCGCCGTCCACGGGCGTCATCGTCTCGCGGGCGCCCTGCGTCAGGGCCTCGGCCGTGACGCCCGCCTGCGCGAGGATCTGCCCGGCGGGGGCGTCCTGCGCGATGACGAGGGCGAAGAAGAGGTGCTCGGGGTCGATGTAGGTCGAGCCCGACGAACGGGCGACTTGGAAGGCGTGGAACAGCGCGCGCTGCACCGACGTCGTCACCACCGCACTGTCGACGTCGGCGGGGGTGGACGCCATCGGCAGTCGGTCGTCGGCGGCGCGCTCGATGGCGCGCGGGTCGGCGCCCAGTCGTTCCACCGCCTCGCGGGCCGGACTCTCGCCCACGATGACCCGCAGCACGTGGAGGGCATCGACCTCACGCTGACCGCGTTCGAGCGCGAGCCGGCCGGCCCGCTGCAGAATCTGCTGCGTGCGCGCACCCAGGAACCGGCTCAGATCGATCGAGCGGGCGGCGCGGGTGCGCTCACCGTTGAGGTAACGCGCGATGAACTCGTCGAACGCGTTCGCGCCGTCCCCGGCGCCCTCGGTGGGGGGTGTGACATCGTTGGGCACGAGGCCTCCTGAGTTGAGTGGATGAGCCGCAAGTTTAAGAACTTGCGCGCTGACGTATCAAGTTCAACACGGGAGGCGCCGGGATATTCCCGGGGCCGTCAGCTGCGAAAACGCGGGTCCGGGTCGTGCCAGAGCTCCACGGTCTGCGTCACCCAGAACACGCCGAACAGCACCAGCGCGAGGATCTCGCCCCAGAGCACGATCGGCACGCCCCAGTCCGCCGCCAGGTCGATGCCCGCGAGCCGCAGCGTGAGCACGACCACCAGCACCGCGATGGTCACGACGATCCCGCCGGCGACCACGAGGTACAGACCGCGGATGCCGCCACCCCGGCGCCCGCGTGTCGGCGCGACGGCATCGATCGCTGCCACCGCGGCGATGAGCGCGAAGAACGCCACGGTCGCCGTGACGTGGGCGTAGGCCAGAAACCCCGCGGGCGCCAGCGCGAACCACAGTCCGGTGCCGATCACCAGCGTCGCCGCCGCACCGAGCGCCACCCGGAACCCGTGCGTCATGGTCGCCTGCACGCGGGCCAGCGCGAGCGCCGCCACGAGGCCGAGCACCCCCACGATCACGAGCGAGATCACTCCCGTGGCAACGGTGGGCACGTACTCCTCCGGCACGCAGGTCGCCGCCGTCGGGCAGACGGCCGCCGAGCCGGGCGCGTCCCCGGGGCCGACGGGCGTGGGCACCACCGCGATCACGACGGCGAGGATCGCCGCGTTGTCGAGCAGGGCCTGCTCGAGGCTGCGCCCCGAGAGGGCGATCAACGCGGCGGCCACGGCGAAGATCGCGCCGACGAACAGGTCGCGCGCGGGGGTGTAATAGGCCGCGCTCAGCGACGTGACGGGGCCCGCGATGATCGCGCCCGTCACGACGCCGACGATCAGCAGCAGCACGGCTCCGACGATGCCCACCCGCACGTAGCGATAGGTGCGGCTGGTCGAGGTGGTGCGAACGCGCATGGGCGGGCTACTCCCGTCCGCCGGGCGGGCCCAGGATCAGCAGCACCACGAACAGCAGCACCACGGCGGCGGCGATGAGCAGCGCCAGCATCCACGGTCGCCGAAGGAACCAGCGCATGAGGCGATCGTGCCAGGCGCTGTCGCGCGGGTCGGAGGTGGCCGTCAGCCGCCACGGGCCATCCAGCCGCCGGGAGCGATGCAGCCAGATCTCGGTCGGGATCGTGGCGTAGGGGATGATGGCGCTCGCGATCGCGACGATCGTCGGCCCCGCTCGCCAGCGCTGGTTCTTGGCCACGAGGATCGCGGTCGCGCCGTAGGAGAGGAAGACGAAGCCGTGGATGCCGCCGCCGATGGTGACGGCGATCGCGAGATCCGCGGTGGCCCGCAGGATCAGTCCCCCGATCAGCAGCGTCCAAGAGATGGCCTCGGCGATCGCGAGAGTGCGGAACAGCGACAGCGGCGTGCGGAACACAGGACTCCTTCGGGCAGTGCCAGACCAGCCTACGTACCCCCCGCGCCGGTTCCGTGCGCACGGCGCGCGACACGGCGGCATCCCGCCGATACTCTGGCGACGGCACGCCACGGCGGCGGCCGCACTCGGAGGGGAGTGTCATGGACGAACTGATCGGCGAGAGCATCGAGCTGGTGCTGTCGAACTTCACGGTGACCCTGTTCGTCCTCGGCCTCGTCACCGCGGGGATCGGGATGCTGCGTACCCGGCGCCGGCGGGGCGAGCTGCGGCCCGTGCAGGTGTGGGGCGCCCTGCTCAACCACTTCCTGCTGCTGTCGGTGGGCGTCAGCTACGTCTACAACTTCGTCATGCACAGCATCTTCGGCGACTTCACGGCGCAGATCATCGGCTGGGACCAGAGCCCGTTCCAGCTCGAGGTGGCATTCGCCAGCCTGGGCTTCGCGGCCGTCGGCTTCCTCGCCTTCCCCCGGCGCCAGCACTGGATGGTCAAGCTCGCGGCACTGCTCGGGCCGGCGCTGTTCCTCTGGGGCGCCGCCGGCGGGCACGTCTATCAGATCCTCACGGCCGGCAACGAGGCGCAGGGCAATTCGGGCAGCATCCTCTACACCGACGTGCTGCTGCCCATCGTGGGGTTCTTCTTCCTGTGGGGCTACGTCACCACGTGGCGCCGGGAGCACGAGGCGATCCAGCAGGCGGTGCTCGTCGACGTCGGCTGATCGCCTCGTAGTGTGGTCAGGATGCGCGAATTCTTCTCGGGGGTGACCCTGCTGGCGCGGGGGTTCGGCTGGTGGCGCCGGCGCCCGGCGACGATGGCGCTGGGCCTGATCCCCGCGGCCCTCGTCGGGTTGGTGCTGCTCGCCGCACTCGTGGCGCTCGCGTGGAACCTGCCGGCGCTCACCCAGGCCGTCACCCCGTTCGCCGAGGACTGGCCGGGGTTGTGGGCCACCGTCATCCGGCTGGCGGCAGGCACCGCCATGCTCGGCGCCTCGCTCGTGCTGGTGGCCGTGTCGTTCACGGCGCTGACGCTCGTGGTGGGCGAACCCTTCTACGACCGCATCTGGCGCGCCGTGGAGCGCGACTGCGCCCGCGCGGCCTCCGCCGCCTCCCCAGCCCACCCCCGCGAGTCGCCACAAAACGCCCCATCCGGCGCCCCCGGAGGACATTCATTGGCGAGCGGTGCGCATGCCTCCCCACCCCACCCCGACGAGTCGCCAGATAATGTCGCCTCCGGCGCCTCCAGCCGACATTCTTTGGCGACCCGTGGGCAGGATCGGCCTACCGGCGAGCAGGGCGGGGCGGATGCCGGGGGCGTACCCGACGCGGGGTACGGGTTCTGGCGGGGCGTGGGTGACGCCGTCTCGCTCGTCGCGCGCGGCGTGCTGATCGCGGTGGTCGCGGGCCTGCTCGGCTTCATCCCCGTCGTCGGCGGAGTCATCGCCACCGTCACCGGCGTCACGGCGACGGGCTGGCTGCTGGCCGACGAGCTGTCGTCTCGGGCGCTCACCGCGCGCGGGATGGACCGCGCCACGCGCCGCACCCTGCTGCGCGCGCACCGGGCCCGCGCGCTCGGGTTCGGCTTCGCGACGCAGCTGTGCTTTCTCGTGCCCCTCGGCGCCGTCGCCACGATGCCGGCCGCGGTCGCCGGGTCGACACTCCTCGCCCGCTCGCTCGTCGCCGACCAGCCACCGGCTCAGGACCCCGGTGGCGGACGGCTACCGTAGAGCGCGTGGATCTGCCCCTCGACACCCTGCGGCGCTGGCCCGACGTCGAGGCCGGCGACCTGCGGGCCTCGGATGCCGCCGACCGGCTGGTCCTCGACGAGTCCGCCACGGCGCGGGCCACCGTCTCGGCCGACGAGATCGCCGTGATCGGCGACACGCACGGCGCGCTCACGCTCTCGGTGGCGGCGGCGTTCGACGATCGCGCAGCCTCGGGCCTCGGCATCCGCGTGCATCAGGACGACCTGGTGGGCGAGCAGGCCCTCGCCGCCAACGCGGAGCGCGTTGGCCTCGGCCTCACATATCGTTCCCTGCCCCTGACCGCCGAGACCGTGCAGGACGCCCGCGTCGTCCTGATGCGGCTGCCGCGCTCCCTCGACGCGCTGCGCGACGTCGCGGGACTGATCGCCGCCCACGCGGCGCCGGACGTGGCGGTATATGCCGGCGGGCGCATCAAGCATATGACCGTCGCGATGAACGACGTGCTGCGCGAGAGCTTCGCCGCGCTCGACGTGACGCACGCCCGGCAGAAATCACGCGTGCTGCTGGCACGCGCCCCGCGCGAGGGGCGCGAGCCCGTCGCCAGGCAGGCCGCGGTCGATGGGATCGTCGTCTGCGCCTACGGCGGCGTGTTCGCCGGCGCCACCATCGACATCGGCACCCGGATGCTGCTCGCGCAGCTGCCCGCCGTGATCCCCGGCTCCGCGGATGATGTCGCCATCGACCTGGGGTGCGGCACGGGCGTGGTCGGCGCCGCGCTGGCGGTGCGGCATCCCGACCTGCGGGTCTATGCCTGCGACCGGTCAGCGGCCGCCGTGGCATCCGCCCGCGAGACCGCCGCTGCGAACGGCGTCGCCGACCGCCTGAGCGTGAACCGCGACGACGGACTGGCCTCACGCGAGGACGGCAGCGCGTCGTTCATCGCGCTGAACCCGCCGTTCCACAGCGGCGCCGCCGTGCACGAAGGTCTCGCGCCACGCCTGTTCGCGGAGGCGGCGCGCGTGCTTCGCCCGGGCGGCGAGCTGTGGACGGTGTGGAACTCGCACCTGCGTTACCGCCCGGCGCTCGAGCGCGTCGTGGGCCCGACACGCCAGATCGCGCGCAACGCGAAGTTCACGGTCACCGCCTCGATCCGGCGCTGACCGCGCGCGCCATCGCGTGGCCCTTCAGCGCCCGCGTGTCGACCACCACGCCCACACGACGAGCGCGGGCTGGAAGAACAGCCGCACCAGGCGCTTGCGGTCGGTGTCGAGGCCGAACCCGTCGCGCTTCTTCGCGTACTGCTCGATGTTGCCGGGGAACACGGCGATGAAGAAGGCCGCGAGGATCGCTCCGACGCGGCCGCGCGACTCCGGCAGCACCACGAGCGCGGCACCGAGCATCACCTCGACCACGCCGGAGGCGACGACGACGGCATCCTTGTCGAGCGGGGTGCGCTCGGTCGTCCAGTCGGGAACCTGCGCCTGGAACGCCCCGCGGCCCCACAGCAGGTGGCTGAGTCCGGCGAAGATCATGGCGGATGCGAGGGCCCAGCGCGCGACAGTTCTCATGCGCCCAGCCAACCACGATCCGTCCTCGGTGCCGAGAAACCACCGTTCGCGCGAAACGCCGCGCGATGCGGCCGGTCTCACGCAAACGGTGGTTTGTCACGCGGACTAAGAGGCCCCGCGCGCGCGAAACGCCGCAGAAATCGCTTAGAAGTCCCAGTCCTCGTCTTCGGTCGCGACGGCCTTGCCGATGACGTACGACGAGCCCGAGCCCGAGAAGAAGTCGTGATTCTCGTCCGAGTTCGGTGACAGCGCCGACAGGATCGCCGGGTTCACGTCGGTGACGCTCGAGGGGAACATCGCCTCGTAGCCGAGGTTCATCAGCGCCTTGTTGGCGTTGTAGTGCAGGAACTTCTTGACGTCTTCGCTCAGGCCGACGCTGTCGTAGAGGTCCTGCGTGTACTGCACCTCGTTGTCGTAGAGCTCGTACAGCAGCGAGAACGTGTAGTCCTTGATCTCGTCGCGCTCGGCCTGGCTGACCTTCTCGAGCCCCTTCTGGAACTTGTACCCGATGTAGTACCCGTGCACGGCCTCATCGCGGATGATCAAGCGGATCAGGTCGGCCGTGTTCGTCAGCTTGGCGCGCGACGACCAGTGCATCGGCAGGTAGAAGCCGGAGTAGAACAGAAAGCTCTCGAGCAGGGTCGAGGCGACCTTGCGCTTGAGGGGGTTGTCGCCCTGGTAGTACTCCATGACGATCGAGGCCTTCTTCTGAAGGTTCGGGTTCTCGACCGACCAGCGGAACGCCTCGTCGATCTCGCGCGTCGAGCACAGCGTCGAGAAGATCGACGAGTAGCTCTTGGCGTGCACCGACTCCATGAACGCGATGTTCGTGTAGACGGCCTCCTCGTGGGGCGTGATCGCGTCGGGGATGAGTGAGACGGCGCCCACGGTGCCCTGGATCGTGTCGAGCAACGTCAGGCCCGTGAACACCCGCATCGTGAGGGTCTGCTCGTCGGGGGTGAGCGTGTTCCACGACTGGATGTCGTTGGACAGCGGCACCTTCTCGGGCAGCCAGAAGTTGTTGACGAGACGGTTCCAGACCTCGAGGTCCTTGTCATCCTCGATGCGGTTCCAGTTGATCGCCTGCACGTGGTCGAGCAGCTTGAGGCTTTCGGGAGGAGTCATGAGCGGTCCTTGATGACGGTCGTTGAGCGGGCGAAGCGAGACGAAACGGTCACAGCATGCACGAGACGCACTCGCTCATGTCGGTGCCCTCGAGCGCCAGCTGGCGCAGGCGGATGTAGTAGATCGTCTTGATGCCCTTGCGCCAGGCGTAGATCTGCGCCCTGTTGATGTCGCGGGTCGTGGCGGTGTCCTTGAAGAACAGCGTCAGCGACAGGCCCTGGTCGACGTGCTGGGTGGCGGCGGCGTAGGTGTCGATGACCTTCTCGTAGCCGATCTCGTACGCGTCCTGGTAGTACTCCAGGTTGTCGTTCGTCATGAACGGCGCCGGGTAGTAGACGCGGCCGAGCTTGCCCTCCTTGCGGATCTCGATCTTCGACGCGATCGGGTGGATCGACGACGTCGAGTTGTTGATGTACGAGATCGAGCCGGTCGGCGGCACCGCCTGCAGGTTCTGGTTGTAGATGCCGTGGGCCTGGATCGAGGCCTTCAGCTCGCGCCAGTCGTCCTGCGTAGGAATGTGCTTGCCGGCGAACAGCTGCGCGACGCGCTCGGTCTCGGGCACCCACGCGGTGTCGATGTACTTGTCGAAGAACTCCCCCGACGCGTAGGCCGAGTCGGCGAAGCCGTCGAACGCCTGCCCCCGCTCGATCGCGAGCCGGTTGGAGGCGCGCAGCGCGTGGAAGAGCACCGTGTAGAAGTAGATGTTCGTGAAGTCCACGCCCTCGGCCGAGCCGTAGTGCACGCGCTCGCGGGCGAGGTAGCCGTGCAGGTTCATCTGCCCGAGCCCGATCGCGTGCGAACGGTCGTTGCCGTCCTCGATCGAGCGCACCGAGCCGATGTGGCTCTGGTCGCTCACGGCGGTGAGGGCGCGGATGGCGGTCTCGACCGTCTGGCCGAGGTCATCGGCATCCATCGCCAGGGCGATGTTCATCGACCCGAGGTTGCACGAGATGTCCTTGCCGATCTGGTCGTACGAGAGGTCCTCGTTGAACGTCGTCGGCGTGTTCACCTGCAGGATCTCGCTGCAGAGGTTGGACATGTTGATGCGGCCCTTGATCGGGTTGGCCTTGTTCACCGTGTCCTCGAACATGATGTACGGGTAGCCCGACTCGAACTGGATCTCGGCGAGCGTCTGGAAGAACGAGCGCGCGTTGATCTTCGTCTTCTTGATGCGCGGGTCGTCGACCATCTCGCGGTACTTCTCGGTGACCGAGATGTCGCCGAACGGCATCCCGTAGACCTTCTCGACGTCGTACGGCGAGAACAGGTACATGTCCTCGTCGTTCTTGGCCAGCTCGAACGTGATGTCGGGCACGACGACGCCCAGCGACAGCGTCTTGATGCGGATCTTCTCGTCGGCGTTCTCGCGCTTGGTGTCGAGGAAGCGCAGGATGTCGGGGTGGTGGGCCGACAGGTACACGGCTCCCGCACCCTGGCGCGCGCCCAGCTGGTTGGCGTAGCTGAAGCTGTCTTCGAGCAGCTTCATGACGGGGATGATGCCCGAGGACTGGTTCTCGATCTGCTTGATCGGCGCGCCGGCCTCGCGGATGTTCGACAGCAGCAGCGCCACGCCACCGCCGCGCTTGGACAGCTGCAGCGCCGAGTTGATGCCGCGCGCGATCGACTCCATGTTGTCTTCGATGCGCAGCAGGAAGCACGACACCAGCTCGCCGCGCTGGGCCTTGCCCGCGTTGAGGAACGTGGGCGTCGCGGGCTGGAAGCGACCGGAGATGATCTCTTCGACCAGGCTCACCGCCACCTTCTCGTCGCCGTCGGCGAGGGCGAGCGCGGTCATCACGACACGGTCCTCGAACCGCTCGAGGTACCGCTTGCCGTCGAAGGTCTTCAGCGTGTAGCTGGTGTAGTACTTGAACGCCCCGAGGAACGTCTCGAAGCGGAACTTCTTGTCGTACGCCAGATCGTTCAGGCGCTGGATGAACTCCAGCGAGTACTTCGCCAGCACCGTGGGGTCGTAGTACTCCTTCTCGACGAGGTAGTCGAGGCGCTCCTTGAGCGAGTGGAAGAACACGGTGTTCTGGTTGACGTGCTGCAGGAAGTACTCGCGCGCCGCGCGCTTGTCGGCGTCGAACTGGATCTTGCCGTCCGCGCCATACAGGTTGAGCATCGCGTTGAGCGAGTGGTAGTCCATCTGCTCGAACGCGGGGTTGTGCTTGAAGGTCGAGACCTCGTCGGTCAGTACAGCTGCCACCATCGTTCCAATCCGTCGCGTACGCGATCGACGTCTTCCGGCGTGCCGAACAGTTCGAGCCGATACAAGTGCGGCACGTGGCACTTGCGGCTGATGATGTCACCGGCGAGGCAGAACGCGTCGCCGAAATTCGTGTTTCCCGCGGCGATGACGCCGCGGATGTTCGCCCGGTTGCCCGGATCGTTCAGAAAGTGGATCACCTGCTTCGGCACCGCTCCGCGTTCCTCCCCGCGCCCTTCGCCGCCGCCGTAGGTCGGCGTGACCAGCACGTAGGGCTCCTCGACCATAAGCGGGGGCTCCGATGCGTGCAGCGGAATGCGCGTCGCCGGCATCCCGAGTTTGGCGATGAAGCGCGCCGTGTTCTCCGAGACGCTGGAGAAGTAGACCAGTCTCGGCGCTTGCGTTGCCACCGCGGTCATGGGCCCCCCCGTCGCCGAGTGTGTCGAGAAGCGGGTTGTGGTGAGGGATGCCGGTCGCCCGGCGGGCCGGTCAGGCCAGGCGCGAGGCGAGCTCGTCGATCTTGTCGGGACGGAAGCCCGACCAGTGGTCCTCGTCGGTGATCACGACGGGGGCCTGCAGGTAGCCGAGCGACTTGACCTGCTCGAGCGCGGAGGGATCCTGCGAGAGGTCCAGGACGTTGTACTCGAGGCCCTTGGAGTCGAGGGCCCGGTAGGTGGCGTTGCACTGGACGCACGAGGGCTTGGTGTAGACGGTGATCGCCATGGCGGCCTTCATCCCCTTACTTTCGGTCTGATTCTGTTGGTCGGGCCGGCGTCCCCCCACCGGGAGTCCAATACTACATATGGGGACGGACATCGGAAGCAACCACAAGGGGTAGTAGTTACATTCGTGTGATTATCCGCGACTCATCCACCGCCCCTCACAATTTCTCCACCGTTTCATCCACAGGCCGGCGGCGTCCGCGCCGCCCCCGAGGGGCGAGAAGACGCGGTTCTCCCGGCCCTCCTCCCACGCTGTCCACAGGTGGGGATGACGCAGCCCGGATCCGGCGCGGATCCGCTGCCGCACATCCGCCCCGGCGTGTCGCACGTGCGCGGCGTCGGGCCGGTCATCGGATGCGGCGCAGCACCTGCAGCAGCGCGAGCGCGTAGGCATCGGCCGGCTCGGGATGGTCGAAGACGACCCGCTCGCCGGAGAACTCGATCTCGACCTCGTGGGTGTCGGCGCGGCGGGTGAGGGACCGGAACGACCCGCGCAGCAGCTCGCGCAGCTGATCCTCCGACGGCAGCCACAGCGCGTCCTCGAGCGCGACGGAGTCGAGCGCCCACTCGGTCGTGCCGTTGAAGGCCAGCACGACGCCGGTCGCGTACTCGTGCGGCTCGATCGTCATCTCACTGACCGTGAACACGTCGGCCTCGAACTCCGGTTCGTCGAGCTGAAACCGGTCACCCGATCGGGGCCGCCAGCGCAGGCCCGTGGCCCGCAGCGCCCGCGCCAGCTCGGTCGAGATCATGCCCCCATTGTGCCCACGCCCTCGCCACCCCGGGTCGTGTTCGGCGCTTTCCGTAGGCTGGGCGGATGCCGGCACCCCTCACTCTTCCGCGCACCTCATGGGGCGCCCCCGCCGCTCCCCGCCGCGCGCTGCTCGTGCACGGCCTCGGGTCGACCGGCGCGTTGATGTGGCGGTTCGGCGCCACCCTCGCCGACGAGGGCTGGCGCGCCATCGCCGTGGACCTGCGTGGTCACGGCACCGCCCCGCGGGCCCTCGACTACACGATCGCCGCCTACGCCGCCGACCTGGCGCACACGGTGCCGGATGCCGGCGAGCCCTGGGACCTCGTCATCGGTCACTCCCTCGGCGGCGCCGCGGCCGTCGTCGCCGGCGCCGAGCACCCCGGCTGGGCGCGCCGGCTGGTGCTCGTCGACCCCGGGATCGTCGTCGACGAGCGCGACGGCGAGGTGATCCGAGCCAGCCAGCAGGCGGCGTTCGCCCACCCGTCCGAAGCGACGATCCGCGCCGAGCATCCCGGCTGGCACCCGCACGACGTCGAGCTGAAGGCCGTGGCGGCCGTGCAGGCCAGCCGGCACGCGGTGGAGCAGACCGGCATCCAGAACTCCCCGTGGGACGTGCGGGCCCACGCGATCCGCGTGACGGTGCCCGCCCACGTGATCGCCGCGGACCCGGCGGTCTACAGCCTGTTCAGCGGCCCCGTCGCCGAGGGAATCCTCGCGGCCAATCCCCTGTTCACCCTCACGACGGTCGCCGGCGCGGGGCACTCCCCCCACCGCGACAAGCCCGACGAGACGATGCGCATGCTGCGGGAGATCCTGACGTGACCCACACCCCCTTCGACCCCGCCGACGTTCTCGACGAGGCGCTGCTGCAGCGCATCCGCGAGCGCGCCGCCGGCCACGACGCCGCCAACACGTTCCCCCACGACGACCTGGGCGATCTGCGCGAAGCCGGGTATCTCGGCATCCTGGTGCCGGCCGACCGCGGCGGGGCGGGGCTGAGCCTCGCCGATGCCGCGGTGCTGCAGCAGCGGTTGGCGGGAGCCGCCCCCGCCACGGCCCTGGCCGTGAACATGCACCTGGTCTGGACGGGTGTGGCCAAGGTGCTGCGCGAGCGGGGCATCGACGACCTGGCCTTCGTGCAGCACGGCGCGGCCGCCGGCGAGCTGTTCGCCTTCGGCATCAGCGAGGCGGGCAACGACCTGGTGCTCTTCGGCAGCGACACGGATGCCGCGCCGCAGCCGGACGGGGCGTATTCCTTCACCGGCACGAAGATCTTCACCTCGCTCGCACCGGCCTGGACCCACCTGGGGCTGCACGGCCTCGACACCACCTCGCCCGACGCGCCGAAGATGGTCTACGCCTTCGTCTCTCGCACCGAGGCGGACGCCGGGCGCGTGCACACCCGCGACGACTGGGACTCGCTCGGAATGCGCGCCACGCAGAGCCGCACGACCGAGCTGCACGCGGCCCTCGCACCCGCCGACCGGGTGGTGCGCCGCGTGGACCCCGGCCCGAACCCCGATCCGATCGTCTTCGGCATCTTCAGCGTCTTCGAGATCCTGCTCGCCGCCGTCTACACGGGCATCGCCCGCCGGGCCCTGGATGTCGCGGTCGACACCGTCGGCACCCGCACCTCGAAGAAGACCGGCAGGACGTACGCGCAAGACCCCGACATCCGCTGGCGGATCGCCGACATGGCGCTGGAGTACGACGCGCTGCCGCCGCAGATCGCCGCGATCGCCCACGACGTCGATGCCCAGGCCGACCACGGCCCGCGCTGGTTCTCGCTGCTGTCCGGCATCAAGCACCGCGCCACCGCGTCCGCCAAGCGCATCGTCGACGACGCCCTGCTGGTCTCGGGCGGATCGTCGTACGCCGCATCCTCGGAGCTGTCGCGGCTCTACCGCGATGTGATCGCCGGCGCCTTCCACCCGTCCGACCCCGAGTCGGCGCACGCAACGGTCGCGACCGCGTGGCTCGGACCGATCGAATCGTGACGGCACCAGGGCGCAGCGTCTAACGCCGTACCGCGGATGCCGCAACCCCTTTCGCCGTCGCGGAGGTGGGTCGTAGCGTGGCCCGCATGTTGCCTGCAGATCTTCCCGACACCGCCGGCCTGCTCGATCTGACCGACGCGCGCTCAGAGGCGAGCGTCACGATCGTCGCGACCTCGTCGCCCGTTCCCGCCGAACATGGGCGGGTGCGGATCGGCCTGCGCAACCTCATCGACGACGCCGAACGACAGCTCGCCGAGGGCGACGTGCCCGGCGCGAGCCAGCGGGCGGTCATCGACCCCCTGCGCGAGCTGCTCGACGAGAACGACCCGTTCTGGACGCACCAGTCCGCGTCGCTGATCATCTTCGCCTCGCCCGAGCGCATCGAGACCTTCCGGCTCGCCAACGCGGTCGAAGACCACGCGTCGGTCGGAGACCGCTTCGACACCGGGCCGCTCCTGCGCGCCATCACGTTCCCGCACCGTGCCTTCGTGCTGCAGCTGTCGAAGGGCGAGGTGCGCCTGAGCGAACTCGGCCCCGACCACCGGCTCATCGAGCGGCCCCTCGCCCTGCCGGATGACCACCACACGATCCTCGAGCGGGCCGAGAACCACGGCCAGGCCGACATGCCCCGCCCGCAGGGCACGACGGGCGATCGCCTCGAACGCGAGCGCTACTGCCGCGTCGTGCAGGACGAGCTCGTCAAGGTCGTGCCGAAGAGCATTCCCGTCATCCTCGCCGCCACGACCGACCTCGACCCGGCCTACCGCGCGGTGAACACGCATCCGCTGCTGCTCGAGAAGGGCATCGACGCCCATCCCGACTCGCTCACGGAACGCGACATCGATGGGGCGGCGCGCGGCATCCTCGACGAGCACTACGCCGCCGAACTCTCCGACTGGCGTGAGCGGTTCGGCTCCCTGCGGTCCGAAGGGCTGGCCACCTCCCGCATCGCCGAGGTCGCGGTGGCGGCGTCGGCCGCCGGCATCGACGAGCTGCTGTTCAACATGGACGACACCGCCGAGGGCACGATCGACGACTACGGGCGCATCGAGCACGCCGACGAGCCGGGCCCCGACACGTACGTGCTCGTCGACGAGATCGCCGCGCGGGTGCTCCGCAGCGGCGGGCGTGCGCGGGCGGTGCGCAACAAGGACCTGCTCGACGGCTCGCCCGTGGCGGCGACGCTGCGCTTTCCCGTGCCGGAGAACGCGAACTGAGCGCCGGCGCAGGGCGGCCTCTAGGATGAGGCCGGTGACCGTATCGCATCACCCCACCGGCCTCCTCCCCCGCACTCGGCTCGGCGACGGCCTCGTCGTCTCGGCCCTCGGCTACGGCGCCATGAGCCTCTCGGACGTCTACGGCCCTGTAGCTGATGACCAGGCTCTGGCCACGCTCACCCACGCCGTCGACGCCGGCATCACCTTCGTCGACACGGCCAACGTGTACGGGGGCGGGCGCAGTGAACGCACCATCTCTCGGCTGATCTCCACGCGACGCGACGAGATCCAGCTCGCCACCAAGTTCGGCATCGCGGGCGGGCTCATCGGCAAGCGCGAGGTGCGTGGCGACCCCGCCTACGTGCGCGAGCAGATCGATCAGAGCCTGCAGCGGCTCGGCACCGACCACGTCGACCTCTACTATCAGCACCGCGTCGACCCCAAGGTGCCGATCGAAGAGACCGTCGGTGCCATGTCCGAGCTCGTCGCGGCCGGCAAGGTGCGCCACCTCGGCCTGTCGGAAGCGACCGGCGACGAGTTGCGCCGCGCCCACGCCGTGCACCCGATCGCCGCGATCCAGACGGAGTGGAGCGTCGTCAGCCGCGACGTCGAGCGCGACGTGATCGCCGCCGCGATCGAGACCGGCACGGGTTTCGTGCCCTACTCGCCGCTCAGCCGCGCATGGCTGTGCGACGGGTTCGACCCCGCCCAGATCGGCGAGGGCGACGGCCGGCCCAAGTTCCCCCGCTTCGCGCCCGAGAACCTCTCCGCGAACGCGGCCCTGCGCGCCGAGTTCCTGGGGGTGGCCCGTGACGCGGGTGTGACCGGCGCTCAGCTGGCCCTCGCGTGGCTGTACACCCGGGCGGCCCAGCTGGGCATCGCCGTGGTGCCCATTCCCGGCTCGCGCTACGCCGCCCACGTCGACGAGTGGATGCCGGCGGTCGGCGTGACGCTCTCGGACGAGGTGATGGAGCGTCTGGACGGCTTCGCCGAGCGGATGTCGGGGAACCGCAGCTTCGACCTGGCGTGGACGAGCCAGCGCGAGACCGCCGCCTGAACCCGGCCGCGCCCGCCGACACGATGGGAGGATGACGGGATGCCGCGCACTCCCACGGCCCTGCTCTCGCCCGCCGACCGGGAGCGTCGCCGCGCGCTGCGGGTGATGAAGCGCGTCGCGCTCGGCGCCCTCCTCGCGATGGCGATCGTGTTCGCCTTCTCCTTCGTGCTGCAGGAGCGGATTCCGTGGCTGTCGTACGTGCGAGCGGCGGCCGAGGGCGGCATGGTGGGGGCGCTGGCGGACTGGTTCGCCGTGACCGCCCTGTTCCGGCATCCGCTCGGCATCCCGATTCCCCACACGGCGATCGTTCCGCGCCGCAAGGACGAGATCGGCCGCAGCCTGGGCGAGTTCATCGAGACCAACTTCCTCTCGCGCGAGATCGTGCGCGAGAAGCTCGAGCGGGTCGGCGTCGCCGACCGGGTCGGCCGGTGGCTGACCGATCCCGAGCACGCCGAGCGCGTCGCCTCGGAGGGATCCGCCGTCGCCGCGGGCGTGCTGCGCGCGCTCAGCGATGAGGACGTCAACGATCTGATCGCCGATCTGGCTCGCGAGCATCTGGTCGAGCCGGCCTGGGCGCCGGGAGCGGGCGCCTGGCTCGACCGCATCGTGCGGGCGCAGGCGCACCACGGCGCCGTCGATCTGGCCGCCGACAGCCTTGCGGCGTGGCTGGTGGCCAACCGCGACGCCTTCACGGGGCTGATCTCGCGCCGTCTGCCCGAGTGGGTCCCCTCGCTCGCGCATCGCTTCATCGACGAGCGGGTGTACCGCGAGGCGGTCGCGTTCGTCGATGCCGTGCGGGCCGACCCCCGGCATCCCGCCCGCACCGCGGTCGACGACTACCTGGCGCAGCTGTCGACCAAGCTGCAGCACGACGACGCGACGATCGCGCGCTTCGAGGGCGCGAAGGCCGCGGTCTTCGACAGCCCACGCGTGCAGGAGCTGGCGGCGCAGGCATGGCGCACGGCGAAGGCGGGGCTGCTGGCCGCGCTCGAGGATCCCTCCAGCGCCCTGCGGCGGCGCACCCGCACGGCCCTGACCGAGGTCGGGCAGCGACTCACCTCGGATGCCGCTCTCGCCCACCGGGTCGATGCCTGGACGATCGACGCGGCCACCTTCGTGATCGAGCGCTACCGACACGACATCGCCTCGGTGATCACCGACACGGTGCAGCGCTGGGACCCGGCCGAGACGACCGAGAAGATCGAGCTGATGGTCGGCCGCGACCTGCAGTACATCCGGCTGAACGGCACCATCGTCGGTGCGCTCGCGGGGCTGGCGATCCACACGATCGCGCACGCGGTGCTGATGCCGTAGCCGCCGACGCGACGTGCTCGGCGGCGTCAGATCACGCCGAGCGCGAGCATGGCGTCGGCGACCTGGGTGAATCCGGCGATGTTGGCACCAACGACGTAGTCGCCGGGGCTTCCATATTCGTCGGCGGTCTCCAGACAGCGCTGGTGGATCGAAGCCATGATCTCTTCGAGGCGCGCTTCGGTGTATCCGAAGCTCCACGAGTCGCGTGATGCGTTCTGCTGCATCTCCAGCGCACTCGTGGCGACCCCGCCCGCATTGACGGCCTTTCCCGGGGCGAACAGCACCTCGGCGTGGCGAAGAAAGTCGACGGCTTCGGGAGTCGTCGGCATGTTCGCCCCTTCGGCGACGATCCCGCAGCCGTTCGCGATCAACCGCCTCGCATCGGTCCCGTTCAGCTCGTTCTGGGTCGCGCTGGGCAGAGCGATCTCGCACGGGACCTCCCAGATCGACCCGGCGCTCACGAAACGCGCGGTAGCGCCGCGCCGCTCGGCATAGTCGCTCATGCGCCCCCGATGCTCGTTCTTGACGAGCTTGAGCAGTTCCACGTCGATACCGGTCTCGTCGACGACGTACCCCCCGGAGTCCGAGCACGCGATGACCCGTCCGCCGCGCTGTTGCACCTTCTCGATCGCATAGATCGCGACGTTTCCCGAGCCGGAGACGACCACCCGCTTGCCGTCGAACGAATCGCCGCGGGCAGCGAGCATCTCTTTGACGAAGAACACCGTGCCGTAGCCGGTGGCTTCCGTCCGCACCCGCGCACCGCCCCAGCCGAGCCCCTTGCCCGTCAGGGTGCCGGACTCGTATCGGTTGGTGATGCGCTTGTACTGCCCGAACAGATAGCCGATCTCCCGTCCACCGACGCCGATGTCACCCGCGGGCACATCCGTGTACTCCCCGATGTGGCGGTACAGCTCGGTCATGAAGGACTGGCAGAAGCGCATCACCTCTGCATCGGAACGTCCTTTCGGGTCGAAGTCCGACCCGCCCTTCGCCCCGCCGATCGGCAGGCCGGTCAACGAGTTCTTGAAGATCTGCTCGAACCCGAGGAACTTCACGATCCCCAGATAGACGGAGGGGTGGAACCGCAATCCTCCCTTGAACGGACCGAGGGCGGAGTTGAATTCGACCCGGAATCCGCGGTTGAGCTGGATTCGGCCGCCGTCGTCGACCCACGGCACACGGAAGATGATCTGTCGCTCGGGCTCGCACAGGCGACGAAGCACCTCGCCGTTGACGTACGCCGGATGCTTGGCGACGACAGGGCCGAGGCTCTCGAGCACCTCGCGGACGGCCTGGTGGAACTCGGTCTCGCCCGGATTCCGGGCGACGACCTCCTCGAAGACCGGAATCAGGTGCTCGTCCAGTGTTGACATGGGGATCCTCCTTGTGTGCGCCGCGCTCGCGGTCAGGGTGTGTCTTCGAGGGCGATGAGGCAGAGATCCGTCTCGACGAAAGGCTCCAACCGTGGTCGGATGCCAGTGCCGGCGAGACGCTGCTCGATCAGGCCCCGGTGCACCGAGCAGATGATGTCCGGATGCTGTCGGACGGCGTGCCGGAACGGGCAGGACCGGAGGAGGATCGCCGCGGGGGACGTCTCGTGCTCGGGGCTGAAGCCCATGCCGTCGAGCATGGCGACCAGGTTCCCTACGGGCTCGACCGCGTCGGGTTCGCCATAGGTGCCTCCCCAGCCGTGTCCCGCGCGTCGAGCGGTCGAAGCGGCATCCGCCCCACTCGTCGTGAGCGCGAGTGCGAGGACGTTGACCAGTTCCGCATGCACGCCGTCGTCGCCGCGCCGTGTCGCAGCGGAATACAGAACACGGGGACGACCACGGCGAACGGGGTTCTCGGCGCTGCGCACGACGACCCCGGCAGCGGTGAGCCGCTCGAGGTGGAAACGAGCCGTGGTGACGTGGAGGTGCAGCCGCTCTGCCACCGAAGCAGCGTCCACGGGGTCGGCCGAAGAGAGCAGCACATCCAGAACGCGGGTTCGACCTCGCGGCGGCGCCCCGAGGCGATCCTGGATCTGCTCGCTCATCGCTCCGCTCCCATGCCGCTCCGCACCGATGGTCACACCACCCTAGGTGAATAGAGTGGAAGAATATGCTTTCTATGCAGGACGAACCGATGAGGAGAAGGCGTTGCCCCCCGCAGTAGTCATGCGCGTCGCACTGGCGGGGATCTGGATCGGACTCATCGGAGCGCTGTCCTTCATCGAGACCCCGCTGAAGTTCCTCGCGCCCGACGTGACGCTTCCGATCGCACTCGGAATCGGTCGACTCGTGCTGACGGCGGCGAACCTCGCCGGTGCGGCTCTTCTCGCCGTTCTGGCGGCCCTCTCGTTCGTTCGACCCCGACTGCGACGCGGTGGATGGTGGGTCCTCATCGGCCTGACAGTGGTGCTGCTGACCCAGATCGCGATCATCCGGCCTCCGTTGAACGCGCGCACCGACATCATCCTCGCGGGGGGCGACCCTGGGTCGTCGCCGCTGCACGTGCTCTACGTCGTCGCGGACGCGCTGCTGATGCTGCTTCTGGTCGCCTACATCGTCCTCAGCGGCACGAGCCGTGCGACCGATGGTGCCGCACGCACGCGCTGAGGCGACGATCAGAGATCACGGAGGACTCATGCGCACTCGTCTCACCGACCGTCTCGGGCTCGATCTGCCCATCGTCCTCGGCCCGTTCGGCGGACTGTCCTCGGTCGAACTGACGACGACCGTCAGCAACGGCGGCGCGCTGGGCTCCTACGGACTCTACGGCTACACGGCCGGTCGCATCCACGCGACCGCACGGGCCCTCGCTGCCGGCACCGGCGCCCCCTTCGCCCTCAACCTCTGGCTGCCCACGGGTACGGAACGCAACCCGGCCGCCGCCGAGTGGGATGCCGCCGTCGCTGCCGCGGCTCCCCTGTTCGGCGAGCTCGGGCTGCCGCTCCCCGATCCGCCCGCGCAGTACCTGCCTCCGTTCGACGAGCAACTCGACGCGGTGCTCGACTGCGCACCCGCCGCGCTCAGCTTCGTCTACGGCGTTCCATCGCCCGGCGCGATCGAGGCCGCCGGTCGCCGCCGCATCGCGGTGATCGGCACCGCGACGACGGTGGACGAGGCAGTCGCACTCGAAGCCGGCGGGGTCGACATGATCGTGGCATCCGGAGCGGAGGCCGCCGGGCATCGTGTCTCGTTCCTCGAGCCCGAGCCCGATTCGGCCGTGGGCACGTTCGCGCTCGTGCCGCAGGTTGTGGATGCCGTATCGGTGCCGGTCATCGCAGCGGGCGGGATCGCCGACCGCCGTGGCGTTGCGGCGGCGCTCGCCCTCGGCGCCGAGGGCGTGCAGGTGGGCACTGCATTCCTCCGCACTCGCCAATCGGCTGCGAACGACGCTCACAAGAGCATCATGGCCACGACGGGCGCCCACCAGACAGTCCTCACTCGCGCCATGTCCGGACGGCTCGCTCGAGGGGCACGCAACCGCGCCGTCGAAACCATCGAGAGCGGTGGCGCGATCGCCGCGTTTCCCGCTCAGAACTGGTTGACGGGACAGTTCCGCACCGAGGCGATGCGGCGCGGAATCGGCGACCTCCAATCACTGTGGCTGGGACAAGCCGCCCCGCTCGCCCGGCTCACCGACGCACAGGCGGTGCTCGCTGAACTGGCACTCGGCCTCGCTCGCTGAAAACGATGGCCGCCGACGCCGGTCGGGGCTAATGTGAGCGCTGTGGCGGATGCATCCGGCGCCGACGTCGCCGTCTTCACCTATGCGAGCCTGCGCGAACCCACCGTGCAGCGCGAGACCTTCGGGCGCGTGCTCGACGGCGTCGACGACGTGCTGTCGGGGTACACCGTCGACTATCTCGCCCGCCCCCACGACGGCGGGCCCGACGTCCCGCGCACGCGCCATCTGCTGCGCCGCACCGGCAGTCCGCGCGACAAGGTCGTGGGGCGCGTCGTGCACCTTACCGAGGACGAGGTGGATGCCGCCGACGAGTACGAGATCGTCGGCTACCGCCGCGCGCTCGTCACCCTCGAGTCTGGCACGCGGGCCTGGATCTACCTCGCGCGGTAGGCTCGACCGCCCGCGGGCCGGGGAGCGTGATCTCGAGCGGTAAGGGGGGCTGCTCGAAACCACGCCCCCGCCCCCTCGCGATGGCGGAGGGCCTGCCGTCGTCTCGCTCTTCCCGGGGGTCGACCGGAGGAGTGGAGGCGGCCAGCGGGCCGATCGGGACGCATCCCCAGAACGCGTCCTTCGCATCGTGCAGTTCATAGGTACCGCACTCGCAGCAGCGGCGTCTATGCCTGGCAGCACATCTGTGGAGAATGCGCCGCGATTCGTGCTGTCAGTCCACTTTCGCGACAGTGCCCGCCGTGAGCCGCACGAGCTCGTCGAACGTCAGCTCGACCATCGTGTGCGGGGTTCCAGCGGCCGCCCAGATGCGCGGATGCCGCGCGAGCTCCTCGTCGACGACCGTCGTCAGCGGTGCGGGGTGGCCGGTCGGGGCGACACCGCCGATCGCCTGGCCGGTCGCCGCGCGCACCTGTTCCGCACTGGCACGCGCGATCGTCCCGCGTCCGAGTCGTGCCGCGAGCGCGGCCGTGTCGACGCGATGGGCTCCGCTGGTCATCACCAGCAGCGGCTCGTCGTCGCTCCAGAAGATCAGGCTGTTGGCGACGGCCCCCACCTCGATCCCGAGCGCCGTTGCCGCGGCCGCGGCTGTGGATGCGGCATCCGGGAGGGTGACGATGTCAGATCGGATGCCGGCTGCCGCGAGGCGCTCGGCGACGATTCTGCTGCGGGGCGGAAGATCGGCGCTCACGCGGCCACGATACTGCGCGGCGGGGCGTTCACCGGTCCGCTGCGATCGCGAGCCCGAGGGCATGACCGGACTCCCACGCGGTGCGCGCCGCCGGTTCGCTGCCCCACGCGTCTCCGCACACGGCGCGGCCGCCGGCCCGCGCGTAGGGCTGGTGGCGCCCCGCGGCGGGCCTCGCGAATGACCACCGGTGGGCGAAGGTCCACGCCGGGTCGATGCGGATGCCGAGCGTCTGGCGCACGGCATGCACGACGTCGGGTATCGCTCCGTCGGGGTGGGCCAGATGGCGGCGGGCGAACCCGGCGGTGGTGTGCACGACGAGCACCGGGGCGTCGTCGCCGCGCCGGTCCCCGTCGTCGGCGATGAAGGAGATCTTCGGATCGGCGTTGACGAACACGCCATGCAGGTCGGCATCCCATGCGCGCGTGGACCAGCCGAGCACCACCGCGATGACCGGCTCCCATCCCGCCTCCTTCTCGAGCGCGGCACCCAGCGGCGCAGCATCCTCGATCAGCCGCCGGGCCTGGGGGTCAGGCATCGCGAGCACCACCTCTGCGGCGAGCGCGCTGTCCACGCGCCCCGGCTCGACACTCTCGACCGTCGTGGCGGGGCGGACGTCGACGCCCTGGGCGAGGTCGACGACAAGGCTGCGCAGTCCGCCTGGCGCGGCGTAGCGCACCGGGCCCGTGCTCTCGCCGTTCAGCCCGCGGCCCTCCGCCACGTGAAACGTGCGCGTCCACTCCCGGGCCAGTCCTCGCGTGACCCAGTCGTCCACGACGCCCGCGAAGCCGCTGCCCTCGCGCGCGGTCAGGTACGAGGCGCCGATGTCGACCTGTCGCCCCGCGAGTGTGCGGGCGGCCACACGACCGCCGACCCGCTTGCCCCGGTCGACGACGTGGGCGTGGATGCCGCTGTCGCCGAGCGCCCGCGCGCAGGCCAGGCCGGCAAGTCCGGCGCCGACGATCGTCACGGGGGCGGATGCCGTGGCATCGAGCGAGGTCATCCCCCCATTGTGTCGCGCGCCGCGACACAGACAGCGGCTGCGGCTGCGGCGTCACGCCCGCACACAGACCCCCACGGCCGGCCGCGGTCTTGGGGCTCACACCGCAAGACTGCAACACTGAAGGAGCCACGCACGCCGCTATGTAGGAGAAGCAACCATGCCGAAACTCACGCCCGTCCGTTATGCAGCCACCACCGTCACCCTCGCCGCCGCCTTCTCGCTGGCGGCCTGCGTCGGGTCTCCCACAGAGGACGCGGCGGATCAGCCCCCCGAGGGCGCATCAGCTGAAATGGCCGAGGAGGCGATCGAAGATGCGACGGGCGGAGAAGCGGACGTGGAATTCGGCGAGGTCCCGGAGGGCTTCCCTGACGACGTTCCCCTCGTCTCCGAGAACGTCATTCAAAGCGTCACGATCGACGACGAGAGAGGCAGCGGCACCTCGTTGACCATCTCGGACCCCCGTCCGCCGGCCGAGGTCGCGGAGGCGGTGCGTGAGGACTTCTCCGGATGGGAGGAGACCGCGTGGAGCGACATGGGCGAGATGGTCACCGGGCAGTTCATGCAGGGCGACACAACCGTCATCCTGGCCGTGATCGAGGATGACGGCGGTTCGCACGTGCAGTACATGGTCTTCACCGGCTGACTGCACGCGCCAGCGCTTCTCAGAAATCTGAGACATCACACGGTGGACCTGAGGGGATTCGAACCCCTGACCTCTTCATTGCGAACGAAGCGCGCTACCAACTGCGCCACAGGCCCGTAAGACCTGGAACAGGCTATCACGCCGCTCCGGGTGCCGATGCCGCCGGCCCCACCCGCAATGAAGCTCAGGCGTAGCACGCGCCTCCTCGCCTGACAACCCTCTGCATTCAGGTGGGCGACAGGCGCAGGATGGGCAGACACCTAGCGAGAGGAGGGCACGATGGGTGCTTCCGACGACATGCGGAACAAGGCCGAAGAGCTCAAAGGCAAAGCCAAGGAGGGCTTCGGCGACGCCACCGACAACGACAAGATGCAGACGGAGGGCAAGGCCGATCAGGCCAAGGCCAACGTCAAGCAGGCCGGTCAGGATGCGAAGGACGCGCTGACCGACGACAACAAGTAAGACGCCCCCTGGATGCGGCCCCGCTCAACATCGAGCGGGGCCGCATTCACGTGCGGGGCCGCTCCCCCGAGTGGACGAGGCTCGGGATGCCTCAGCCCGCGGCGCGCTGCCGGAGCAGCTCGCGCACGTGGGCCTCGATCTCGGCGTCGTCGACGCGCCCCATCGCCGCGTATGGCGACGCGGCCGGTGGCGCGGCGGGTGCGCGCAGCGGCACAGGCTCGGGACGCAGCCGGGCGGCGCGTTCCTGCAGCTGAGCCTCGCGCGCGGCTCGGCGCAGATGCTCGTGCGCCTCGGCGGCGTCGAGCTGGGCCGAGGCGCGTGAACCGGCGGCCGAGGCCAGGGGCTGAGGCAGCGGACGGGGCACCCACCCGCGCGGCCGTTCGACCGTGAGAGCAAGGTCCTGCATCGTCGCCGACGTGACGACGGGCGCCTCCTCGACCACGCGCTTCTCGCGACTCGCAGCACGTGCGGCGACGCGAGACATCCGGCCGAGGATCACGAGGCTGAGCCCGGCGAGGACGGCGCCGCCCCACAGCGCCAGCTGACTGCCGGTCTGCACGGTCTGCCACACGCCGACGCCGATGACGGCGAGCCCGGTGAGCAGCAGGGTCGAGGCGAGCAGGCGCGCACGGCGCCGTGCGCGTGCACGTCGGGCGGCGGGCGCACGGCGAGCAGCCTCGACATCCGCGCGCAGTGATTCGAGTTCGGCCGATTGCTTCTCGGCCTGCAGCCGCTTGGCGAGTCGCTGCTGGTGCAGCGCGGTGCGTGCCGACAGCTCCAGTCGCACTTCGCCGGGCGTCTCACTCGTCTCGGCGAGCACACGCAACGCCTGGTTCAGGCGCACGGCGTTGCGCTCGGCGGCGTAGTACCGGTGGCGGCTGTGCCAGGTGGGCAGCAGGTACACCATCCAGAGCGCCACCGCGACCAGAACGATCACCCCGCCGCCCAGCACCTGTCCGCCCATGGCGACCACGGTATGCGAGGCGCCCTGGTTCCGGCCGCAACCCCTCGCGTGTCGCAGCCAGGCAATCTCAGGTGCTGGCGGTGCCCGGCGCGCTCGGCGCCGAGGGAAAGCGGTCGCGGGCGGGCACCGCCGCGGCATCCCGAGGCACCGCGCCGTTGGCCCAGCGGCGCAGCACGCCCTCTGGCACGTCGTCGCGGGTGAGCGCGAAGGCGAAATGATCGCGCCAGTCGCCGTCGATGTGGATGTACCGGCGACGCAGACCCTCGTAGCGGAAGCCGAGCTTTTCGACGACGCGCAGACTCGCCCGGTTCTCGGGGCGGATGCAGATCTCCATGCGATGCAGGTGCAAGGACTCGAAGCACAGATCGGTCGCCATGGCGACGGATGCCGGGGTGATCCCACGGCCCGCGAACCGTTCACTCACCCAGTAGCCGATCGTTGCACTCGCGAGCGATCCTCGCGCTATCCCCCACACGTTCAACTGCCCGGCGATCTCGCCCTCGTACTCCATCACGAGGGGCACGCCGTGCCCGTCGCGATACTGCTGCAGCAGCCGGCGGATGCCCAGGCGCATGTCGAACGACACGGGGCCGTCGGGGCTGGTGGCCTCCCAGGGCTGCAGCCAGCTGCGATTGCTCAGCAGCTCCTGCTGGAGCACACGCGAATCCCGCGAGCGGACGAGCCGGATCGATACGGGTCCGTGCGCGCGCGGCAGGTGGAGTTCCATGCGCAGCACCCCTTCGACCGCGGCGACGAGACGCTATAGTCCCGCCGCGAACTCCTTGAACCAGGGACGCAGCTCGGGACCCAGGTCTTCACGATCGGAGGCGAGCTGCACGATGGCCTTGATGTAGTCCACCCTATCGCCGGTGTCGTAGCGACGACCGCGGAACACGACGCCGTACACGCCGGGACCCGACTCGTCGCCGGCCTGCTCCTCGAGCGCATCGGTCAGCTGGATCTCGCCGCCCTTGCCCGGTCCGGTGTGCTCGAGCACCTCGAAGATCTCGGGGCCGAGCACGTAGCGGCCGATGATGGCGAGGTTCGACGGCGCGTCTTCCTTGGCGGGCTTCTCGACGAGCCCGTTCACCTTGACCACGTCGGGGTCGTCGGTCTGCTCCACCTGAGCGGCGCCGTAGAGGTGGATCTGGTCGGGATCGACCTCCATCAGCGCGACGATCGAGGCGCCGCGCTTCTGCTGCTCCTCGAGCATCTTGGTCAGCAGGGGATCGCGCTCATCGATCAGGTCGTCACCGAGGAGCACCGCGAACGGCATGTCCCCGACGTGCGCCTTCGCACGCAGCACCGCGTGGCCGAGACCCTTGGGCTCACCCTGACGCACGAAGTGGATGTCGGCCATGTCGGACGAGGCCATGACCTTCTCGAGCTTGGAGGTGTCGCCCTTCGTCCGCAGCTTGTCTTCGAGCTCGGGAACCGAGTCGAAGTGGTTCGAGAGGTTGTTCTTGTTGCGACCGATGATGATCAGCACGTCGCGGATGCCAGCCTGCACCGCCTCTTCGACCACGTACTGGATCGCGGGCTTGTCGACGACGGGAAGCATCTCCTTCGGCATGGCCTTGGTCGCGGGAAGGAATCGCGTGCCGAGACCGGCTGCCGGAATGACGGCCTTGAAGTTCGCTGAGGACATGCGCCCATCGTATATTGGCGCACCGACATCTCACGGCCGGGCGCAGGGGGTACGCATTCCCGTCCCTGCGCTGATACGCTCCGCGCCCGCCTAGAATTGTGCGCGTGCCCGATCAGACCGCCGCAGCCAAGAACGCACTCCGCGTGCAGCTGCGTGAACGACGGCGCACGATGTCGCCGGACGAGAAGGATGCGGCATCCGCGGGGCTGACGAACGCCCTCAAGGATCTGGTCACCCGCACGCAGGCGCGCTCGGTGTCGTGCTACATGTCGACGCCGTTCGAACCCGACACCCGCCCTTTTCTGGCCTGGGCCGTGGCGGAGGGGCTGCGCGTGCTGCTGCCGGTGAGCCGCGACGACGGGCTGCTGGACTGGGCGCTCGCCGCGGAGGACGGCCACGAGAACGTCGGGCTGTTCGGGCTGTCCGAGCCCGCGGGCGACGTGGAGGCGCCGCGTGCGCTCGAACACGTCGATCTGATGCTCATCCCCGCTGCGGCCGTCGACGAGTCCGGCATGCGGATGGGATGGGGACGCGGCTACTTCGACCGTGCCCTCGGCGCGCTGACGCGCCAGCCCCCGGTCTACGCGGTCGTCTTCGACCACGAGGTGCTGCCCGCCGTGCCCCATGATCTGCGCGACCAGCCGGTGACCGGCGTCGTGACACCCGCCCGAACGCTCGATCTCGCCGCGCACGCGCGCTGAGGCCCATCCCCGAGGAGACCCCGTGCCCACCTACGCCTACGCCTGCAAGTCCTGCTCGCACCGCTTCGAGACGGTCCAGAGCTTCACCGACCCGACCCTCACGGAGTGCCCCGAGTGCGCGGGCACCCTGCGCAAGGAGTACGGCTCTATCGGCGTCACGTTCAACGGCAGCGGCTTCTACCGCACCGACTCGCGCGCGGGCGAGGGCAAGTCGGGCTCTACGGGCTCGTCGAGCGCGAAGAAGTCCGAGTCGGGCGGCTCGTCCTCCGAATCCGGCACGAAGACGGAGTCGGGCGGTTCGAGCTCGACGTCATCGTCGTCCGCGACGAAGACCGCGGCCCCCGCCGCTTCCTGACGCATCCACACACCCACGAGACCACCTGGGAGTACAGCGTGATCAAGGGATTCAAGGAGTTCATCCTCCGCGGCAACGTCATCGACCTCGCCGTCGCCGTCGTCATCGGGGCGGCGTTCAGCGCGGTGGTCACGGCGATCGTCTCGAGCGTCATCACCCCGATCGTCGCGCTGTTCTACCAGCCGAACGAAGAGGGCCAGGTCGGCCCCACGCTCACCGGCATCTACGGGCAGGAGGTCGTCTTCCCCCTCGGCGACCTGGTCAGCGCCGCCATCAGCTTTCTCGCCGTCGCCGTCGTGGTCTACTTCGTCTTCGTCTACCCGATGAATCACGTCAAGGCGCGCGCGGCCGCGAAGGCCGGGGTCGACAAGCAGCCCGACGAGCCGCAGCTGCCCACCGAGCAGGAGCTGCTCGTGCAGATCCGCGACCTGCTGCAGACACGGCCGGCGACCGATGCCGCTTCCGGCGGCGCCCTCGACCCGGCATCCGGCCCCAGGCCCTGACGGTCCTGCGACTCGCCGCGGGTGGCTGCGGCGTGCTCCCGACTCCTTGCGGCTGCAGTTTTCGGCGGCGGCGCCATCAATTACCGCAGCCGCTGCCGAATACTGCAGCCACAACGACAGGGGCGGCCGCACAGGGCGGGCCGCGCGGGCCAGCGCACGCCGCGCGGAGCACCGGCGGGGCCTCGCCGCGTCAGTAGTGCGGCGGCACGTCCTGCCGCAGGCGCTCGTCGTTCGGGCCAGAGCCGGATGCCGGCGGCACCGCCTTCGGCTCGTTCTCGCTCCCGCGCGGCTCGCCGGTCGCCCCGGGCGCGGGCGTCAGCTTCGCGCGGCGCGCACCGGGGACCCGGACGATCCGCTGGCGGGGGCCGGCGGCATCCGCGTCACTCGATGACATCGATCGGCTGGGTCGAGGTCTCGAGCGCGGGTGGCTCCGGGTCGAGACCCAGGATCGCCCCGATCCGCGCGGCAACCGCGGCCGGGTCGGTGTAGAGGTCGAACGAGTGCACCCGCACGTAGTGCCAGCCCAGGCGGCGCAGCAGCTGCGGGCGCAGGCGCAGGGCTTCACGCAGGGATTCCGAGTGGCGCTCCGGGTCGCTCTCGACGACCACGGCCTTGCCGCCGTGCTGGGCCACGAGCGGCAGCAGTCCGCGGTAGTGCACGTCGACGACGACGCCCAGCGCGCGCAGCTCGGCGGCGAGCCGCCGGGTGAGCGGATCGGCCAGGTCTTCGAGCTGCGCATCGCGGCTCCGGGCCGACATGCCGCCGAGCACCGACATCAGCGTGGCCGCGCCGTGCTCGAGGCGTCCGTCGTCGAAGGCCGACGGGCGGATCGACGACACGATCACCATCGACCGCCGCGCGCGGGTCATCCCGACCGTGAGCAGGCGCTCGCCGTCGGGGGTCGACAGGTCGCCGAAGTCGCTCAGCACGCGACCGTGCTTGGTCAGCCCGTAGCCGAGCGAGAAGACGACGCGGTCGCGGCTCTCGGCGACCGACTGCTCGAGGGTCAGCACCGCGAACGGCTCGGCCGTATCGCGCAGCGCGAATGCGGCCACGTCGCCGCGGCGCGAGAAGGCGGCATTGACGGCGGCGCGCACGCGCTCGGCGTGGCGTGCGCTGGCGGTGATGACCATCAGCGACTCGTTCGGCCGGTTCACGGCGTGCTCGACGACGAGCGTGACCACGCGGGCCACCTCGGTGTCGGGGCTCTCGACCGCGCCCGAGACGGGGTCGGGGGCGCCGAATCCGCCCTCGACGTAGTCGATCGCCAGGCTGCCACGCCCCAGATACGAGCCCGCCCACGGCCACGAGACGATCTCGCCGCCGTAGAAGGCATCGTTCACCAGCTCGGCGAGGTCCTCGCCGCCCGCACGATAGCTGCGCGTGAGCGTGTACACGGGAAGCAGGTCGGCCAGGCGCTCGAAGACCGAGGTGTCGTCAAAGGCCACCTCCGGTTCCTCCTGCGACACGGTGCCCGCGGCGAGCGCGAACGGCGTGGGCTTCTGCGTCACCGGGTCGCCGAGCACCACCACCTGCCGCGCGCGACGGATGGCGGGTGCGGCCTCGGCCAGGTCGATCGCTCCCCCGTCGGCGATGATCACCGTGTCGAAAGCGGGGAACTCCGGCAGCTGCGGCACGTCGTAGGGCGACGCCAGCCACACCGGGGCCAGCACGCGTCCGAGGGTCGGCGCGGCGACGGCCAGGTTCGCCGGCGACGGCTCTCCGCGCGTGAGCATCACCTTGAGCGCGTCCGCCTCGTCGGGGTGATCGACGAGACCGATCTTCCACTCGCGGGCCAGCTGCCAGGCCAGCAGCTTGCCGGATGCCGCGGCGTGCGCCTCGTCGACCAGGCGGAAGTCGCGCTCGAGCCGATCGACGACACCCGTGTTGGCGCCGAGGAGCGACTTGTCGCTGCGCAGCATGTGCTCGAGGGCCGACTGCCACCACGCGTATTCGAGTTCGTTCTCGACGCGGTCGGCGGGCACGTGCCGCACCGACAGCTCCGACAGCAGCGCGCCGAGGCCCATGCGCGACAGTTCGCCGCGCAGCGACGTGCGCTCGATCAGGTTGTCGAGCACGTCGGACTCGGCCGCGAGGCCACCGAGCGTGCGCACCAGGCGCTCGACCGGCAGCGCGGCGAGGCGACGGTCGAGCTCGCGCCCGAGCGGCCCGTCGAGCTCGGCGAGTTCGGCGGCGACCCGCTGCCAGGCCACGTGAACGTCTTCGAGGCCCAGCGGCACCTCGGGCGCGACGCCGGACTCGACGTAGCGCTGCCACTGCGTGCGCTGGCGCTGGATGCGGCTGAGTGCCTCGTGCATATCGGCGACGTGCACGCCAGGGCGCACGTACTCGCGGGCCAGCCGGCGCAGCCGACGGCGTTCGCCGCTGCGCATCTCCGCGCCGTCGCGGCGCGAGCCCACCGCGCGGATGAGATCGCCGAGGGGGCGTTCGAACACCGAGGGGCTGAACCTGTCGAGCGAGTCGCGAATGTCGATGAGCAGCCGCAGATAGTCGCCGAGCTCGTCGATCGAGCCGAAGGGCCGCATCCGGGTCTGGGCGATCAGCTCGTAGCCGCGCTCGAGCAGGCGCGGCACGTCGGTCGTGTTCAGCCGGCGCGCCAGCGCGTGGGCGGTCTGCGCCTCCTGGGTGGTGGAGAACGTGGCGCCGTACCATGGCGAGTCGTCGGGCCCGAAGCGGAATTCGCCCAGCTGTGCGGCAAGCCGCAGCTTCTGCGCCGCTTCGCTGCGGTCGCCGGAGAGTCGCATCAGCGTGTCGAAGTCGAAGCGGGTCGACGCCCGCGCGGAATGGTCGCCCCACTGCAGCCCGGCGAGTGCGCGCACCGTGTCGAGGGGCGTGACCCCGAGACCGTGGGCGGGCGCCGTCAGGGCGCGCCGGTACGAAGAGAGCAGCGTGCGCAGCCGCACGAGCGCCTCGTCGACCTCGCCGAGGGCGGGCGCGGCCGCCTTCTCATTGCGACCGATCGCGCGCACCAGGTCCTTGCCCGCCGTCGCCGGCGCACAGGCGAACCCGGGCAGCCCGATCTGCTGCATCCGGTGGCGCACCCCTTCGATCGTCGAGCGGCGGGCGCTGACGACAAGCACGCGACGCTGGTTCTGCACGAGGGCGCCGACGGCGTTGATGACCGTCTGGGTGCCGCCGGTTCCCGGCAGGGTCTGCACGACGATCGAGCGACCGGCGGTGATCTGCGCGAGCACGTGCTCCTGCTCGGCATCGGCATCCAGCAGCAGGGTGTCGGCGGCGGGCGGCCTCTCGTCGACGCTCGTGGCCCTCGCTTCGGCGGCCTGGGTCGCGAGCGACTCGCGCGCGGCTGCGTGACCGCCCAGGGCGTCGAGCACGACGCTCGGCAGGGTCACGCCGTCGCGGCTCATCGCGCGCCCCACGTCGGCGAAGGTCGACACCACCAGTCGTGGCTGCACCGTGAAGGTGTCGATGTGCGTCGTCAGCTGCCGCAGGCGGTCGATCACGCGCTGCGGCTTGAAGACGCCGTGCTCGTGGGCGAGCGCGGCGAGCGCGGGGCCGTCGAGCGCGATGCCGAAGTGCTCGCGGGCGACCGAGGCGAGCTCGGGATTGATGTGGAAGCCGCCGTAGAGCTTGAGCTCGAAGTCGGCGCCGTGCCGGCGGATCGCGAGCGGCCGCAGCAGCACCGGGGCGGAGTAGGTGACGCCGCCGAGGCGCCACGACGACAACCCGACCGCCAGGTGCACGGCGTCGATCGAGCGCACGGTGCGCAGCTCGACGTTCTTGGCGGTGATCGCCTCGGCCGCCAGGCGGGCCGTGCGCAGCGCGACCTCGTCGCGGAACAGCCCCGAGAGCAGGGTGGACTGCCCCGTGATGAACTGCGGCAGGCTGCCGGGATGCGCGTTGGTGATGTCGATCCCGGTATCGGCGCCGAGCACGAACTGCAGCAGCGGCGAGCGCCCGCCCAGCTGGGCCGCTTCGGCGCGCAGGCGCGACCGGTCCGCGTCCGCGGCGTTCACGACCGTGACGCTCGGGTCAGCCACGCTCAGGTCGTGGGGCGCCACGGCCGTCACCGGCGCGTCTTCGCCCGCAACCACGGCGTTCTCGTCTCCTCGCCACACACGGTCACCCTAAGCGCCGCGAGGCCGGCAAGGCCGCAGGCTGTGCGGGTTTCGCGCGATTCGTGGTAACGCGCCCCCACCGGCCCTCCCCAGCGCGGCGCACACGGGTCTCTCTCCCCACCCGCGGGTTCGTGGCTGACGGCCGCGAACGACGAGCGCGATGATGTCCTCATGCCCTGCGCCTACTCCTTCATCCCGACTCCGATCGGCACCGCGGTCGCCGTACGCGGCGACGCCGGGCTGGCCGCGCTGCAGATCACCCGGGGGCGCCCGGAGCATGCGCTCGAGGCCGCCTTGGCGCGCCTGAAGTCCCCCGGCATCCCCGACGACGCCGAGCTGGCGGATGTCGCGACCTATCTGGCCGGCTACTTCTCCGGGCATCGTGCGGCGTACACGGGCCCGCTCGACCTCGAGCGCCTCAGCCCGTTCACACGAGAGGCCCTCGAGCAGATCCGCCGCATCCCCTTCGCCGAGACCGCCGCGTACGGAGAGATCGCGGCCCTCGCCGGCGCCCCGCGGGGCGGTCGCGCGGTGGGCACTGCGTGCGCAACCACGCCCCTGACACTCGTCGTGCCCGTGCATCGTGTCGTGCGTGCAGACGGCAGCCCGGGCCAGTACGGCGCCCACCCCGAGGTCAAGCGGTGGCTGCTGGCACACGAGGCGGCGCGGGGGGCTGCGGCATGAGCGACGCCGCACCCGATCTGGTCGTCGGGCCCGACGGCCTGGCGCGTCCGCGCTGGGCGGCATCCGACCCGCTGCTGCAGCACTACTACGACACCGAGTGGGGGATGCCGGTGCGCGACGAGCGCGGCGTGTTCGAGCGCCTGAGCCTCGAGGCGTTCCAGGCCGGCCTGTCGTGGGCCCTCATCCTGCGTCGGCGGCCGGCCTTTCGGGCGGCCTTCGCCGACTTCGACCCCGACACGGTCGCCGCGTTCAGGGAGGAGGATGCGCAGCGTCTGCTCGAGGATGAGGCGATCATCCGCAACCGCGCCAAGATCGACGCCACGATCGGCAACGCGCGGGCGACGGTGGCGTTGCGGGAGGAGGGCGGGCTCGCGGAGTTCGTCTGGAGCTTCCGGCCCGAGGCCACGCCTGCGCCCCGCGCTGCCGCGGAGGTGCCGTCCTCCTCCCCCGAATCCGTGGCGCTGGCCCGCGCCCTGAAGTCGCGCGGCTTTCGATTCGTCGGCCCGACGACCGCCTTCGCCCTCATGGAGGCGATCGGCATGGTCGACACCCATCTGGTCGGCAGCCACCGACGCGGAACGAGCGGAATCTGGGGCGAGCACCCGGGAACGGGCGCCGCTCGGTAAGGTGGCGACATGGCCCGCAGAATCGTCCACCAGCTCGTCGATGACATCGACGGAACCACGCTCGAGGTCGGTGAGGGTGAAACGGTGCTGTTCTCCCTCGACGGCACCGCATACGAGATCGACCTGACCGAGGAGAACGCCGCCGCGCTCCGGGGCGCGCTCGAGCGGTACATCTCGGCCGCGCGACCGGTCACCTCCCGTTCTGCGAGCGCGATCTCCTCCCCGCGCCGCCGCCGCGGCGGCGCCCGGCCGGACTACACGGCCGTGCGGGAATGGGCCCGCGCGAACGGTCACCAGGTCTCGGACCGTGGCCGCGTGCCGGCATCCGTTCTCGAGGCGTACGAGCAGGCGCAGAACTCCTGAGGCGCCCCGGCGCTCCCGCACGGCCGCGACGGCATAGGTGACCGCGCCACAACATGGGAATCGGCTCCGAACCGCGGCGTCGACACGCCGAGGGGTTGCATAAGGCCCGGATTCTCGGAATCGTGGCCCCCTCGCCGTCCCTTACGGAAGGAGCACCCATGCTCACTCTCACCGAAAACGCTGCCACAGCCGTCCGCTCGATCGTCGCGCAGGCGCCGGACAGCGACAACGGCGGACTGCGCATCCGCGGCAACGGAACCCCCGAAGCGGGCTACGAGCTGCAGATCGCCCCGGAGCCCCAGCCCGAGGACGCTGTCGTCGAGACCGGCGAAGCACGCGTCTTCCTCGAGCCGGCTGCCGCCACCGAACTCGACGACAAGGTGCTCGACGCACAGGTCTCCGAAGACGGATCGGTGCGGTTCGCCCTCGCCGCTCAGCCTGCCTGAGCCCACGGCTTTTCTGCGAAGCCCCCGTCGTTCATTCGGCGGGGGCTTCGTCGTGCGCGGCAGGCGTGCGCGCGGCGGGGAGGGCACGCTACGCGTGCGGTGCGCACAGCGTCAATCCCCGCGACGGTCCTCCCCCGCGGGGCTACCGTGAGGCGATCGAGGGGAAGGAACTCCGATGTCTCATT
Organism: Microbacterium sp. LRZ72; assembly: GCF_033792225.1. Lineage (NCBI taxonomy): Bacteria > Bacillati > Actinomycetota > Actinomycetes > Micrococcales > Microbacteriaceae > Microbacterium > Microbacterium sp. LRZ72. The sequence continues at coordinate 274,009 of NZ_JANGEX010000002.1, forward strand.
CGAGGGATCCCGAAGAAGAGCAGCAGATCACCGAGCCGCCGCAAGAGCCGCGCCCGGATGCGGACGCGGATGCCGCCGCAGAAGCAGGCCCCGCCTCGGACGAGACGGAATCGCTCGCCGATCGTCCGGACATTCCGCCGTCGCCCGACCCCATCTGACGGCCACGCACACGTCGTTCTCCCGAGCCCCGGTGCGCGCTTTCGCGCGATGATGGACGCATGCCCGCTCCGCACCGCCCCGGACTCCGGGTGACGGCCGGCGTCACGATCCCTGAATCCGAGCTGTCGTGGCGGTTCTCGAGGTCGTCGGGGCCCGGCGGGCAGGGAGTGAACACGACCGACTCCCGGGCGGAGCTCGTCTGGGATGCGGCCGGCTCCCGGGCCCTGTCCGCACACCAGCGCGAGCGCGTGCTCGACCGGCTGAGCAATCGACTCGTCGACGGGGTGCTCACGATCACCGCATCCGAGCACCGCGCGCAGGTGCGCAACAGGGATGCCGCACGCGCTCGCCTCGCCGCCACCGTGGCCGACGCCCTGCGGCCGCCCGGGCCCACGCGCCGGCCGACCAAGCCGAGCCGAGGCTCGCAGCAGCGGCGTCTCGACGCGAAGCAGCGGCGCACGAGCATCAAGAAGCTGCGCCGACCGCCCCAGGACTGACATCGACGCCCGGCTTGGCCATCACTAGATTGAAGCCATCGCTCGCGCATCGGAGGGCGGGAAGGGTGACGAGGATGTCGTACGTCGTCGATTTCGTGGATGTGTCAACTATCGGACTCGAGTCGTCTCCGGTCGCCGACGCGCTCGCGGGACTCCGCGCCAACGAGGCGCGCTACTTCAAGAACAAGTACGACCACGTCTTCACGGTCGAACCCGCCGGCGACGCCGCCGACACCATCGCCTGGGTGCACGGGATCCTCGCGGACGAACGCGACATCGTCATCGCCTCGCCGGCGCTCGAAGCCACGGAGTTCGTCGTCGACGGCATCCGCATGGCCTACGTTTTCTACGACAGCGGGCTGTCGATCAACGTCATGTACGCGCTCGACGAGGGCGGAAAGCGTGCGGTGGGATTCAAGCTCTCCGACGGCATGGACGTGCCCGAAGAACTCGCCGCCTTTAAATTCGCACGTCAGCGCTCGAAGCTCGCGGGCACGATCCGCGGCTCGTACTTCGTCATCAAGGGCGAGCACTGAGGATGCCGCACACCACCTGCCACATGTCGGTCTCGCTCGACGGGTTCGTCGCCGGGCCGGACCAGAGCCGCGAGAACCCGCTCGGTGTGCGCGGGCTCGAGCTGCACCGGTGGCACCTCGGCGACGAACGCGCCACCGAGGCCGACGCGGCGGCATCCGGATGGCTGATGCGCCCGCGCGGCGCCTACGTGATGGGCCGCAACATGTTCGGCCCGATCCGTGGCGAGTGGGACGAGGACTGGCGCGGATGGTGGGGACCCGAGCCGCCGTATCGCGCGCCGGTGTTCGTGCTCACCCATCACCCGCGCGAACCGATCGAGATGGACGGCGGAACGACGTTCTTCTTCGTCACGGCCGGGTTCGACGCCGCCTACACGCGGGCGCGAGAGACCGCCGGCAACGATGGTGTGGACATCGCCGGTGGCGCCGCCACGGTGCGGCAGGCGCTGGTCGCCGGGGTCGTGGACGAGCTCAGCCTCGACATTGCGCCGGTGCTGCTCGGCTCGGGTGAGCGGATCTTCGCCGGCGTCGACTCGTTCGGGTTCGAGCCGGTCGAGGTGCTGCACTCGCCGCTGGCGACGCACATCCGCTACGGCCGGGTGGGCTGAGGAGCGGTTCGGCGGACCTCAGGCGCGCTCTCGCACCACGCGGGCGGTCGCGGCGGGGTCGGGTCGATGCATGACCGACTCGGGCACGATGACCAGGTCGGCGGCATCCATTCGCGCGGCCAACTGGTCGGCGGCGGCGATGAGCAAGGGGAACGTCTGCTCGCCGCGCAGGATCGTCACGGGCTTCGACACCGACAGCATCTGGGGCGTGGGCGTCGACAGCTGCGCGGTCAGGCGCGCATCGTAGACGGTCGACTGGGCGAGCGGCACGAGTGCGGGGAACATGTCGCTTTGCCGGATGGACTCCACCATCTCGCGGGGCAGTTTCACGCCCTCGAGCTGGAACGCGACGACGGCATCCTCCCCCTTGCCCTCGTCGACGAGCCGCTGCAGCCGGTCGGCGAGGAGGCGCAGCTGCTCCCCGTCGCCGAAGCCGAAGGGCGGCTCGGAGAGGAACAATCCGCTGATGGGCACGCCCCGCGAGGCGGCGTAGAGGGCGAGCACGCCACCGGACGAGTGCCCGAGCACGGCGGGCTCGCCGCCGACCGCCTCGATGACGGCGGCCAGATCGTCCACCTCGTCTTCGGGGACGGTGCCGCGCTTGTCTCCGCTGGCGCCCCGGCCCCGCCTGTCGATCGTGATCGCGCTGAAGCCGACCTCTGTGAGCGCGCTGGCGAGCGGCGTCCCGTCGGCGGCGACGGAGAAGGCACCCCCGACGATGACGACGGGTGGGCCATCGCCGATCGACTCGAAGGCGATGGTCGTGCCGTCGGCGGATGTCGTCGTCTGCATGCGGTCAGCAAAGCACCGGGGAGCGGCGGCGACAAGGGGCGCGGCGACGCGGCCTGGTTCCCACTGCACGCCCACGTCGAACGCGTGCGGAGGACATCTCGGCGTCGGAGGTGAGAATTCCCCTCCGCGGACCTCCGAACGCGGGATCTCCTCCGCTACGGGATCACAGTCCGGGCGGGCGATGCCGTCACCGGAACGCGCAAGAAAAAGTGCCCCTGGAGGGACTCGAACCCCCAACCGTTTGCTTAGGACGCAACTGCTCTTCCATTGAGCTACAGAGGCTGGCGACTCGAGTCTACCGAGGGTGCCGGCATCCACCCAGCCCGCCGTTCGCGCCCACGGGGCGCCACAGAACGTCGCCTCCGACCCTCCGAGGCGACATTTCTTGGCGACCCGGCACGAGAACGAGCACGCCCCGACCAGCGGATGCCGCGGCTCAGGCCGCCAGCGCCAGGTACGGCTCCCACCGGGGGTCGGTGCGCTCCGCGCCCCGCACCGTCCAGCCGGCGCCGTGCGGGGGCCGCGGCGTCACGCGCAGCTCCCAGCCCATCTCGGCGGGCGTGCGGTTGCTCTTGGTGTTGTTGCACCGCAGGCAGCAGGCGACGAGGTTCTCCCACGAGTCCCGTCCGCCCCGAGAACGCGGGAGCACGTGATCGATCGTCGTGGCGCTCCGGCCGCAGTAGCCGCAGCGGTGTCCGTCGCGACGCAGCACGCCCCGACGGGTCACCGGGACGCGCCGGGCCTGCGGCACCCGCACGTAGCGGGTGAGCACGATGACGGCGGGCCGGTCGAGGGCGCCGCGCACGCCCCAGACGGGATCCCCCTCCGCGCACTCGATCACCGTCGCCTTGGAGTTCATGACGAGCACGAGGGCTCTCTTGAACGACACCACGGCCAGCGGTTCGTATCCTGCATTCAGCACCAGAGTGCGCATCGGTCGGTCCTCTCGAATGGCCGTGACGGCTTCAGCGGTATTCGAATCGATGACCCTTGCGCTCGCAGAAGGTGCGCATACACGAAAAAAGGCGCTGTCTAAAGACAGCGCCTTGAACTCACGACAATGTCGCGGCATCCGTGCACACGATGCCGAAGGACGTAACGACCTTGCGCATTCCTGGTTCGAATGCGGGGTATTCGGTCCATCGGCTCCCCCTTTCGCTCGAGCAAGCGTCGCGCTCAGATTACATCACACCCGGCGACGACAGACCGACCGAGGGATGAACACGCGGTGAGCCCGCCCGCACACGAACGGATGCCGTCGCATCGCCGCGGCTCGGCAGGGTTGCGACTCTAGCCCAGCCAGCCCTCGGGGTTGACCTTCATGTTGTTCACGAAGACCTCGAAGTGCACGTGGTTGGCGCTGGAGAACCCGGTGCTTCCGACACCGCCGATCACCTGCCCCTTCTTGACCGTCTGCCCGGCCTGCACGGCCCGCGTGCCATAGGACATGTGCGCGTAGAGGGTGCTGACGCGCTGCCCATCGATGACGTGCTCGATCTTCACGTGCACGCCATAGCCGCCGCCACCCTCGGTCGAGACGCTGACGACGCCGTCGGCCGACGCGTAGATCGGCGACATCGCCGGCGCGAGCATGTCCAGACCGTTGTGGGTGCCGCCGCGGGCACCGAAGCGGTCGCTGATCGAGCTGATGTTCGTGAGGGGCCAGCCCAGCGCTCCGCTGCCCGAGGGGATCGCGGCGGGTTCGACGACGGTGCTGCCGCCGCTCGACGCGGTGGCCGCGGCCGATGCCGCCACCGCCTTCGCACGCGCCACGGCGGCCTCTTCGGCCTTCTTCTTCTCGATCTCCTCCGGCGTGGTCGCCGAATACGAATCACGCGTGAAGCCGGCGTCCTCGACCTCCGACGCCACGACGAGCGTCTGGGCGCCGTCTTCGGCGAGCTGCTGCAGGGTCGTGGTCTCGGTCTCGGGCTGCCAGGCCGCGTACGCCGGGATGGCGACGGTCGCAACAAGACCCGTGACGGCGGCGATGGTCACGACGCTGCGCACGGCACCGCGGGTACCCCTGGTGCTCTTGCGGGCGACGGGCGTGCTCGCGGTCACCGTCTTGGCGGGGATGCCGGCACTGCCGGAACGACGGAGGAATCGACGAGCCGAGGCCTTGCGTGCTGCCGCGCGCGACGCGCCGTCTGCGGCGGTCAGGGGCGCGTTCGCGTCCTGGGGGCTCTCGGTCGAGTTCTCTTCGTCAGCCAAACTTCTCCTCCGGCCCCCGCATCGCGTCTGGATGCCGGTTCGTCTGCAATATCGTGGTGGCGCGGCCGATCGGCGTGACGAACCTGTGGGGCGGTACCGATCGGGTTCCGTGCGGCGAGCGTGTCGTCGAACGGCTCCCCCGAGGGTACCGGAAAGGTAACGATTCTGTCACCCTGACGGCATCCGCCCGGGAAAAACCCAGGTTGCGCGGGGCGAGACGCCCCTCGCACTCAGACGGTCGCGTCGACCAGGAAGATGTGCGCGGCGACCTCGACGGGCAGCTCGAGCGCCTCGTCCGACCCGTCGATCTCGACGAGCACGTACCCCTCGTTGAAGCGGAACCGCCCGCGCGCGCCCGGCACGACGCCGGCGTCGCGCAGCTGCACCAGCAGCTCGGGGTCGACCTGCACGGGCTCGGCCAGGCGGCGCACGGTGCCCTCGATCGGACCATCGGCATCCGTCAGCAGGCGCACCAGGCCGACGACGCCCTGCGAGAAGGTGGCGGCGGGGATGTCGCCCAGAAGGTCGAGCCCGGGGATCGGATTGCCGTAGGGCGACTCGGTCGGGTGGCTGAGCAGCTCGACCAGGCGCCGCTCGACCTGCTCGCTCATGACGTGCTCCCAGCGACAGGCCTCTTCGTGCACATAGGCCCAGTCGAGGCCGATGACATCGGCCAGCAGGCGCTCGGCCAGACGGTGCTTGCGCATCACGTACACGGCCTTCTCGCGGCCCGCGTCGGTGAGCTCGAGACGGCGGTCCTCCGAGACGACGACCAGCCCGTCGCGCTCCATGCGCCCGACGGTCTGCGAGACGGTCGGTCCCGAGTGGCCCAGGCGCTCCGAGATGCGCGCGCGCAGCGGCACGATGTTCTCTTCCTCGAGCTCGAGGATCGTGCGCAGATACATCTCGGTGGTGTCGATGAGGTCCGTCATGTGCGTGAATTCCTCGCAGTTAGGGGCACCGCAAGCCTAGTCCAGGGGGCCGACGACGAGCCCGCGCCCGGGGCGCCGCCCCCGTAGAATCGATGCATGTCGCACGTGAGCCTTCCCCGTGAACTCCTGCCCGTCGACGGCCGGTTCGGCTGCGGTCCCGCGAAGGTGCGGGCCGCTCAGCTCGAGGCGCTCGCCACCACCGGCGCATCGCTGCTGGGCACCTCGCACCGCCAGGCCCCCGTCAAGAACCTGGTCGGCGACGTGCGATCGCTGCTGTCACAGCTGTTCCGGCTGCCCGAGGGCTACGAGGTCGTGGTGGGCAACGGCGGCTCCAGCGCCTTCTGGGACGCCGCGGCCTTCGGCCTGATCGAACGGCGCGCCCAGAACATGGTGTTCGGCGAGTTCGGCGGCAAGTTCGCCACCGCCGCAACGACGCCGTGGCTCGAGGCGCCCGACGTGCGAAAGGCGGATGCCGGCACGCGGGCCGTCGCGAGCCCCGTCGAAGGGGTCGATCTCTACGCCTGGCCCCACAACGAGACCTCCACCGGCGTCGCCGCGCCCGTGACCCGCGTGGCCGGCGACGACGGGGCCCTCACCGTCATCGACGCCACGAGCGCGGCGGGCGGCATCTTCGTCGACATCGCCGAGACCGACGTCTACTACTTCGCGCCGCAGAAGAACCTCGGCTCCGACGGCGGACTGTGGTTCGCCATCGTCTCGCCGCGGGCGATCGAGCGCATCGAGCGCATCGCCGCCTCCGACCGCTACATCCCCGCGTTCCTCAGCCTCGAGCAGGCGCTGACCAACTCGCGCCAGAACCAGACGCTCAACACCCCCGCCATCGCGACGCTGTTCCTCATGCGCGAGCAGCTGGCATGGATGATCGACTCCGGCGGCCTCACGTGGGCGGCCGGGCGCACCGCCGAGTCGTCGCAGGCCCTGTACGAGTGGGCCGAGGCATCCGCCGTCGCCACGCCGTTCGTCACCGACCCGGCCGACCGCTCCCCCGTCGTCGTCACGATCGACTTCGACGAATCGGTGGATGCCGCCGCGCTCGCCGCATCGCTGCGCTCCAACGGCATCGTCGACACCGAGCCGTACCGCAAGCTCGGTCGCAACCAGCTGCGCGTCGCGACGTTCGTCTCGATCGACCCGAGCGACGTGCGCCAGCTGATCGCGAGCATCGACTACACGCTCGAGCGCCTCTGACGTCGCGAACCGGCCGGTGGCGCACCCGTGCGAGGTGCGCCACCGATCCGGGTCACGGGGTGCGATCGAGGTGCGCGAGCAGCGCGTCGCGCACGAAGGCGGCACCCTCAGCCCCGCCGTAGTTCGCCGCGAACCGCGGATCCGCGACGTACATCTCGGCGAGCCCGCGCACGTAACCGTCCAGCTCGCCGCCCGCCTCGCTCGCGGGCGTGCCCGGAATTCCGCGCAGCCAGGCGATGTGGCGGCGGGCGAGGTCCTGCGCCTCGGCCGAGTCGGGTTCGATGCCCGGCGTGCGGGCGGCGGCCGTCCAGTCGCGCCCGAGCTGCTCGACGCTCGACATCCACTCCCGACGCTCCTCGTCGCCCATCCGACTCCACCAGGCGTCGGATCGCGCGTAGGCATCGGTGCCCCAGCGCTGTTCGACCTCGTCCCGGTAGCGAGTGTGGTCGAATCCGTCGAACATCGTCTCTGCCATCAGCTCTTCCCCATTCCTCAGTGACTGCACTGTGCGCTCGACCGCGTCGATCTGACGGGCGAGCCGGGCCTGCTCCTGTCTCAGCAGGTTCAGGTGGGTCGACAGCGCGGATGCCTCGTCGCTCTGCTGCGCGAGCAGCTGTGCGATCTGCGTGAGCCCGAGACCGAGTTCACGCAGCAGCAGCACCCGCTGCAGACGCAGCAGCGCGCTCTCGTCGTAATACCGGTAGCCGTTGGCGCCGATCCGCGACGGGGGCACCAGACCGACGTGGTCGTAGTGCCGCAGCGTGCGGCTGGTCGTGCCGACGATGCCGGCGATCTGCTGTATCGACCACTCCATGCACCCGACGCTAAGACGTGACGCTGCGTCAATGTCAACGGCGGCGCCGGCGTCGCCTACCGGGGTGCGTCTACGAGCTCGTCCTCGGAGCCCTCGTCGTCTTCGTCGTCCTCATCGCCGGTGTCGTCGCCGTCTTCATCCTCGTCGCCGTCGTCGGCGAGCTCGTCGATGTCGACACCGTCCACGTCCCCGGCGTGCAGGATCGGCGACCCGTCGGTGTCATAGTCGGCGGCGTCGAGGTCTGCGACGTCGTCGAGATCGGTGTCACCGGCGTCCTCGTCGCCCGCCTCGTCCGAGGCGGCGCGCTCGGCCTGCAGGGCCTGCTGCGCGTGATAATCGGCGAGCCGCTCGGTCCACGGCACCCAGTCCGGCGCGAGCAGAGCGGCGTCGCCGGGCTGCAGCTGGGTCTCGAGCACCGTAGGCGGCTCGCCCTCGACCCGCGCCACGGTGACGGCCCAGAACCAGCCCGGGTACCCCGGCATCCGGTTGTTGAACAGCAGTGACACCGAGCCGTCGTCCTCGACACGATGACCGGCGGCGTCGCCGATGGTGCGCTCGGGGGTGATCTCGCGCAGCGCGGCGAGGGCGATCTCGCGCGCTCCGAGCAGGTCGGGGTCGACGGTGCGGTCCGGCTCAGGCATCGAGTTCATCGGCGACCCTACGCAGCACGGCGGCCACCTTCTTGGCGTGTCCGCCACTCGGGTAGCGCCCGCGGCGCAGGTCTCCGCCGATGCCATCGAGCAGGCCCACGAGGTCCTCGATGATCACGGCCATGTCGTCGGCCGGCTTGCGCTTGGCCTTCGCCAGGCTCGGCGGGGCCTCGAGCACGCGCACCGAGAGCGCCTGCAGCCCGCGCTTGCCGTCGGCGACGCCGAACTCCATGCGGGTGCCCGCCTTGGGTGCGGTGACGTCGGCGGGAAGAGCCGTCGCGTGCAGGAAGACGTCCTGGCCGTCATCGGTGGTGATGAAGCCGAAGCCCTTTTCCTCGTCGTAGAACCTGACTTTGCCGGTGGGCATCGTGATGAACCTCGCTGGACGGGCGCTCGAAGGCGCTGCGGAGAAGAGCGCCGGTGGGCGCGGAACGTCGCGGGGCCAGACGCCCCGGCTACCAGACTACGGCACAGCCGGCCGCTAAGCTGTGACTGATGAGCTCGTCCACTCCACCCCCCGCCGAGGCCGCCCCCGGCCGCCTCGATCGCATCCTGGCATTCATGTCGCTCGGCATCGCGCTGCTGTCGATCGGATGCTTCTTCGCGATCATGATCGGCACCGCCATGGGGATGACGCAGGCGGACTACAGCTCCGGAATCTGGCCGATCGTCGCCATCCTGCCGATGTTCGGTCTGCCGCTCGCGTTCGTCCTCATCATCGCGCTCCTGATCCTCACCTGGGTGCGACGCGGACGAGCGAGCGGAACCGAGGGCTGACGGGCCCATGGCCGGCGCAACGAGAGACCTCGCGGCACGCCTCGCCGCCCTGCCCGACGACGAGCTCGCCCGGCTCCTGCATCGGCGCGGCGTGGCCCCCCTCGCCGGATGGCGGGACTTCTTCGACGCGGCCGAGGCACTGACCGACGAGGCCGCTGTCACACGTGCCGTGGCCACCCTGTCGGCGACGGACCTGGAGCACTTGGACGCCGCGGGGGCGGGCGAGGAGTCGGCGGCATCCGCCGTGGCACGCGACCTGCTGCTGCTCGACGAGGACGGCACACCCCTTCCCGTCGTCGCCCGCGCGATCGCCCGCACACGCGAGGGGTCGCAGACGGTCGCCCACGACGAAGCACCCGCGGCCGACGAGGTCGCCGAACGCGCCGCGGCGGAGCGCGCTTTCACGAGCGCCGCCGCGCTCGCCGACATCCTCATCCGGGCGATCCGCACTCCCCTGGCCCGGATCGGGGCGGGCACGATCGGCGCCGCAGACCGCCGCGCCCTCACCGAGGATCTGCAGCAACCCGACGACGTCGACGCCCTCGTCGCGCTCGCCGACTGGGCGGGACTGCTGGCCGGCGAGCGACGCCGCTTCGCGCCGACGTCGCGGGCCGACGACTGGCTGGCCGACGCGACCGCCCAACGCTGGAGCGAGGTCGCCGCCGTCTGGCACCGTGCGTTGCCCGCCGCGGTGCGCGCCGAGGCGCCCGGGTCGCTGGCACCCCCGGCCGAGTGGGAGACGGCCTTTCCCGCGGATGCCGGATGGCCGGCACGAGCGGCGCTGCTGCGCCGCACGGGCATCGCCTGGGGTCTGCTCACGCCCGAGGGAAACGTGCCGACCTGGACGCGCCTGCTTCCCGAGCATCCGGAACAGGCCGCGAACGCCCTCGCGGCCCTGATGCCGCACGAGGTGGACCGCATCTACCTGCAGAACGACCTCACCGCCATCTCGCCCGGTCCCCTCGCCGCCGCCCGGGACGTGCGTCTGCGTCGCCTGGCGCAGCGGGAGTCGCACGCACAGGCATCCACGTATCGCTTCACCGCCGAGACCATCGCCGGCGCCCTGACGGAGGGCGAGACAGCCGAATCGATCCTGGCCTTCCTCGCCGACGTGTCGCTGACGGGTGTTCCGCAGCCGCTCGAGTACCTCGTCCAGACCACGGCAGAACGTCACGGACTGGTGCGCGTGGGCGTCGACCCCACCTCACCCGACGGGCAGTCGCGCTCGCGCGTGACCAGCTCGTCGACGCAGGTGCTCGACACCCTCGAGGTCGACCAGTCGCTGCGTCCCCTCGGGCTCGTCCGCAGCGCCGACGGCTCCGCGCTGGTCTCGCGCGTCGAGCGCGACACCGCGCTGTGGGCGCTCGTGGACGCCCGCTACCCGGCAGTCGCGGTCGATGCGCACGACCGGGTCGAGAAGCTGCGGCGCCACCGCGTCGCCGTGGCCCCCGACCAGGCCGATCCGCTCACCGCCTACGCCCCGCTGATCGCGCGCCTGCGCACCGCGGGCAGCGACGACGCCGACGCCGACTGGCTGGGGCGCGAGCTCGAGGCGGCCGTGCGTGCGCGCGACGTCGTGGCGATCGACGTGCGTCTGCCCGGCGGCGAGACCCGGGCCTTCGTGCTCGAGGCCACCGGCATCGGGGGCGGCCGTCTGCGCGGCCGCGAGCCCGGCGCGGAGGTCGAGCGCACCTTGCCGGTGAGCAGCATTGTCAGCGTGCGCCGCCAGTGATGCGGGCGCGCCGTGCACCGGCACGCGGGTAGACTGGGCCGCTATGTCTGACGGCCCTCTCATCGTCCAGAGCGACCGCACCGTGCTGCTCGAGGTGGCGCATGCGGATGCCGAGACCGCACGCCACGAACTCGCGGTGTTCGCGGAGCTCGAACGCGCTCCGGAGCACATCCACACCTACCGGATCACGCGGCTCGGGCTGTGGAACGCGCGGGCCGCGGGCCACCAGGCCGACGACATGCTCGCGACGCTCGAGCGCTGGACGCGCTTTCCCGTGCCGCCCTCGGTCACGATCGACATCCGCGAGACCGTCGGGCGCTACGGCCGCCTGCTGATCGAGCGGGACGACGAGGGCTCGCTCGTGCTGCGCTCGCGCGACGAAGCGGTGCTCTCGGAGGTGGCGCGCAACAAGCGCATCCGGCCGCTCCTGACCGGCCAGCCCCGTGACGACACCTACACGGTGGACGCATGGGCACGCGGCCAGATCAAGCAGGAGCTGCTGAAGATCGGCTGGCCCGCCGAAGACCTCGCGGGGTACACGCCCGGCACCCCGCACGAGATCGACCTGGCGGAGGACGACTGGCATCTGCGGCCCTACCAGCGCCAGGCCGTCGACAGCTTCTCCGAGGGCGGATCCGGTGTGGTGGTACTGCCGTGCGGTGCGGGCAAGACGCTGGTGGGCGCCGCGGCGATGGCCGAGACGCGCACGACCACGCTCATCCTCGTCACCAACACCGTCTCGGCGAGGCAGTGGCGCGACGAGCTGCTCAGCCGCACGTCGCTGACGGCCGAGGAGATCGGCGAGTACTCCGGGCAGGTCAAAGAGGTCAAGCCCGTCACGATCGCCACCTACCAGATCCTCACCGCCAAGCGGCGGGGCGAATACGCGCACCTCGCGCTGCTGGACGCCCTGGACTGGGGCCTGATCGTCTATGACGAGGTGCATCTGCTGCCGGCGCCGGTGTTCAAGCTGACCGCCGACCTGCAGGCGCGCCGCCGGCTGGGCCTGACCGCCACGCTCGTGCGCGAGGACGGCCGCGAGGGCGACGTGTTCAGCCTGATCGGCCCCAAGCGATTCGACGCCCCCTGGAAAGAGATCGAGTCGCAGGGGTTCATCTCGCCGGCCGTCTGCTACGAGGTGCGGATCGACCTGCCCGCATCCGACCGGCTCGAGTACGCGGCGGCCGCCGACGAGGAGCGCTACCGCCTCGCCGCCACCGCCCCCGCCAAGGTCTCGGTCGTGCGGGACCTCGTCGAACGCCACACGGGCGAGCGGATCCTGATCATCGGGCAGTACCTCGATCAGATCGACACGCTCGCCGAGGCGCTCGACGCGCCCAAGATCACCGGCGCGACTCCCGTCGACGAACGCGAGCAGCTCTTCCAGGCGTTCCGCGAGGGCTCGCTGAACGTGCTCGTGGTCTCGAAGGTGGCGAACTTCTCGGTCGATCTGCCCGAGGCATCCGTCGCCATCCAGGTATCGGGGTCGTTCGGGTCACGCCAGGAGGAGGCGCAGCGCCTCGGCCGCCTGCTGCGACCGAAGACGAACGGGCACACCGCGAGCTTCTACACCCTCATCGCGCGCGACACGGTGGATCAGGAGTTCGCGCAGAACCGGCAGCGCTTCCTGGCCGAGCAGGGCTACGCCTACACGATCATCGACGGCACCGCGATCGCGGCCTGATCGCCGCCTGATCGCCCCATCCCACCCGCCGAGATCCCGAAATCCAGCAGACTGATGGATCGGGTCACGATAATGGGGACATGACTGCACCTCGCATCCTCGTCGTCGACGACGAGCCCAACATCCGCGACCTCCTCATCACGAGCCTGAAGTTCGCCGGCTACCAGGTGAGGGCCGTCGCCAACGGCGCACAGACGATCTCGGCCGTGCTCGAAGAAGAACCGGATCTGATCGTGCTCGATGTGATGCTGCCCGACATGAACGGGTTCAGCGTCACCAAGCGGCTGCGCAGCGCCGGCTACACGGCCCCGATCCTCTTCCTGACGGCGAAGGACGAGACCGGCGACAAGATCACCGGGCTCAACGCGGGCGGTGACGACTACGTCACCAAGCCGTTCTCGCTCGATGAGATCGTGGCCCGCATCCAGGCGATCCTCCGCCGCACCATGCAGGCCGACGAGGATGCCGTCATCCGCGCCGGCGAACTGACGATGGACCAGGACACGCACGATGTGCGGGTGGGGGATGCCGCAATCGAGCTCAGTCCCACCGAGTTCAAGCTGCTGCGCTACCTGATGCTCAACCCGAACCGGGTGCTCAGCAAGGCCCAGATCCTCGACCACGTGTGGGAGTACGACTTCAACGGCGACGCGGGCATCGTCGAGAGCTACATCTCGTACCTGCGCCGCAAGATCGATCCGCACTCGTCCGAGCCGCTCATCCAGACCAAGCGGGGCTTCGGCTACATGCTGAAGGCCGGCAAGTCCGCCTGACGACGCCACACTGAAGGCCAACACTCTGTCACGCCGCACAGACCCCGACGCGCTCACCCTCTGGTGGCGTGGCATCAGCCTGCGCGCCAAGGTCACGGGAGTCACCGTGGCGATCCTCATCGTGGGCCTGTTCGCGTCGGGCATCGCCACGCTGGGCTTCGTGCGCAACGCGCTGATCGCGGGGCAGAACGAGCAGCTGGAGGACCGCGCGCGGTCGGACCTCGCGGCCGGTCTGCTCGAGGCGACCGTCGACGAGGAGACGGGCAACGTCGAGATCAGCCTGACCGATGAGGCCGCGGCGGGCGACTACTACGTCGCGGTCTACGATCCCGACGGGCCATCGCTCGGCAGCGTTCCCGTCGAGGGCGGCCCCGTCTGGCCCGAGGAGTTCTCGCTGGAGGAGACGTACACGAGGGGCACCACGCCTTTCGTGCTCACCTCCGCGGAGGGCGCGGTCTTCCACGCCAGCGCCGGCACCCTCGACCTCGAGCGCACCCTCGACATCGAGCTGGGCGGCAAGCTCTATACGCAGGTGATCGCGCTGCCGCTGCGCCCGATCGATCAGACCGTGGCCGTCTTCTTCGGCGCGTTCACCATCCTGGGCGTCGTGACGGTGTTCGCGGGCGCCCTGCTGACGCGCCTGCTGGTGACCCAGACCTTCCGCCCCCTGGGGCAGGTCGAGCGGGCGGCGATCTCGATCTCGGCGGGCGACTTCGGGCAGCGCCTGGTCCCCGGCGACCCCCGCACCGAGGTCGGCAAGCTCACGGGGGCCCTCAACACCATGCTCGACCGAGTGGATGCCTCGATCTCGCAGCGCGAGCAGACGGTGCGGCAGATGCGCCGCTTCATCGGCGACGCCAGCCACGAGCTGCGCACCCCGCTGGTCACCGTCCGCGGCTACGCGGAGCTGTACCGCATGGGCGCGATCCGCGGAGAAGAAGACACGTCGCAGGCGATGGAGCGCATCGAGAAAGAGGCGATCCGCATGGGCGGCATGGTCGAGGACCTGCTCGCGCTGGCCCGCCTCGACGAGCGGCGCGAGGTCGCGATCACCCCCGTCGACCTGCGACCCATCGCCCGGGATGCCGCGATGGACGTGCGCGCGGCCGCACCGGGCCGCACGGTGACGGTGATCGACCGCACCGCCCTGCCGCCACGGCCGCCGGCGCCCACCGCCGTCCCGTCGGATGCCGACGCCACCGCCGCCACCGAGACCGGCACCGGCGACCAGGACGCGGGCGCCACGCGCCCCCGCACCCGCTCACTTCCCCTCGTCCGGCGCCGGTCGGGCGCCGCGCCCGACAAGGGCGAGCCCTCACCGCGCCGGTCCCTGCTCAAGCGGCTCCCCCGCCCCCAGCCCGCGGCACGCGACGACGCCGGCATCAGCGAGCCGGCCGGCGGCTCGGCGACGGCCGACGACACGGGCGAGGTCCCGATGATCGCCCTGCCGCCGGTGGTGCGCGGGGACGAGGACCGCATCCGCCAGGTGATCGCGAACCTGCTGGGCAACGCCCGCCGCTTCACGAGCGACGACACCCCCATCGAGCTCACCGTCGGCACCTCACCCGAGCGCACCTCGGAACACGCCCCGCTCGGCCTGGGCTGGATCGCCATCTCGGATCACGGCGAGGGCGTGCCCGAGCAGATCCGCGAGCACATCTTCGAACGGTTCTGGCGCGCCGACACATCGCGCACCCGCGAGACCGGCGGCACGGGACTCGGCCTCGCGATCGTCGCCTCGATCGTCGACGCGCTCCACGGCAGCGTCCGGGTCGACGACACCCCGGGCGGCGGCGCCACCTTCACCGTCGCCTTTCCGCTCGCCCCGGAATCGACCCTGTACGTCGACACCCAGCCCCTCCCGAAGCTGCGCGGCCCCGCGGGCTGATCCTCGCGTCCGGCCCTGCACAGGCCGCCGTTCCGGGCCGCGATCCCCGGATGCCGGCGCCGCAGAGTTCGTGACCGTACGCCTCGTCGTAGCCTGGCCCCACCCGCCAGCCGCAGAGAATCGGAGCATCCCATGGCCGTCTACTCCGTCGATTCCGACGCCGTCCTGACCCAGTCGACCGCGGTCCGCGCCACCGCGGACCGGCTGCACGCCGAGACGCAGGCGATGCTCGCGCAGCTGACCCAGCTGCAGGCCTCATGGACCGGTCACGCCGCCACTTCGTTCCAGGGCGTGCTCGAGGAATGGCGCGGCGCACAGCTGCACGTCGAGCAGGCGCTCGGCGCCATCACCACGGCCCTCGCGGTCGCCGGTCAGCAGTATGCGGATGCCGAGCTCGCGAACGCGAGCCTTTTCCGCTGACGCCCGCACGCGCACGAAGAAGGGCCCCTCCTTGCGGAGAGGCCCTTCTTGTATGCGGAACTCGGGTTTCGACTCACCCCGCATGGCGGGGTTCGCTCAACCTCGAGTCGCCGACGGGGCAAGGCGGCTACGCCGCCCTGACCCGTCTCGACTCAAAAGTCCATGCCACCCGTCGGGTCGCCGGCCGGCGCGCCCGCGTTCTTCTCGGGCTTGTCGGCGATGACCGCCTCGGTGGTGAGGAACAGCGCGGCGATGGATGCCGCGTTCTCCAGCGCCGAGCGCGTGACCTTCGCCGGGTCGATGATGCCCTGCGCGAACAGGTCACCGTACTCGCCGGTCGCGGCGTTCAGGCCCCAGCCGGGCTCGAGGTCGGCGACCTTGT
This sequence comes from Microbacterium sp. LRZ72, assembly GCF_033792225.1. NCBI lineage: Bacteria > Bacillati > Actinomycetota > Actinomycetes > Micrococcales > Microbacteriaceae > Microbacterium > Microbacterium sp. LRZ72. Next base: position 290,073 of record NZ_JANGEX010000002.1, read on the forward strand.
TGGCCACGACACCGGGCTCCATGCCGGCGTTGAGCGCGATCTGCTTGAGCGGAGCGTCGACGGCGACCCGGACGATGTTCGCACCGGTCGCCTCGTCGCCCGTGAGCTCGAGGTTCGCGAACGCCTTCTTGCCCGCCTGGATGAGCGCGACGCCACCACCGGGGACGATGCCCTCTTCGACGGCCGCCTTCGCGTTGCGGACGGCGTCTTCGATGCGGTGCTTGCGCTCCTTGAGCTCGACCTCGGTCGCCGCGCCCGCCTTGATGACGGCCACGCCACCGGCGAGCTTCGCCAGGCGCTCCTGCAGCTTCTCGCGGTCGTAGTCGCTGTCGGTGTTCTCGATCTCGCGACGGATCTGCGTGACCCGGCCCTCGATCTGCTCCGACTCTCCGGCGCCCTCGACGATCGTGGTCTCGTCCTTGGTGATGATCACCTTGCGGGCGCGGCCGAGCAGGTCGAGCGTGGTGTTCTCGAGCTTGAGGCCGACCTCTTCGGTGATGACCTGGCCGCCGGTGAGGATCGCGATGTCCTGCAGCTGCGCCTTGCGACGGTCGCCGAAGCCGGGCGCCTTGACGGCGGCCGACTTGAAGATGCCGCGGATCTTGTTGAGCACGAGCGTCGCGAGGGCTTCACCCTCGACGTCCTCGGCGATGATCAGCAGTTCCTTGCCGTCCTGGATGACCTTGTCGACGACGGGCAGAAGGTCCTTGATGTTCGAGATCTTCTGGTTGGCGATCAGGATGTACGGGTCCTCGAAGACCACTTCCTGACGCTCGGGGTCGGTGACGAAGTAGGGGTTGAGGTACCCCTTGTCGAAGCGCATACCCTCGGTGAGCTCGAGCTCGGTGCCGAACGTGTTCGACTCCTCGACGGTGACGACGCCTTCCTTGCCGACCTTGTCGATGGCCTCGGCGATCAGGTCGCCGATGGTCTTGTCGCCGGCCGAGATCGAGGCGGTCGCAGCGATCTGCTCCTTCGACTCGACCTCCTTGGCGTTGGCGAGCAGCTCGTCGGTCACGGCCTTGACGGCCTTCTCGATGCCGCGCTTGAGGGCGATCGGGTCAGAACCGGCCGACACGTTGCGGAGGCCCTCGCGAACGAGCGCCTGAGCGAGCACGGTGGCCGTCGTGGTGCCGTCGCCGGCGACGTCGTCGGTCTTCTTGGCGACCTCCTTGACGAGCTCGGCGCCGATCTTCTCGTACGGCTCCTCGAGCTCGATCTCCTTGGCGATCGACACACCGTCGTTCGTGATCGTGGGCGCGCCCCACTTCTTTTCGAGCACGACGTTGCGACCGCGGGGGCCGAGCGTCACCTTGACGGCGTCGGCCAGCGTGTTCAGGCCGCGCTCGAGGCCACGGCGGGCCTCTTCGTCGAAAGCGATGATCTTTGACATGGGTGGGCGTCCCTCCCGGACGTGAGCGTTTGGTCTTAGCACTCCCTTGAAGCGAGTGCTAAGTCATTCTGGCACTCGCCCCCGGGGAGTGCAAGCCGCGCGACCGTTGCCGGACGTGCGGCCGGGAGGCCGGGCGCACACGCGACCGGGCACAGCGATGCGACCACCCGGTGCAGGTGGTCGCGAGGCCGGGCGCGGGTCAGGCGACGACGCGGACCGACTCGGCCTGCGGGCCCTTCTGCCCGGCGCCGACCGTGAACTCGACCTGCTGGCCCTCTTCGAGGACGCGGAATCCGCTCATGTCGATGTTCGAGTAGTGGACGAAGACGTCCTGCCCACCCTCGGCGACGGTGATGAAGCCGAAGCCCTTCTCGGCGTTGAACCATTTGACGATGCCTTGGGCCATGCGTGTACTCCTGCTGCTGCGGGGTGGGACATCGTCATGCTAATCAGCACGAAGACGCCCGAACGGGCTCGAGCGACAGGTTTGACATGCGGGCCGCGAACTCTTAATCCGACCGAAACATGCCGCGGCTCGACAGGCGCGCTACTCCTCGCCTGACTCCTCCACCGAGTCGACACCGACGACGACGGTCAGCTGCGTGGCCGAGGTGTCGGGCAGCGGGTAGTCCGCATTGAGCACGACCTCGCTCGCGCCGACGATGCCCGCCAGGCCGCGGGCGGCGCCCTCCGCCTCCTCCGCGGCGTAGTACACCGTCGTTTCCGGATACTCCCGGTCACTGGCGTTGCTGGCCACGACCGCGCCATCGGTCCAGCCCTCGGCCACGAGGGCCTCCTTGACCTCGCTCGCCACGCCTTCCTCGGGCGTGCCGTTGAGCACGAGCACCGAGTAGGACGTGTCGACCACCGGCGGGACCGTCTCGACCGGTGCCGCCGTCTCGACGGCGGCCGGAAAGAGCTCGATGCGCCCATCGGCGATCAGCGTCGCGAAGACGCCCACGACCATGAGCACGGCGGCGGCGCCCACCGCCCAGAAGAACGTCGTCCAGCCACCCACCCGCGGGTTCTCGGCGCGGTGCGCGCCGACGCGACCCCTCGAGTGGGGGATGTCGTCGAATCGGTCCTTGGGCGCAGCGGGCATCACGAAATGCTATCCAGAGCGCGACCGCATGCCCTCATCGGCCGACCGCGCGCTGCCGGGCGGCCCGCTCGGCGGCGCGGCTGTCGCGAAGACGACGGAGCCGGCGCACGAGCATCGGCTCCTGCTCAAGGGCGGCCTGCGTCTCGATCAGGCGGCCGAGCAGCTGGTAGTACCGTGCCGGCGTCAGGTCGAGCTGGGCGCGGATCGCCTCTTCCTTGGCACCCGCGTGTCGCACCCACACCGCTTCGAAGTCGAGGATCCGCCGCTCCTGGTCGGTCAATGCGTCGGGCATGCCCCCACGTTATCGCCGGGCGGCGCCCGCGCCGTGGCGCCACTCCAGCCACGCGCCGAGCGGATCGCAGCGGGCGATCTCATCGTCGTCCCGGCGCACGATGAAACCGTCGTCGGCGGGCGACCCGGCATCCGGCGCGTCGATCGAGATCCAGCGCGCACCCACGGCGGCGATCCCCGCGCGCAGGCTTGAGCGCCCGGCTCGCGAGAGGTGGCCGGCCAGCCCCGGCGTCGTGACGACGAGCGTGGCGTCGGCGGGCGCGTCCTGCGTCGCGCGGCGCAGCACCGCGACGTCGGTGACGTCCCCCGCGTGGATCTCGGGCGGGTCGGCGGCCACGACGTCCAGCGCCGCCGCGATCCGCTCGGCCCGGCCCGTCTCCCCCGGCCACACGAGCGCCCGCAGAAAGGCGGCGTCCTGCGGGTCGCGCGCCGACAGCGGGGTGAGGTCGACGCCCCGGCGCCAGACGATGCGGGGCCGCTCGATCGGCGGCATCCGCCCGCGCACCACGCAGTCCAGGGTCACCCCCGTGTGTTGTCCGGGCGCCGCGAGCCGCACCTCGTCGCCCGCCCCGCGGTATCGATACGCGTACCGGTCGGGCACGAGGCACAGGCCGGCCGCGGCGCCCAGCTCGACCAGGGCGATGGGCCCATCGATGCCCGCCAGCGCCGGCAGGAGCGCCGTGCAGCGCTGCGGCTCGTTCGTCTGCAGCGAGCGCGCGGATGCCGCGGCGACGAACTCGTCGGCGTGCGCGTACAGCCAGGCGGCGAAATCGGCGTACGGCGCGTCGGGCGCACCGGCCATGCGCGCGATGGCGAACACAAGAGGTGGCTGGCGTCGCGTCGCGGGGATCTGCGCAAGCACGGCCTGGGCGCGGCGATCGCGGGCGACGCCCGCCGCCCACGACTCGTAGAGCGCCGACCGTCCCGGCGCCTCCTCGCGGGCGAACCGGTCGTAGCGGTGCGCCACCGCCGCGAGGTCCGCGTCCGCGGCACCGGCATCCGTCATCCCCCTATTGAACAGGCGGGGGGACAATGGGGGAACACACCACCGCCCGAGCGGGTTGGATAGAGGGCGACAGTTGGAGGACACATGACCTATTCCGTGGACAAGAGCGACGACCAGTGGCGAGCCGAGCTCTCGGACGAGCAGTACGCGGTGCTGCGCCAGTCGGCGACCGAGCGCCCGTGGACGGGTGAGCTGCTCGACGAGTCCCGCTCCGGGCTGTACACGTGCGCGGCCTGCGGGGCGGAGCTGTTCCGCAGCGGCACCAAGTTCGACTCCGGATGCGGGTGGCCGAGCTTCTACGAGTCGGTGCGACCCGACGCCGTCGAGCTGCTCGAAGACGACACGCAGGGCATGGTGCGCACCGAGGTGCGCTGCGCCGCGTGCGGGTCGCACCTGGGACACGTCTTTCCCGACGGGTTCGGCACGCCCACCGGCGACCGCTACTGCATGAACTCGCTCGCACTCGGGTTCGCGCCCGAGAAATGACGGCGCTCGAGGCGGTCCGCGCGCGGCGGTCGTGGTCGCGGGTCACCGACGACGCCCCCCGTCGAGACGAACTGCTCGAACTCATCTCGGCGGCGGGACGCGTCGCCGATCATTCCGGCCTCAAACCCTGGCGCCTGATCGAGCTGCGCGACGACGACCGGGTGCGGCTCGGACGCGCGATCAACAAGAGCCTGGGCGAGAAGGGCGCGTCGACGAAGCCCCTGCGGGCACCGCTGATCATCGCCATCGTCGCGCGACGGCGAAAGAGCGACAAGGTGCCGGGGTGGGAGCAGGATGCCGTCGCCTCGGGCGTGGCGCACGTGCTCAGCCTGCTGCTCGACGAGGCGGGCTGGGGCGTCATCTGGCGCACCGGGTCGGCCACGCGCGCGAAGGCCGTGGCCAAGGCGCATGGGCTCGCCAAGAACGAAAGGCTGCTGGGCTGGCTCTACGTCGGCGGCAAGCCGGCCGGCAAGCGGGGCGGAGTCCGCCACGGCGTCGACGCGCGCGCGTTCCTCTCTCGCATGCCTCAGAGCTGACGCCGCACGCGCCGCTGCCACGGCACGGCCGCGAGCACGGCGCCCCCGAGCGCGATCGCGGCCGCGACGGCGGTGCGAGCGGCATCCGGTGCCGCTGCGGCCGGATCCACGAGGTCGAGCACGACCGAGGTGACCAACAGCCCCACCACCGAGCCCAGCCCGAGCAGCAGCACCCCGGTGCGGCGCACGAGCGCCGCGGACAGGAAGATGTAGAGCACGCCGGTCGCCCCGCCGAGCCAGATCCACGGCTGCACCGGCGGCATCCGCGGCGGACCGACCAGGGCGACGTGCACGGCCGCGGCCACGACGAGCACGGCGGTTCCTCCGGCGAAGTTGACGAGCGTTGCTGTCAGAGCGGAGTCCACCCGCTGACGCAGCCTCCCGTTCGTCCCCTGCTGCCACGCGATGCCTGCGCCGGCGATGACGGGCAGCACCAGCATCCACCATGGCACTTGCCCGGCCGGCACCCCTCCGACGGCGACGCCGACGCCGGCGAGCGCGAGGACCGCACCGCCCACCCTCGGCATCGTGACGGCGACCGCCCCGCCGGGACCGTGGCCGAGACGGTCGAGGACGAGGCCGCCGATAGTCTGCCCCGCGACGAGCCCGACCGTGAACAGGGCCACGCCGAGCAGCGCGACGGTGAGACCCTGCGTGGCGACAGTGACCGCGCCCGCAATGCCGCCCGCCAGCATCCAGACGGGGATGTCGCGGGCACGGATGCCGGAGCCCAGCCGCCGCAGCCCGCGCCGACCGGCCGGCAACGCCGCGCTGATGGCGAGAACGAGCACCAGCCCCGAGCCGAAGGAGAACGCCGCCGCGACGAATGCGTCCGCGAGCTCTCGCCCGAGTGCGCCGTTCATGTGCGCCTGCAGCGCCGTCAGCGCGCCGACGCAGACGGCGCCCGCGACCGCCAGCCACGTCGGGGACCGTCGGTCCCGCGCGAGGCTGCGGGGCGCGACGCTGCCGGCCGCGTCACTGCTCACGAGCCGGCTGCGGGACTCGAACCCGCAACCCCCTAATTACAAGTTAGGTGCGCTACCAATTGCGCCAAGCCGGCGTTGCCGCGTCGATTCTACGGCGCCCGAGCCGCCTCGCCGCACTACGAGCTGGGCGTGGGACCGGGGGTGGTCGCCCCGGGAGTGGGAGTCGGCGTGGGCGTCGAGTAGTAGGCGTCGCTCGCGAGCGTCAGCACGAACTGCGCGAACTCCTTCTGGTCGCCGAGATCACCCACGTAGGGGGAACCGTTGACGAGCACGGTCGGTCCCGAGAGCGTCTCGCCGCTGTCTCCGAGCGGCTCGCCGAGCGCGCGTGCGGTCGCCTTCTGCGCCCACGACACGAAGTCGCCGTTCTCGATGCAGTTGCGCACGATCTTGCCGTTCTCGACGCCGCTCGCGATCGCGAGCGCGGCCAGCTCGCTGTCGGAATGCCCGTCGGTGTCGATCTCGGGCTGCGCGACCAGCAGCTCATGGTTGAAGCCGAAGAACGCCTCGGGCGAATAGGTCGCGACGCAGGCCGCCGCCGCGGCAGCCCGCTCGGAGTACTCGGTGCCGTTCGACTTGGACGTCAGCAGCGCGACCGGGTGGTACGAGATGCGCGCGGCGCCCTCCGAGACCCACTCGGTCAGCTGCTGAGCGTTGGCCAGTTGGAAGTCGGCGGAGGACTGCGAGAGGTAGTCGACGTAGACCTCGATGTCGAGTCTGTCGGGCACGGGTGTCGGCTCCGCACTCGGCGAGGTGTCGGGGGTCTCTTCGAGCTCTTCCTCGATCTCCTCCGGGTCGGCAGCCACGGTTCCGCCCGAGAACGACGACAACACGCTTGCCGGGATCGTCTCGACCATGATCCCGTCGTCGGCCATGCCCGACGGGGTGAGGTCGGGCTGCGACCGGTCCGACGACAGCGTCCACGCGACCGCGAATCCGCCGCCGACCACGAGCGCCCCGGCAACCCCCGCGACGACCGCGGTGCTGATGACCCGGCGTCGACGCTGCTGCGCGCGGACGGCGGCGGCCTTCTCTCGCACCGCCTCGCGGCGATCGCGCCGCGCAGGCGTGCGGGGGGAATCGTCGGTGGACATCGAACCTCTTGACAATCGGCGTCGGTCACGGAGCGAACATGCCGCACTGCGTGATCGCGGCCGCACGTATGCGCGGCACCAACATCCGATGCTAGCCAGGCTGGCTGAGAAAAACCCAGACGAGCGCACAGGCGCTGTGCCATACTTCCTCCAAGCCCAACGGTGGGCTTCGGCGGCTCATCCCCGTCGCTTCCATTCACAACGGATCGTCCGGCACGTACCTGCCGGTGAAGGAGAAGAAGCAATGGCGACTGTCACGTATGAGAACGCGACGCGGCTCTACCCGGGCGGCGAGCGCGCCGCCGTCGACAAGCTCAACCTCGAGATCGCCGACGGCGAGTTCCTCGTCCTCGTCGGCCCCTCCGGCTGCGGCAAGTCCACCTCCCTGCGCATGCTCGCGGGACTCGAAGAGGTCAACTCCGGCCGCATCCTGATCGGCGACCGCGACGTCACCGACGTGCCGCCGAAGGATCGCGACATCGCGATGGTCTTCCAGAACTACGCCCTCTACCCGCACATGACGGTCGCCGAGAACATGGGCTTCGCCCTGAAGATCGCCGGCATCGGCAAGGAAGAGCGCGCGGCGCGCGTGCTCGAGGCCGCGAAGCTGCTCGACCTCGAGGACTACCTGACCCGCAAGCCCAAGGCGCTCTCCGGCGGTCAGCGCCAGCGCGTGGCCATGGGGCGTGCGATCGTTCGCCAGCCGCAGGTGTTCCTCATGGACGAGCCCCTGTCGAACCTCGATGCCAAGCTGCGCGTGCAGACGCGCACGCAGATCGCCTCGCTGCAGCGCCGCCTGGGCGTCACGACCGTCTACGTGACGCACGACCAGACCGAGGCGCTCACGATGGGCGACCGGATCGCCGTGCTGAAGGACGGACTGCTGCAGCAGGTGGGCACGCCGCGCGACCTGTACGAGACGCCGCGCAACATCTTCGTTGCGGGATTCATCGGCTCGCCCGCGATGAACCTGTTCCCCGCCGCCCTCACCGAGGGTGGGGTGCAGTTCGGCAACACGGTCGCCACGATCGAGGCCGACACGCTCCACAAGGCGCACGGTTCGGAGGTCACGATCGGGGTGCGTCCGGAGGACATCCGGATCGGGCCCGCCGACGGCGAGGGTCTGCGGATCGTCGTCGACCTCGTCGAAGAACTGGGCGCCGACGGCTACCTGTATGGCCACACCGAGATCGAGGGCCAGCGCAACGACATCGTCGTGCGCGTCGACGGGCGCAACCACCCGCGCTCGGGCGAGACCGTCACGCTGATGGCCATTCCCGGTCACGTGCACGTGTTCGACCTCGAGACCGGCGAACGCCTCAACGACAGGGCGATCGCCTCGGCCTGAGCCGCAGAACGCGACGACGCGGCGCGGGGGCGAGTCCTCCGCGCCGCGTCGCATGTGCGGCGGCGAACGACGCGACACCGGAAGATCGATGACCCAGGCCCTCAGCATCACCGCCAGCGAGGTTGATCCCGCGCTGCTCGCCCTCCCCTGGTCCACGCCCCTGGCGGAGTGGCCCTCGAGCACGATCGTCTCGCTACCCAAGGGGATATCGCGCCACCTCGTGCGCTTCGTCACGCTGTCGGGACGTGTCGTCGCCGTGAAGGAGACGACCGCCGAGATGGCGCGGCGCGAGTACGAGATGCTCGGCAACCTGCACCGCCTGGCCGTGCCCTGCGTCGACCGCGTGGCCGTCGTCGCGGGTCGCACGAGCGCCGAGGGCGATGCCCTCCCAGCGGCACTGGTGACCGCGCATCTGAAGTTCTCGCTGCCCTACCGTGCGCTGTTCACCCAGGTGCTGCGGCCCGACACCGCCACGCGCCTCGTCGACGCGCTCGCCGTGCTGCTCGTCCGACTGCACAACGTGGGCTTCTTCTGGGGCGACGTCTCGCTCTCGAACACGCTGTTCCGCCGCGACGCCGGCGCGTTCGCCGCCTACCTCGTGGATGCCGAGACCGGCGAGCTGCACGAGACGGGTCTGACGGACGGGCAGCGCGAGCACGACCTCGACGTGGCGCGCACCAACATCGCCGGCGAGATCATGGACCTGGAGGCCGGTGGACGCCTGGAGGGGGGCGTCGATGCCCTCCAGATCGCCGACGGGATCGTGTCGTCGTACCGGTCGCTGTGGGCGGCGCTGACCGATCGCGAATCCTTCTCGGCATCCGACTCCTGGCGACTGACCGAGCGCGTGCAGCGCCTGAACGCGCTCGGATTCGACATCGGCGAGATGTCGATCGATGCGACCCCCGACGGCAACCGCGTGTCGATCCGGCCGAAGGTGGTGGATGCCGGGCACCATCAGCGCCGGCTCATCCGCCTGACCGGTCTGGATGTCGAGGAGAACCAAGCCCGCCGCCTGCTCAACGACCTCGATGAGTTCCGGGTGCGGGTCTCGCGGCTGGGCCGCGACGAGGACATGGCCGCCCACGAGTGGCTCACCCGCGTGTTCGAGCCGATCGTGAAGGCGATCCCCTATGACCTGAGGGCGAAGCTCGAACCCGCGGAGGTCTTCCACCAGGTGCTGGAGCACCGCTGGTACCTGTCGCAGGAGCGCGGCGCCTCGGTGCCGTTGGCCGAGTCGCTCACCTCGTACATCAACGACGTGCTGCGCCACCGCCGCGACGAGGCCACGATCATGGGGCCGCCGACCGAGACCCTCAGCATCCCGGTCATCACCGGCGCGACCCCGGTGGCCGACGAGACCGAGGCCACGGTCGACTGGCGCGACCTGGTCTGAGGCCCGACCGGCCCGCGCCGCTAGTAGCCGACGGAGAAGCGCTCGCGCACGTGCTTCGGGTTCTCGATCTCGTCGAGCACGGCGATCGCGAAGTCGGCGCCGGAGATGTAGGACTCCCCGCCCCGGTCGTCGACGACCAGCACATCGCCGCCGTCGCGATAGGTTCCCGTGCGCTCGCCCGGGTTCCACGCGCCGAAACCGCCCGCGGGATGGATGTAGAACCAGTCGCGACCGACGTCGTCGCCGCGCAGGTCGTCGAGGATGCCGATGGCCTCGGATGCCTCCGGCTTGGCGGACTCGGCGAACTCCGGGGTGTCGATCAGACGCGGACCCCCCGGCGCGATCAGGGTGCCGCCGGCCCCGCCGACGACGCCGATGCGCACCCTCGCGGGCAGCTCGCGCACGAGCTCGGCGACCGCGGGGCGCACATTGCCGAGCATGTCCCCTCGCCCCGGTACGGAGATGACGACGACATCCACGCCCTCCAGCTCCTGCACGAGACTGGGCACGTCCAGCAGCGTGCCCTCCACGTACGTGGCGTGCTCCGCACGCTCGGCCGGCAGCGAACGGGCGACCGAGACGACCGTGTGTCCGCGCTGCACGCCCTCGGTGACGATGTGCGCGCCGGCATAGCCGGTCCCTCCGATGACGGCGATGCGAGCCATGGTGTTCCTTCCGCTGGATTCGGGTGGGGCCCGCGAGGCAGGCCCGGTGAGAGCAGTCCCGTGAGCACGCCGCCGCGCACGGGAGGGGGACCCGTGCGCGCGAGCGTGGTCAGGACCGGGGTTCGCGCAGCATCCGCACCTGATACAGCGCGACGGATGCGGCGATTCCGGCGTTGAGGGACTCGGTCGCCGCATCGATCGGAATGGACACGATCTGGTCGCACGTCTCGCCGACGAGGCGGGACAGGCCCTTGCCCTCCGAGCCGACGACGATGACGACGGGGCGATCGGCCAGCTCCAGCGAGGGCAGCGAGACATCGCCCCCGCCGTCCAACCCGAGCACGAACACGCCCTGCCGCTTGAACTCCTTCAGCGTGGTGGTGAGGTTCGGCGCGACGGCGACGGGCAGCCGCGCCGCCGCGCCCGCGCTCGTCTTCCATGCGGCGCTGTTCACGCTCGCGGACCGGCGCTGCGGCACGATCACGCCGTGACCGCCGAACGCGGCGGTCGAGCGGATGATCGCCCCGAGGTTGCGGGGATCGGTGATCCCGTCGAGCGCCACGAACAGCGGCACCTCGTCGCGGCCCACGACTGCCTCGAGCAGCTCCTGCGGGTGTGCGTACTCGTAAGGCGGCACCTTGAGCGCGACTCCCTGGTGCACCCCGTCGAATCCCGCCATGCGGTCGAGCTCGGGGCGGGTGACCTCGAGCACGGTGATGTCGCGGTTGCGGGCGATCGAGAGCATCTCTTTCACCCGGTCGTCCATCTCGACCCGCTGGGCGATGTAGAACGCGGTCGCCGGGATCTTGGCGCGCAGCGCCTCGAGCACCGAGTTGCGCCCCGTGACCACCTCGGTGTCCTCGTCGCGCTTCGGCTTCTGCGGCCGGCTCCCGCCCCGCGGGGCGGGCCTGCCCTTGCCACCGGCGGCCGCGTACCGCTCGGCGGCCGCCTTGCGCTTGCCGGCGACGTGCCAGGATCGGTCCTCCGCCTTGGGCGTCGGCCCCTTGCCCTCGAGCGCCTTGCGCCCGAGTCCCCCGCTGCCCTTGGTCGGACCCTTCTTCTTGCCTTTGCCGGCGCCGGCGCGCCCAGGTTTCGCAGCCATCAGTTCTCCTTCGTGCCGGAGCGTGCTCCGGCGAAACTCCAGTGTGTGCCCTCGGGAGTGTCCTCGAGGGTGAGGCCGGCCGCCGCGACGCCGTCGCGGATGCGGTCGGCGGTGGCCCAGTCTCTCGCGGCGCGCGCGTCGGCGCGCTGCTCGATCATCGTGCGCATCAGCGCGTCCAGGGCGGATGCCGCGGCCCCGGCATCCGATGCGGGTTCATCCCGGGCGACCTCGAGACCGAGCACGTCGGTCATCGCCCGCACCTCGCCCGCGAGGGAGGCTGCCCGCGCTGCGTCGCCGGCATCGAGCGCGGAATTGCCCGCGCGCACACGCTCGTGCACGACGGCGAGCGCCTGTGGCACGCCGAGGTCGTCGTCCATCGCGGCGCCGAACTCCCCCGGCAGGGCGACGCGTGTCGCCGACGCCGCACGCTCGGCCCTGCGCAGGAACCCCTCGATGCGCTCCAGCGCCACGGCCGCCTCGGTGAAGGCGGTGGCGGACAGATCGAGGCTCGAACGGTAGTGCGCCGCGCCGAGCGCATAGCGCACGACCATCGGCGGGTGCGCGTCGAGGGCCTCGGCGGCGAGCAGCACGTTGCCGACCGACTTCGACATCTTCTGTCCATCGACGGTGACGAGGCCGTTGTGCACCCACAGCCGGGCGAACGCGTCGCCCGCAGCGTGCGACTGGGCCAGTTCGTTCTCGTGGTGGGGAAACCGCAGGTCCAAGCCGCCGCCGTGGATGTCGAACTCCGGTCCGAGGTATCGGCGCGACATCGCGGAGCACTCGATGTGCCATCCCGGGCGACCCTCTCCCCATGGCGATGCCCACCGTGCACTCTCGGGCTCGTCGGGCTTGGATCCCTTCCACAGCGCGAAATCTCGGGGGTCACGCTTGCCGCGTGGGTCGGCGTCATCGGAGGGCTCCATCGCATCGGGCGACTGATGGGTCAGCGCGCCGTACGCGGGCCAGGAGCGCACGTCGAAGTAGACGTCGCCCGAGGCCGCGGGGTCGGCGTAGGCGTGACCCGCCGCGATGAGCCGTTCGATCAGCTCCTGCATCTGAGCGATGGAGGCGGTGGCTCGCGGCTCGTACGTCGGCGGGAGGATGCCGATGCGGGCATACGCCCCCGAGAAAGCCAGCTCCATGCGGTAGGCCAGCGCCCACCACGGTTCGTCGGCGCTCGCATTGACGAGCACCTTGTCGTCGATGTCGGTCACGTTGCGCACGAACGTGACGTCGCCGAAACGGTGCGCGAGCCAGCGACGGAGGATGTCGAAGCTCAACGCGCCGCGCAGGTGACCGATGTGGGGCTCGGACTGCACGGTGGGTCCGCAGACGTACATCGACACGCGCCGGGGGTCGATCGGCTCGACATCGCGCAGGTCCCGCGCGCGGGTGTCATAGAGCCGAACAGTCACAGCCCCAGCCTACCGGGGCGTGTGCGCGGGTCCCGGGGCCCGCGGTCGCGCACCACGGCACGCCGTCGTCAGCGCGGCAGCAGCAGCGCGACCGCGAACGCCGAGACGCCGTCGCCACGCCCCGTGAACCCGAGACCGTCGGTGGTCGTCGCCGACACCGACACGGGCGCGCCGCCGAGTGCCGTCGAGAGCGCGGCCTCGGCCTCGGCGCGCCGCGCGGCGAAGCGCGGGCGATTCGCCTGCACCTGCACCGCCACGTTGCCCACGCGCCATCCCGCCTCGTGCAGCAGCACGCGCGTGGCGTCGAGGAAGACGTCGGCGTGAGCTCCCGCGTACTCGGGGCGCGACGTGCCGAACCGCGAGCCGATGTCGCCGAGGCCGGCCGCGGAGAGCAGCGCGTCGACGACGGCGTGCGAGACGGCATCCCCGTCCGAGTGGCCCGACAGCGCCGGTTCGTCTTTCCAGCGCAGTCCGGCCAGCCACAGCTCGCCGTCCCCTCCGAACGCGTGCACGTCGGTACCCACGCCCACGCGCGGGAGCACCGCCGGCGCGGGCGGGGCGGGTTCGCGGGACATCGCTCGCGCAGCCGGCTGCTCCGTGACCAGCATCTGCGCGCGCGACAGGTCGCCACGCGTGGTGATCTTGAAAGCCCGCTCGTCGCCGTCGACCGTGCGCACCGAGACGCCGTGAGCGGCGACCAGCGCCGTATCGTCGGTGAACTCCTGCTCGGCCGCGGCGTACGCCGCCTCGAGCAGCGGTCGGGGGAATCCCTGCGGCGTCTGCGCCGCCGTGAGCGAGGTCCGGTCGACGGCCTCGACCACCGCATCGGACTCGACCCGCTTGAGGGTGTCGATGACCGGCAGCACGGGCACCACGCCGGCGCCGCTGGCATCGACCGCGTCGATCACGCGCTCGAAGACCGCAGCGGGGGTCAGCGCCCGTGCGGCGTCGTGGACGAGCACGACATCCACGTCGGCCCACAGCGCCCGCAGACCCGCGGCGACGGAACGCTGCCGGGTGCTGCCCCCGACGACGACGCCGACCAGGTCGCGGCGGCGGCCCGACGCGAGAGGATGGACGGCATCCGCTTCGTCGGCGGCGGCGTACGCCTCGGTCAGCGCGTCGCCCTCGCGGTCCGCGGGGGCGACGATCACCACCTGGGCGGTCGGGGCGGCGAAGACGCCGCGCAGCGCGTGACGCAGGATGCTGTGCTCGTCGATCCCGACGAGGGCCTTGGGGCCCCCGGCATCCAGCCGCGTCCCCGACCCGGCTGCGACGACGATGACGGCGATGCGGGGTGTGGGCGTGACAGTCACGCCCGGAGCCTAGCTCGCGAGGACCTCATCGAGAAGGACGCTCGCGCGCTCCTCGTCGATCTTCTCGGCCAGGGCGAGTTCGGAGATCAGGATCTGGCGGGCCTTCGCCAGCATCCGCTTCTCACCCGCGGAGAGACCCCGGTCCTGATCGCGGCGCCAGAGGTCGCGGACGACCTCGCTCACCTTGATGACGTCACCCGACGCGAGCTTCTCGAGGTTCGCCTTGTAGCGGCGCGACCAGTTGGTCGGCTCTTCGGTGAACGGCGCTCGCAGCACCTCGAACACCTTCTCGAGTCCCTCTTTGCCGATCACGTCGCGGACGCCGACCAGGTCGACATTGTCCGCGGGAACCTCGATCGTCAGGTCGCCCTGAGTGACACGAAGCTTGAGATAGATCTTCTCCTCGCCCTTGACCATCCGAGTCTTGACTTCGGCGATCGTGGCGGCGCCGTGGTGCGGATAGACGACTGTTTCGCCAACCTCAAAAAGCATGCAGTTATGTCCCTTCGGCAACCTCCAGAATACCACAGCGGACATACGCTAAGGTTCGCCAAGCGCACCCGGCGTGGACCCCTTTGCGACCCGGCTAGGATGGGAAAACAGCTCGCGCACCATCCTGGAGGACCTGTGAAATCCCGTCGGCTCGCCCCCATCGCCCTGGCCGCGGCCGTGTTGTTCGGCACGACGGGCTGCAGCCTCATCGCCCCGCAGGCGACCCTGATCCCCTACTCGCCTGCCGAGGGCGTGATGGCTCACACCGGCGACGTGGAAGTCCGCAACGCCGTGCTCGTCTCGGAAGACGGCGTGGACGGCAACCTGCTCGCCGCCTTCGTCAACAACGGCGAGAGCGCGCAGACGGTGACGATCGAGGTCAGCGGGTCCGACACGCAGAGCCTGCGCGTCCCCGCCGGAACCGCCGTCAGCCTCGGTGCCGACTGGTTCGACGACGCACCCGTGGGCGAGAGCCCGTTCCTCGCCGGCGACCCCATCCTGTTCGAGGGCATCGACACGATCCCGGGCGCCACCATCGAGGTCTACTTCCAGTCCGGTGACGGCGAGGGGGCCCTCGTCGAGGTCCCGATTCTCACGGGTGCGATCGAATATCTCGAGCCGTTCGTCCCCTGACACCCCTGCAGCCCCTCTGACGGGGGCTACGCCTCGAAGCGGTACCCGAGGCCGCGCACCGTCACCAGCATGCTCGGCTCGCTCGGCACCTCCTCGATGCGCGAGCGGATGCGCTTGATGTGCACGTCGAGCGTCTTCGTGTCGCCGAAGTAGTCGCTCCCCCACACCCGATCGATCAGCTGGCCCCGGGTCAGAACGCGGCCCGCGTTGCGCATCAGCACCTCGAGCAACTCGAACTCCTTGAGCGGCATGCTGATCTCGCGCCCATCGATCGAGATGCTGTGGCGGTCGATGTCGAGGGTCACCCGGCCGCCGGTGAGCACGTGATCGTCGAGGTCGACCTCGGCCTCGGCAGAGCGGCGCAGCACGGCGCGCATCCGCGCCAGCAGCTCCCGCGAGGAGTAGGGCTTGGTGACGTAGTCGTCGGCGCCCAGCTCGAGCCCGACGACGATGTCGACCTCCGAGTCCTTCGCCGTCACCATGACGATCGGCACCTGAGAGCTCTGGCGGATGCGGCGGCAGACCTCGGTGCCCGGCATCCCCGGCAGCATCAGATCGAGCAGCACGATGTCGGCTCCGCGTTCCTCGAACGCCTCGATCGCCGCGGGTCCGTCCTCGGCGATCTCCACCTCGTGGCCCTCCCGCCGCAGCAGGTAGGCGAGCGGGTCGGCGAGGTCCGGTTCGTCTTCGACGAGGAGCACCCGGGTCATGGTCGTCTCTCTTCCTGTCGGGGGGTCGAGCCGGCCGAACGGTCGCGGCGCGCTCGAGGTTTTCCGTCCGAGCGCTTGCGGCGCGCCTTCGGCGGGTCGTCGTCCTCGGGTTCGCAGCGCGGCAGGCGGATCGTGAACGTCGAGCCGCGGCTCAACCGAGACCATACCCGCACTTCGCCCCCGTGCCGTTGCACCGCGTGCTTGACGATGGCCAGGCCCAGGCCCGTGCCGCCCGTCCTGCGCGATCGTGCGGCATCCGCCCGGTAGAACCGTTCGAAGATGCGCTCCTGGTCGCTCTCGGCGATGCCGATGCCCTGATCGGTCACCGCGATCTCGACCGCTCCGTCCTCGATGCGCACGCCCACACCCACCCGACCACCACGCGGCGAGTAGGCGATGGCGTTGGCGATCAGGTTGCCCACGGCCTCCACGAGCATCGTGGGGTCGCCCATGACATACGCGCCGCGCTCCCCGCCGCGCACGAGCGTCACGCCGCCGGACGTCGCCTGCACGGCGTGCGCCTCGACCGACGCGACCACGACCTCGTCGACCGAGACGGCGCGTGCCTGGGCGAGCTGCTCCGCGGATTGCAGCCGGGACAGGCCCATGATCCGGTCCGTCAGCCTGGTCAGCCGCTGCGCCTCGGCCTGGATGCGCACCGCGAACGCGCGGACCTGCTCCGGGTCGTCGGCGGCCGAGTCGATCGCCTCGGCGAGCAGACTCACGGCGCCCACAGGGGTCTTCAGCTCGTGGCTCGTGTTGGCCACGAAGTCGTGGCGCATCTGCTCGAGCCGCTCCTGCTCGGTCACGTCGTCCACCACGACGAGGATGTGGCTCTCGCCCAGCGGCGCCGCGCGGGCCGACACGAGCCGCCCCTCGCTGGGCAGGGTGGATGCGGCGCTCGACGGCCGCCGCATCCGGAATCGGGTGCTCTTGGGCTCCCCCGACGCGCGGACGGCACGTACCAGGGTGCGCAGGTCCTCGACCCCGACGACCTCGCCGGCCGAGAGTCCGAACCCCGGTGCGGCCGGCGAGGCGGCCACGACCGTGAGCGAGGCGTCGAGCACGGATGCCGCGCCCTCCATCGCGTCGAGCACCTGCAGCACGCCCTGGGGCACGACCGCGGCCGCGCGCTCCTCGGCGCGCTGCGCGACACGCGCGGCGGTGAACAGCACCGTCGTTCCACCGACACCGACGACGACTCCGGCGAGCAGCGCCAGGAGCGCGACGCTGACCGGATTCATGCCTCCAGCGTAGAGTCCCTCGCGACCCCCGTCGGATCCCGCCCGCATCACGCGTGCGGTCACCTTCGGTACTATTCACACTCCCGGCACCGTTCGTTAACCTTCGCCCGTCAGGATCGCGAGGGTTGTGCGGGCGTCGTGCCCGTCGAACCGGAAAGGGACCACAATCGTGCGCGAAGTCTTCCATCAGTCGCTCGAAGACGTCCAGTCACGTCTCGTCGAGATCTCGGAGCTCGTCGTCGTGGCGATCGACAAGGCCACCCGGGCATTCGGATCGAGCGACGTCTCGCTCGCCGAAGAGGTCATCGAGGCCGACGCGATCATCGACGAGAAGGCGATCGCTCTCGACGAGCTGGCCATCGAGATCCTCGCCCGTCAGCAGCCGGTCGCCCGCGACCTGCGCATCGTCGTGAGCGCCCTGCGGATGTCGGCCTCGCTCGAGCGCATGGGCGACATCGCCGAGCACATCGCCCAGCTGACGCGCTACCGCTTTCCCGAGCGCGCCATCCCGAAGGGCCTCAAGAGCACCTTCACGAGCATGGGCAAGATCGACGTCGAGATGGCGCAGAAGCTCACCGAGCTGCTGCGCACCGAGGACCTCGCGATCGCCGAGGATCTGCGCGACCTCGACGACAAGCTCGACGAACTGCACGTGTCGGTGTTCGAGAAGGTGCTCGGCGAGAACTGGCAGGGCGAGGCGATGGCGACCGTCGATGCGACGCTGGCCAGCCGCTACCACGAGCGGTTCGGCGACCACGCCGAGTCGGTGTCGAAGAAGGTGCTCTACCTCGCCACCGGCGACTGGTCGTCGGAGCCCGACGCGGAGTGAGCCGCTCGGGCCCTGCGCCCGCGCGCTGAGAACGCAGATACGCCCCGGAATCCCTTCGATTCCGGGGCGTATCTGCGTTCGCGTCGGCTCAGTGCTTGCCCTGTGCGGCGACCGCCGCAGCGCCCGCGGCGGCGGCCTCGGGATCGAGGTACTCGCCCGGCCCCACGGGTCGCAGGTCGTCATCGAGACGGTAGACCAGGGGGATGCCGGTGGGGATGTTCAACTCGGCGATGTCCTCGTCGCTGATGTGCTCGAGGTGCTTGACCAGGCCGCGCAGCGAGTTGCCGTGCGCGGCGACGAGCACCGTCTTTCCCGCCTTCAGATCGGGGGCGATGTCGTCGCGCCAGTACGGCAGCATCCGGTCGATGACGAGCTTGAGCGACTCGGTGCGGGGCATCTCGCTCTCGATATCGGCGTAACGCGGATCACCGACCTGGCTGAACTCGTCGTCGTCGGCGATCGGGGGCGGCGGCACGTCGAACGACCGGCGCCACAGCATGAACTGCTCCTGGCCGAACTCCTCGAGGGTCTGCGCCTTGTCCTTGCCCTGCAGCGCCCCGTAGTGGCGCTCGTTGAGACGCCAGGATCGCTTGACGGGAATCCAGAGGCGGTCCGCGGTGTCGAGGGCGATGTCGGCCGTCTGGATGGCTCGGCTGAGCAGGGACGTGTGCAGCACGTCCGGCTGCACGCCGGCCTCAGCCAGCAGCTCGCCACCGCGCGCGGCCTCGGCGCGGCCTCGCTCGGTCAGGCGCACATCCACCCAGCCGGTGAAGAGGTTCAGCTCGTTCCATTCGCTCTGGCCGTGACGGAGCAGGATCAGGGTGTGTGAGGCGCTCATGACACCATGCTATCGACCGACGGGCCGCGCCCCGAGGCGGGTTTCGCGACGCTCGCGGGGCCCTTTCACAGGCGCGGTATGGCCGCCCGGGCGTCATCGCGGGTCATGCCGCTGGCGACGAGCAGGTCCACGGCCAGGGGGCGCAGCGTCGCGATCAGGTTCTGATCGCCCAGACCGGCCTCGGGAGCCATCTCGCGCGGATCCAGATGCCGGGCGATCGCGAGCACCTCCTCGCGCGCCAGCGGGGCGGCCGCGATGTCGTCGACCGACTCCCCGATCAGCGCGATGCCGCGCGCGAGCCCCTCGAGCACGTCCGCCACGGTGGGTCGCGCTGCGCCGTCGTCGGCGACGTACGCCGCACGGCGCGCGATCACCCGCAGATTGCGCGCCGCCAGGTCCATCGCGGTGACGATGCGCTGCTGCCGTCCCAGCTCGTCGCGCCGACCCCGCAGCCAGGGCGAGATGCGGGCTACGGCGACGGTCGAGTCCAGAGCCTCCCGCCACGCCCCGATCAGGGGGTCGATCGCCCGCGCCTTCTCGAGCGCCCGCTCGGCCCGGGCCCTGCTGCCGCGCCGAAGCGCCTGGGTGAGCGCCGCCACGGTGTCATCGAGGGCGAGGAACACGGCGCGCACGTCGCGGGCCGCCTCTGCGCGCGGGTTTCGCGGAATGAGCGCCGTGACGAGCAGGGCCGCGACCGCTCCCACGACGGCATCGCTCAGGCGCGTGATCGGCGGCGCGCCCACCGACACCGGCATGACGAGCACGATCACCGACTGGATCGCCGCCGCGATGGCGAACCCCGGCTGCGGGGAGAGCAGCCGGGCCGTCGCGAGGGTCATGAGCAGCGTCAGGGCGAGCTGCCAGGCGCCGTGCCCGAGGGTGAGCACGATCGCCTCGGCGATGAGGACACCGACCAGCATCCCCGTGACCGTCTGGAGCACACGGCGCGGGCGCGCGTCGCGCACGAGGCCGAGGCTCGAGACCGTCACGGTCGCCGCGAGCAGCGGCGCCGGGTGGCCGAGCACATAGACAGAGAAGGCGTAGGCGGCGGTCGCGGCGACGACGATCTGCAGGATCGCGCCCGCCGAGCGCCGCAGCCTGGCGAGGCCGGGGCGAGGATCGAACCTGTCGCGCAGACGCACCGGGATCGCGGCGGTCACCGTCGGCGGGTGCGCATCCCTGCCCCCGGAAGACGGACCACCGGAGGGGCGAGCGTTCACGACCGCGCGCGGGAGGACAGCCGGGGCAGGCGCGGCACGGCCGCTGCGGCCCCCGCTTCGGGGGGAACGATGACCTCGGCGGATGCCGCGATGTCGCCGTCGTCGCCGGCCACCGTCAGCGGCTGATCGATGGGCGCCGTGCGCTTCACGACCGCGAGCGCGATGGGACCCTGCTCGTGGTGCAGCGCGGCGGAGGTGACGCGTCCGATGCTCTTGCCGTCGTGGCGCACCTCGGCGCCGGGCTGCGGCAGCTCTGCGCCGCTGCCGTCGAGGTGCAGGAACACCATGCGACGCGGCGGATGACCGAGGTTGTGCACCTTCGCCACCGTCTCCTGCCCGCGATAGCAGCCCTTGCTCAGGTGCACGGCACTGCGCAGCCAGTCCAGTTCGTGGGGCAGCGTGCGTTCATCGACGTCGCCGCTGCGGCGCGGCCGCCAGGCGGCGATGCGCAGCGCCTCGGCCGCGAGCAGACCCGCAGGGCGGATGCCGTCGGGGCCGTCACCGAGCTGGGCCGCGATCTGCGCGAGGTCGTCGGCCGGCACGAGCGCGAGCGCCCATGCGAGACGCGAGCCCGGGTGCGGCGACGCGGCCGCGTACTGCACGCCCCCCTCGGCGACGCCGCGCCAGGGGTCGATCCAGACGAGCGGGATGCCGGCCGGCGCACGCACATGCGCATCCAGCACCTGCGGCATCCGGCCGTCCTGTGCCACTGCGCCGACGACGGCCACCTCAGCGGCGGCCGACACGGTCACCTGCGAACGGAACACCATGCGGCGCAGCCACGCCTCGAGAGCGGCGGCATCGGGCGCGTCGGCGACCAGCCAGGTGGTCTCGCCGTCGTCGAGCACGGCAGCCTGATGCTCGATGTGCCCGTGGGGATCGAGCACCAGAAGCTCGGTCGACACGCCCGGCGCCAGCGCGGCGAGGGCCTGGGAGGTGATGGAGTCGAGCCACGTCAGCCGCTCCGGTCCCGACACGGAGATCACCGCGCGGTCGCCGAGGTGCACGATCGCCTCGCCGCGTTCGAGCAGCACCTGCTCGCGCACCGGGTTGCCGAAATGCTCGGGGGCGCTGCCCGGGCTCACGGCCCCGGGAAGATCGCTGAAGGGCGAGGCCGTCATTCCGCCCTCCCCAGACGTGCCGAGGCATGGGAGCGCAGCTCCTGGCCATAGGCCGCGATGTCCCACGCCCACAGCAGGTGCGAGTCGACCAGGCCGTACATGCGCGTCGCGGCGGCGTAGTCCTTCGCGCCGGCGGAGCGCACCACGGCGTCGGTCGCCAGGTCGACGCGCGGCCCGGTGATCTCGCCGAGATAGAGCTCGCTGATGCCGTCGGAGTGCACGATGACCGCCTCGAGCTCGAAGCCGCCCCGCGCGGTGCGCAGGGACTCGACGTCGTCGGCGGTCCGGGGCGCGGCAGGAGCGACGGCGGGAAGGAGTGCCGGGCCGGCATCCGTATCGCCGAGGGTGCGCGAGAGACGCCAGAAGCCGGTCTCGGCGACGAGGCGACGGTCGGCGGCCCCGGCATCCGTGAGCCAGGCCGTGGCCGAGTAGTTCAGGTAGTCGCCGCCGTCGTGACTGAAGCTGACGCGGTGCGAGAACTCCGCCGTCACGTCACGACCGGGCGCGGCGTACTCGATGACACCGGTTCCCTCCCACACGCCGATCAGCCACGCGAGGGGCGCGAGGTCGGCGGGCAGGTCGGTGGGCAGTTCGTACACTGCGCCTCCCGTCAGCGCTGGCCGCGATACAGATTGAGGATGACGACGCCGGACACGAAGGCGATGGCGAGCGAGGCCAGACCGAGCAATCCCACGAAGAACAGTTCGAGCGCGACGAGGTCCATGCGTCGAGTCTAGATGATCGTGGCCAGCCCGACCGCGGCCGAGACGACTCCGAGCGCGACGAGGGCGCCGAGGGCGCTCGCCGCGACGCGACGGATGAAGCCGACGGACCGGCCGTAGAAGAGCTGGACCACGATGCCGGCGACGAAGAGGCCGGCCAGAGCGAGGGTGAACCAGACCGCCTGCCGATCGACCGGCACGAAGACGGCGATCGCCACGGCAACGGCGAGCGCGAGCACCCAGACGGCGACCACGCCGTGGAACGCGGGTCGAGGGGCGAGCTCGGGGGACGTCATCCCCCCATCATCGCGCACTCCGACCGGCGGCGTAAGATGGTTGTCACGATGGCCCCGAGGGGGTATCGCCGAGAGGAATCGCGTGGCCCAACTGCTCGTTTTGAGTTCCGCCCATGGAAGCGGCCCCGTTCTGCCTTCGCTCGAACTGCTCAGCCACCGCGTGCGACAGATCCCCGCCGAGCCTGCGCAGCTCGTGAACGCGCCGAGCGCCGACGTCATCTTCGTGGATGCGCGCACCGACCTGGTGGGGGCGAAGTCGCTCTGCAAGATCCTGAACACCACCGGACTGGACGCCCCGCTGCTCCTCGTCGTGACCGAGGGCGGCCTCACCGCCGTCAGCACCGACTGGGGCGTGGATGACGTGATCCTCGTCGGTGCCGGGCCCGCCGAGGTCGACGCTCGCGTGCGTCTCGCGATGGGGCGCCTGACCCAGGAGCAGGCGACGACCCGCATCCAGACCTCCGGGATCACGATCGACGAGTCCTCGTACTCCGCGAAGGTGCACGGCAAGCCCCTGGATCTGACCTACAAGGAGTTCCAGCTCCTGCACTTCTTCGCGACCCACCCCTCCCGGGTCTTCACCCGTGAGCAGCTGCTCAGCGAGGTGTGGGGGTACGACTACTTCGGCGGCACGCGCACCGTCGACGTGCACGTGCGGCGTCTGCGCGCCAAGCTCGGCGATCTGGAACAGCTGATCGGAACAGTGCGCAACGTGGGCTACCGCTTCAACGTCTACGAGGACGATCAGGCCCAGAGCACGTCCAGCCGCCGCGACGCGTAACGGACGGATCCGGCCGGATCACGCGCGGTTCACGCGCCTGTCATCCGCCGGTGTCATGATGTGGGCATGCTCGAAACTTCGATCCTCGACTCAGGGCTCGGCGACGCGGACGACGACGACTTCGACGAGGCGATCGAGTCCTATGACGCTCAGCTGCCCGAGCACCGCTACCTCGACCGCGAGGTCAGCTGGCTCGCATTCAACCAGCGGGTGCTCGAGCTGGGCGAGGATGCCCGGCTCCCCGCGCTCGAACGCGCCAACTTTCTGGCGATCTTCGCCAACAACCTCGATGAGTTCTTCATGGTGCGCGTCGCCGGTCTCAAGCGCCGCATCATGACGGGTCTCGCCGTGCCCACGAACGTGGGGCGTTCACCCGTCGACGTGCTCGCCGACATCTCGCACGACGCCCACCGGCTGCAGCTGCGTCACGCCGCCGCGTGGACGACGCTCGTCGAACCGGCGCTCGCCGAGGCAGGCATCGAGGTGGTCTCGTGGGACTCGCTCGGCGAGGCCGACCGCGGGCGGCTGTACGAGTACTTCCAAGCCCAGGTCTTCCCCGTTCTGATGCCGCTGGCCGTCGACCCGGCCCACCCCTTCCCCTACATCTCGGGGCTGTCGCTGAACCTCGCCGTGCGCATCCGCAACGCCCGCACGGGCCGCCAGGAGTTCGCCCGCCTGAAAGTGCCGCCCATGCTGCCGCGCTTCGTGGCGATCGAGAAGGATGCGGGAACCGCGCGCTACCTGCCGCTCGAGGAGCTGATCGCCAACAACCTCGGCGATCTCTTCCCCGGGATGGAGGTGCTCGATCACCACGCGTTCCGGCTGACGCGCAACGAGGACATGGTCATCGAGGAGGACGAGACCGAGAACCTCATCCAGGCGCTCGAGGCCGAGCTGATGCGCCGCCGCTTCGGACCCCCGATCCGGCTCGAGATCACCGACGATATGGATGACGTCACCCTCGATCTCCTGCTCAAAGAGCTCGACATCACCGAGCAGGAGGTCTATCGCCTGCCCGGCCCGCTCGACCTGCGCGGCCTGTTCGACCTCGCCCGCATCGACCGGCCCGAGCTGCACTTTCCGCCGCACGTGCCCACGACGGCCCTCGCGTTCCAGCCGGGCGACAACACCGAGCGCGCCGACATCTTCGCCTCGATCCGCAAGGGCGACGTGCTCGTGCACCACCCCTACGAGTCGTTCGCGACGAGCGTGCAGGCGTTCCTCGAGCAGGCGGCGAAAGACCCGCACGTGCTGGCGATCAAGCAGACGCTCTACCGCACCTCCGGCGACAGCCCGATCATCCAGGCCCTCATCGACGCCGCCGAAGCGGGCAAGCAGGTGCTCGCGCTCGTCGAGATCAAGGCGCGCTTCGACGAGGCGGCGAACATCGTCTGGGCGCGCAAGCTCGAGAAGGCGGGCGTGCACGTCGTCTACGGCCTCGTCGGCCTCAAGACGCACTGCAAGCTGGCGCTCGTCATCCGCGAGGAGAACGGCGTGCTGCGCAGCTACAGCCACGTCGGGACCGGCAACTACAACCCCAAGACCAGTCGCATCTACGAGGATTTCGGGCTCTTCACCGCTGACAACGAGGTGGGACGCGACCTCACGCGCCTGTTCAACGAGCTCTCGGGCTACGCGATCGAGAAGAAGTTCAAGCGCCTGCTCGTCGCCCCGCTGCACCTGCGCAAGGGCCTCGTGCGCCTGATCGACAAGGAGCGCCGCAACGCGATCGCCGGCAAGCCGGCCCGCGTGCGCATCAAGGTCAACTCGATGGTCGACGAGCAGGTCATCGACGCGCTGTACCGGGCCAGTCAGGCCGGGGTACCGGTGGAGGTGTGGGTGCGCGGCATCTGCTCGCTCAAGCCGGGCGTGCCCGGGCTGAGCGAGAACATCACCGTACGCAGCATCCTGGGCCGCTACCTGGAGCACTCGCGCATCTTCGCCTTCGAGAACAACGGCGACCCCCAGGTGTTCATCGGCAGCGCCGACATGATGCACCGCAACCTCGACCGGCGCGTCGAAGCCCTTGTGCGCATCGTGGCACCGGCCCACGTCAAAGAGCTCTCGAACCTGTTCGACCTGGCCATGAGCGACAGCACGAGTTCGTGGTGGCTGGGTCCCGACGGCGAGTGGACGCGTCACCACCGTGACGCCGACGACGCTCCCCTCGTCGATCTTCAGGACAAGATGATGGCCAAGTCGCTGCGGCGGCGCCGGGCGAGGGCGGTGCGATGACCGACACCGCTGTCTATGCCGCGGGCGCGGTCATCTGGCGACTCGTCGAGGGCAAGATGCGGGTGCTGGTCGTGCACCGTACCGCGTACGCCGACGTGTCGCTGCCGAAGGGCAAGGTGGACCCCGGCGAGACCCTCGCCGAGACCGCCGTGCGCGAGATCCGTGAAGAGACCGGCATCCGTGTGCGGCTGGGACCTGCCATCGGCATCTCGCGCTATCACATCGCCGGCAAGCGCCAGAAGATCGTGCACTACTGGGCGGCGCAGGCGACCGAGGACGCCATCCGCGCATCGACGTTCGTCCCCAACAAAGAGATCGCGGCGCTCGAGTGGGTCACCCCCAAGAAGGCGCGCACGCACCTGAGCTACCCCGCCGACATCGAGATCCTCGACTCCTTTCTCGCGCTCGTCGACGACGGCGTGCTCGAGACGTTCCCGATCGTCGTGCTGCGCCACGGCAAGGCCGAGGCCCGCGACGCGTGGGCGGGCCCGGACGCGACCCGTCCCCTCACCCCGCGCGGCTCGCGTCAGGCCAAGGCCCTCGTCGGACCGCTGCGTGCGTTCGGCGTGCGCCGCATCGTCTCGTCGGATGCCGTGCGCTGCGTGCAGACGGTCACCCCGCTGGCCGCGGCGCTCGGCCGAGAGGTGCACCGCACCGCGCGCATCAGCCAGGACTCCTGGGAGGAGGGGCTGGCCGACGTGCGCACCGTCGTGGGCAAGCGTGTGCGGTCGGGCAAGCCCGCCGTGCTGTGCAGCCACGGACCCCTGCTCGGCGAGATCATGAGCGAGATCGCGCTGGCCACCGCCACGGTGAAGGGGTCGTACCTGGGCAGCTCGTCCGACCTGGAGCCGGCCGCGTTCTCGGTGGTGCATGTGAGCGCGCCGCATCCGGGCTCGGGCATCGTCGCCATCGAGACGCACGCGACGAAGGCCTGACGGCCGGCGCGATGGCGAGCGCGCCCGAACGCGACGCGCACCTGCGCGTGGGACCGGTGGCGATCGCGTGGCGCACCGGAACCGACCGTGCCGCTCGCCGCCCCACCGCCGAACGCCTGCTGCGCCGTCTCGCCGGTGCCGGCGCCACCGCCGACGTGACGCGGGATTGCCCGCGATGCGGAGAGGGCGACCACGGGGCGCCGCGTCTGGTCGGCGCGCCGGTGCGGTGCAGCATCAGCCACGCCGGCGACGTGACGGTCGTCGCCGTCGCGCCGAGCGGGCGCTGCGGAGCGATCGGCATCGATGCCGAGCTCTCGACACCGGGCGTGCGGGACCCGGCGGGTCTCGCACGTGCCCTCGGGACGACCGGTTCGGCTGATCTCGCACGCTGGACCCGCGTCGAAGCCGCGCTGAAAGCGCGCGGCAGCGGACTCGCCCTCGACCCCCGCTGCGTGCGGCTGCACCGACGCCTCGGAAGAACGCTTGCGCTGGTCACCCCGCCGGAGGGCGCCGTCGAACGCTTCGTCGTCCGTGCGGTCCACGGCATCCCCGGGTGCACGGTCAGCCTCGCGATCGCCTCATCGGTCGAGCGGCGGCAGCTCCTCGCGGTCCAGCCACCGCTCGAACAGTGATGCCAGGTCGACGCCACTCACTTCGGCGGCGAGGGCACGGAATTCGGCGCTGGTCGCGATGCCATGGCGGTGCCTGGCGCACCAATGCTGCAGGATCTCGAAGAAGTGGTCGTCGCCGACACGTCGACGCAGAGCATGCAGCGCCAGCGCCCCCCGCTTGTACACGCGGTCGTCGAACATGCGCCTCGCACCCGGATCCGACACGACGATGTCCTGCGCCTCGCCCGACAGGCGCGCGTGCTGCCCCTCAGCGCACGCCGCGGCGGAGGCTGCACCGGATTCCTCGGACCACAGCCACTCCGCGTAGCACGCGAAGCCCTCATTGAGCCAGATGTCACGCCAGCGCGCCAGTCCGACGCTGTTGCCGAACCACTGGTGCGCGAGTTCGTGTGCGATCAGCCGTTCCGACTCCGGCTCGGTGTGGTTCGAGCCGAACACGGCCATCGCCTGGGCCTCGAGGGGGATCTCGAGCGGATCGTCGGTCACGACCACGTCGAACCGGCCCAGGGGGTAGGGGCCGAAGGCGCGCTGGAACAGCCTCATCATGCGGCCGAGATCGGCGAAGGCCTCGCCGGCGGCATCCGCCTGCGACGACGATCGGTGCAGCGCGCCGCGCACGCCGTCCAGATCGAGCGCCTCGCGCGCGTACGGGCCGATCTGCACCGACGCGAGATATGTCGCCGTCGGAATGTCCTGCTCGAAAGCCCAGGTCGCCGTACCGCCGGAGCGAGCAGGCTGAGCGGGCTCCCCCGTGGCCACCACCTGGTAGCGCGCATCGGTGGTGACGCGGATGCCGTAGGTGGCCTTGTCGTCCGGGCGATCGTTGCAGGGGAACCACGTTGGTGCTCCCGTGGGCTGTGACGCGACGAGCGAGCCGTCCTCGAGTTCCTCCCAGCCGATGCTTCCCCACCGCGATCGACGGGGGCGTGGCGCTCCCCCGTACTCGACCTCGATGGTGAACTGCTCGCCGGCCTCGATCACACGTTCCGGCCGCACGCGCACGTGCCGCGGCCCCTGCCGAAAGGACGTGCGCCGCTCGTCGTCGACCCGCACGCGCGACGCACGCAACCCGACCAGGTCGAGCCGGAACGAGCGCAGCTGCTCCGATGCCGTGGCCGAGAGCGTGGCTCGCCCCGAAAGCCGGTTCGCGGCGAGCTTGTACGTGAGGTCGAGCTCGTATCGGCGTACGGAGAAGGTACGGTCGCCGCTGTCGGGGATGTAATCGTCGGCAGCATCCGGCGCCGTCACGAGGCGGTCGCCTGGTAGGAGCGCACGCGCACGGCCCGCCACGGTCCGATCGGGTTGCCGCTCCATCGTGACCCGATCGGCACGGTCTCGCCGCGCATGACGAGCGACGCGGGCCCCACCGTGGCATGCGCCCCGATCGTCGCGGCGGGCAGGATCACGCTGTGCGGGCCGAGCGTGCCCCCGGGTTCGATCGTGACGGCATCCATACTCATGATCCGATCATGGAACAGATGCGTCTGCACGACACAACCGCGATTGACCGTCGAGGCGTCACCGAGCGTCACCAGATCGGGCTCGGGCAGCCAGTAGCTGTCGCACCAGACGCCCCTGCCGACCCGCACGCCGAGCGAACGGAGCCACACGGCGAGAGCCGGCGTGCCCGCCGCGGCACGCGCGAACCAGGGCGCCGCGGTCATCTCGACGAAGGTGTCGGACACCTCGGTGCGCCAGACGAAACTCGACCAGAGCGGCTCCTCACCCGGGCGGATGACGCCGACCAGCAGCCACTTGGCGAGCGTCGCCGCCGCCGCGGCCACCGCCCCCGCCGCCAGCATCACGGCACCGGAGAGCAGCAGCGCGATCGCGGGCCCGAACGCCGCCACGAGGGCCGCGAGGGTGAACAGCACGCCGAGCCCGACCCCGCACGTCACCACGACCGGCACGAGGCGGCAGAGCTCCCACAGCGCGCGAGCGACCCGCAGCGCCGCACCGGGATGGTAGGTGCGCGTCTCGTCAGCGTCATTCGACACGCGGCGCAGCCGAACGGCGGGGGAACCGAGCCAGGAGGTGCCGGCCTTTGCCTTGACCGGTGCCGACGAGAGCACGGCGACGAGCCCGCCCTTGGGCACGCGGTGACCGGGAGCAGCCATCCCCGAGTTGCCGAGGAATGCGCGTTTGCCGATGCGCACGGGGCCGATCCGCATCCACCCGCCGCGCAGCTCGTACGAGGCGACCATCGTGTCGTCGGCGAGGAAGGCACCGTCGTCGATCGTCGTCATCGCGGGGACGAGCAGCACCGTGGATACCTCGACGTCGCGCCCCACGCGGGCGCCGAGCAGCCGAAGCCAGACCGGTGTGAAGAGACTGGAGTAGACCGGGAAGAGCAGGGTGCGGGCCGAGTCGAGCAGCCGCTCGACGGTCCACGTCTGCCAGGCGACGCGTCCGCGCACCGGATAGGTGCCCGCGGTCAGACCGATCTGCAGCAGCCGGACGAGAACCACGACGGCCACGGCGAAGACGACGCCGGTCACCAGCACGGCCGGCACGAGCCAGACCAGGGCGCCGAGTGCCGCTTCGGCGAGGGACCCGGCGCCGCGCATGCCGGCGGCCACGACGGCCCCGCCCGCGGCGAAGGCCACCAGCGGCAGCAGGCCCAGCACCATCGACGAGGCGCCGTACGCCCACTGCCAGCGACGCCCGCCGGCGGGGCGCTGTGGCGGCCACCCGGCGACCGTTCCGCCGACCCGCACCGCCGGCGACCCCGCCCAGCGCTGATCGGCACGCACCCGGCCGAAGACCGCGGACCCGGGCGCGATCTCCGCACGGCGGCCGATCCGTGTGCCCGGTGCCAGCGTGCTGCGTGCCCCCACCGCCGCCCCGGCGCCGATGCGCACGGCGCCGATGCGCACGACGTCACCGTCGATCCAGTACCCCGACAGGTCCACCTCGGGCTCGATCGCGGCGCCCTCGCCGATGCGCAGCATCCCCGTCACGGGTGGAAGGGAGTGCAGGTCGACGTCGCGCCCGATTCGCGCGCCGAGCGCCCGCGCGTAGTACGTCACCCAGGGTGCCCCCGCCAGCCCGACCGCGTCGACCTGCGCGGCGATCTGCTCGGCGAGCCACAGCCGCAGGTGCACGCCACCGCCGCGAGGGTGGTCGCCGGCCGGCACGCGCGCCAGCAGCATCCGCGCGCATACCGCCGCCACGGTCATGCGACCGAAGGGGGTGGCGAAGACGGCGAGCCCGATGAGCAGCACCGGCCAGGGCGCCGTCGGGAGCACCTCGAAACCCGGCACCAGCTGCAGCAGCGCACCGGCCGTGAGCAGGTAGAGCAGCCAGCGCACACCCCCGAGAATGAACAGCGGCACGCCCAGCGCCGTCTGCAGCAGCTGCATGCGGCGCGGAGTGGGGCGGGGCTCGCGGTAGCTGTCGGGCGGCTCCGCACTCACGTCGGCGAGCGCCCCCGCCATCGCGGCCAACCGGGGCAGGTCGTAGATGTCGGCGACGCTGAACCCGGGGTCGCGGACGCGGATGCGCGACACCAGCTGCGCTGCGGCCAGCGATCCGCCACCGAGGTCGAAGAAGTCCGCATCCGCGCCGGGCACGGGCACACCCAGTACGGCCTGCCACTGCTCGGCCAGCCACCCCTCTGTCGCCGTCAGGCCCGACACGGGGGCGTCCGACTCGGGCAGGGGCCAGGGGAGCGCAGCCTTGTCGACCTTTCCCGATGTGCGCACGGGCAGCTCGTCGACCACGGCGAGCAGAGGCACCATCGGCGCCGGCAGTGTCTCCGACAGGTGCGCACGGGCAGCGGCCCGGTCGAAAGCCGCCCCGACGACGACGTACCCCACGAGCACATCGATGCCCGCCGCCGTGCGACGCACCGCCACCGCCGACCCGCCGACACCGGGCACATCCTGCAGGGCCGCCTCCACCTCGCCGAGCTCGATGCGCCGTCCGCCGATCTTCACCTGGTCGTCGGCGCGGCCCTGGAAGACGAGCCCCTCGGTGTCGAAGCGCACGATGTCGCCCGAACGATACGCCCGGTCCCATCCCAGCGAGGGCAGAGCGGCGTACTTGTCGGCGTCTTTCGCGGGATCGAGGTACCGGGCCAGCCCGATCCCGCCGATGATGAGCTCGCCGGCCTGGCCGGGCGGCACCTGGGCGCCCTCGGCATCCACCACGGCGAGCGCCCATCCGTCGAGAGGCAGGCCGATGCGCACCGGCCCGTCCCCGCCGAGCCGGGCTGCGCACGCCACGACCGTCGCCTCGGTGGGCCCGTACGTATTCCAGACCTCACGTCCGTCGTCGGCGAGACGCGCGGCCAGCTCCGGCGGGCACGCCTCGCCGCCGAAGATGAGCAGTCGCACGTTCTCGAGCGATTCGGCCGGCCACAGCGCGGCCAGGGTCGGCACTGTCGACACGGCAGTGATGCCCTGGCGCACGAGCCAGGGCGCGAGGTCTTCGCCCGAACGGACGAGCGCGCGCGGGGCGGGCACCAGGCACGCGCCGTGCCGCCACGCCAGCCACATCTCCTCGCACGAGGCGTCGAACGCCACGGAGAGCCCCGCGAGCACGCGGTCCCCGGGCCCCAGGGGGTCATCGGCCAGGAACATCCTGGCCTCGGCATCCACGAACGCCGCTGCCGATCGGTGCGTCACCGCAACGCCCTTGGGCGTGCCCGTCGAGCCCGACGTGAAGATGATCCAGGCGTCGTCCTCGGGCGTGATCGTCGGCATGATCGGGGTGGCGCTCGTGCTCGGATGCGGCGCATCGCCCGCGAAGAGAGCGGATGCCGCGGGTCCGCCGACAGCGGGATCCGCATCGCCGTGTGCGTCATCGCCGTATGCGTCATCGAGGGGGCGGTACTGCCCCGCCCCCTCGATCACACCGCGCACCTTCGCCTCGCCGAAGACCAGACGCGCGCGCTCGGGTGGATCATCGGCGTCCACCGGCACGTAGGCCGCTCCCGCCGCGAGCACGCCGAGGATCGAGATGTACAGCTCCTTGGTGCCGGACGGCATCCGGACGCCGACACGGTCGCTGCGGCGCACGCCCGCCTCGTGCAGCCGGACGGCCGTGTGCGAGACCCGGGCGAGCATCTCGGCATAGCTGAGGGCGCCCGACCCGTCGTCGATCGCGGATGCCTCGGGGTGGCGGCGTGCCGTGTCGGTGAGTATCTGGAGCAGAGTGCGGGCCGGAGCCGCCAGCCCACGTCGGTCGAGAACGGCGGCGGACGCGACTGAGGCGGCCGGCGAGTCGACCATGTCAGTCGCTCAGAAGAGCGACCAGCTGGGCCTTCGACATGCGCGAGTACCCGGTCTTGCCCGCCGCGCGGGCGCGGGCACGCAGCTGCACGACCGTCTCGGCCTCGAGTCCCGTCGGCGCATCGGTCTCACCCGATTCGGAATCCGTTCCGGTCGTCGATGTCGCGGACGCGAGCGCGGCCGCGGCCTGCTCCTCGGCACGACGCGCCTCCCGGTCGGCCTTCGCCGCCGACTTCTTGAGGGCCTTCGCCTCTTCGGTGCGGGCCTTCGCCTCGGCGTCGGCCTTCTCCGCAGCCGCGGCGGCTCTGTCGGCCTCGGCGCGCAGGGCGGCCTTGCGCTCCGCCTTGGCGACCGCGGTCTCGACACCGCGACGCAGACGGGCCGTGGCCTTCTTCGCCTTCTCTGTCACGCGCGCGGGCTTCTTGCGCACCTTCTTCTTGGGCGTCTCCACCACGCGGGCCGCCTCGTCGGCGAGCTCCCGCACCTGCTTGGCGCGTTTGGGCGGCAGATCCTTCGCCGTCTTCTTCGCCGACTTGACGGCCTCGGCCGCATCCGCGATCGCGTTCTGGGCCTTGCGCTGATCTTTGCTCTTCGACATGGGCGTCATGGTAGCCGGGCGAAATGGCGCGCCGACGGACCCCGCGCGCCCCTCGCGCACCCGCTCTCCGCTCGTTCACCTTGCGTTCACCGAATCGGCCCACTCTGGTAAGCACTGCCTCCTACGGTCACTGTGTGCCCCGCACCGGGCATCACCCTGTCATCGATCGAACGGACACACACAGTGAAGATCAGCCGCATCTCCCGCGTCGCCGCCCTCGGCGCCGTCGCCGCCCTCGCCCTCGCCGGCTGCGCCGCGAATGAAGGCGGCGGCACGACTGAGCCCGGGGCCGGCGACAGCAGCCTGTCGGGCACGCTGGACGCGACCGGCGCCTCGTCGCAGGCCGCCGCCCAGGAGGCATGGGTCGCGGAGTTCCAGATGGCGAACCCCGACGTCACGATCAACTACGAGCCCACCGGCTCCGGCACCGGCCGCGAGAACTTCATCGCCGGCGCGAGCAACTTCATCGGCTCGGACCGCGCGTTCAACGACGAAGAGATCGCCGCGGGTGGCTTCGGCGCCTGCGCCGACGAGGGTTCGGCCGGCATCGTCGAGCTTCCCCTCTACATCTCGCCCGTCGCCGTGGCATTCAACCTCGAGGGCATCGACTCGCTCAACCTGACCGCCGACGCCATCGCGGGCATCTTCGCCGGCGACATCACGAACTGGAACGACGAGGCGATCGCCGAGTCGAACCCCGACGCGGACCTGCCCGACCTTGCGATCTCGCCGGTGCACCGCTCCGACGACTCGGGCACCACCGAGACGTTCACGAGCTACCTCGCCGCCGCCGCTCCGAGCGCGTGGGAGTACGAGGCCGACGGCGTGTGGCCGATCGAGGGCGGCGAGGCGGCCCAGGGCACCTCGGGCGTCGTCGATGCCACCAGCAGCGGCAACGGCACCATCACCTACGCCGACGCCTCGCAGGTGGGCGACCTCGGTATCGTGTCGGTCGGCGTCGGTGGCGAGTTCGTCCCCTACTCGGCCGAGGCCGCGGCGATGATCGTCGACGCCGCCCCGCTGGTCGAGGGCCGCGAAGCCGGTGACCTGGCTCTCGAGGTCGACTACGCCACGGTCGAGTCGGGCGTCTACCCGATCGCGCTCGTGAGCTACCTGATCGGCTGCGTCGAGTACGAGGATGCGAACGTCGCGGAGCTCGTGTCGGCGTACTTCACCTACATGGCCAGCCCCGAAGGCCAGGAGGCCGCTGCCTCGAACGCCGGTTCGGCGCCGATCTCGGATGACCTGCGCGCGCAGGTCGACGAGGCCATCGCGATGATCGGCTGACAACCGAATACTGTGGGCCCCGCACCGGAAGATGATTCCGGTGCGGGGTTCAACAAGGCTTCCGCGCAGAAACGCGGCATCCTTGTTGAGCAAGAACCCACCACGAGAAGGGCATGAGTATGGCGTCGAGTACCCGAGACCCCGTCGTGAGGTCTTCCGGTGGTGGTCGGCGCGTACGTCGTCCCGGCGATGTCGCCTTCTCGAGCACGGCGATGGGCGCGGGAATCATCATCCTGCTCGTGCTCGCGGCGGTGGCGATCTTCCTCACGGCCGAGAGCATCCCCGCCTTCACCGGAGACCCCGCCGAGAACCCGATCCTGGACGGACGCTCCTTCGCGGAGTACGTCATCCCGCTCGTCTTCGGCACCATCTGGGCCTCGATCCTCGCGCTCATCATCGCCGCGCCGCTGGCGATCGGCATCGCGCTGTTCATCTCGCACTACGCCCCGCGGCGGCTCTCGGCATTCCTCGGCTACATCATCGACCTGCTCGCCGCTGTGCCCTCCGTGGTCTTCGGCCTGTGGGGCAGCCTCGTGCTCGCCGGCGCGATCCAGCCCTCCTTCGTGTGGCTGAACGACTACTTCGGCTGGATCTTCCTCTTCGACGGGCAGGTGTCGGCCACCGGTCGCACGATCCTGACCGCCGCCCTCGTGCTCGCCGTGATGATCCTCCCGATCATGACGGCGATCTGCCGCGAGGTCTTCCTGCAGACACCGTCCCTCCACGAGGAGGCGGCGCTGGCCCTGGGCGCTACGCGCTGGGAGATGATCCGCATGGCGGTGCTGCCGTTCGCCCGCGGCGGCATGGTCTCGGCCGCGATGCTGGCGCTCGGGCGCGCACTCGGCGAGACGATGGCGGTGACGATGGTGCTGTCGGTGTCGGGCGTCATCTCGTTCGAGCTGCTCACCTCGACCAACCCGACCCCGATCCCCGCGAACATCGCACTGAGCTTCCCCGAGGCGTACGGCGACGGGATCGCCGTGCTGATCGCGACCGGTCTGGTGCTGTTCGTGCTGACCTTCGCGGTGAACGCCCTCGCCCGCTGGCTCGTGAACCGCCGCAAAGACTTCTCCGGAGCCAACTGATGTCGATCATCGCCCCCGCCACGCCCGCGACGTCGAAGGACTCCCTCACCAGCGGCCGACTGCCCGGCGCCGCCGTGTGGTCGCTGCTGCCGATCTCGCTCGTCGTCGTCGCGATCCCGTTCCTGATCCTCAACATCGGGCAGCCGATCGCGAACTTCAACATCGCCGCCACGATCTTCTTCGGCGTCGTCCTCTACGCGATCGCCCTCTACTTCCTCTCCTCAGTCGTGGAGGGGCGCCGCAAGGGCATGGACCGCCTGATCACGGTCGTGGTCTCGAGCGCGTTCATCATCGCCCTGCTGCCGCTGATCTCGCTGCTGTTCACGGTGGTGGCGAACGGTCTCGACCGGTTCGACATCGAGTTCTTCACCTACAGCATGCG
Organism: Microbacterium sp. LRZ72; assembly: GCF_033792225.1. NCBI lineage: Bacteria > Bacillati > Actinomycetota > Actinomycetes > Micrococcales > Microbacteriaceae > Microbacterium > Microbacterium sp. LRZ72. The sequence goes on from NZ_JANGEX010000002.1 coordinate 325,483, forward strand.
CAACATCGTCGGCGAGGGCGGCGGCGCCATCCACGCGGTCTACGGCACGCTGCTGGTCACGCTCGCCGCGACGGTGATCTCGGTGCCGATCGGGCTGATGACCTCGATCTACCTCGTCGAGTACGCCGAGGGCGGGCGACTCGCGAAAGCCATCACCTTCTTCGTCGATGTCATGACCGGCATCCCGTCGATCGTCGCGGGACTGTTCGCGTACGCGCTGTTCGTGGTCTTCTTCGGCCCGGGCATCTCGATGGGCTTCATGGGATCTGTCGCGCTGAGCGTGCTCATGATCCCGGTCGTGGTGCGCTCGTCTGAAGAGATGCTGCGACTGGTGCCCAACGAGCTGCGCGAGGCCGCGTACGCCCTCGGCGTGCCCAAGTGGCTGACGATCGTCAAGGTCGTCCTTCCCACGGCCATCGCCGGCATCACCACGGGCATCATGCTCTCGATCGCCCGCGTGATCGGTGAGACCGCCCCGCTGCTGCTGACGGCCGGGTTCACGCAGAGCCTCAACCTGAACCTGTTCGACGGCAACATGATGACCCTGCCCGTCTTCGTCTACAACGAGTACGCCAACCAGGGCACCAGCCCCGATTCCGCGATCGCTCGCGCATGGGCCGGCGCCCTCACCCTGATCCTGATCGTCATGATCCTGAACCTGGCCGCCCGGATGGTTGCGAAGTTCTTCGCACCCAAGACCGGTCGCCGATGAAGTAGGAGCCCACTCCCCGTGTCAAAGAGCATCGAAGTCAACGACCTCAACGTGTACTACGGCGACTTCCGCGCCGTAGAGGGTGTCACGCTCGAGATCGAGCCGCGCAGCGTCACCGCCTTCATCGGCCCCTCGGGCTGCGGCAAGTCGACCTTCCTGCGCACGCTGAACCGCATGCATGAGGTCATCCCCGGCGCCTACGTCGAGGGCAAGGTACTCCTGAACGGTCAGGACCTGTACGGGCCGGGCGTCGACCCCGTAGCGGTGCGGCGCGACGTCGGCATGGTCTTCCAGCGGCCGAATCCGTTCCCGACCATGTCGATTCGCGACAACGTGCTCGCCGGCGTCAAGCTCAACAACAAGCGGATGTCGAAATCGGATGCCGACGATCTGGCCGAGCGCTCGCTGAAGGGCGCCAACCTCTGGAACGAGGTCAAGGACCGGCTCGACCGTCCCGGCTCCAGCCTCTCGGGCGGGCAGCAGCAGCGCCTCTGCATCGCCCGCGCGATCGCCGTGTCGCCCGACGTGCTGCTGATGGACGAGCCCTGCTCGGCGCTCGACCCGATCTCGACGTACGCGATCGAGGAGCTGATCGAGGAGCTCAAGAGCGAGTACACGATCGTCATCGTGACGCACAACATGCAGCAGGCCTCGCGGGTGTCCGACCGCACGGCGTTCTTCAACATCGCCGGCACGGGGCAGCCCGGCAAGCTCATCGAGTACAACGACACCAAGGCGATCTTCACGACCCCCGCCGTGCAGGCGACCGAGGACTACGTCTCGGGCCGGTTCGGGTAGACCGCGGTTCCGGATGCCGGCATCCGCTGGCCGCGGTCATCCCCTGACCGCGGGCATCCGCCGGCCACCGGCATCCTCGCCTCGCCGTGCACAACTGCGGGGCCCCATTCGACACGCCGGCGGCTCGGGTGGTTCGGCGGCGCGTCCCGTCGATCGCCCGCAGTTGTGCACGCGACGGCGCCGGCCTCTCGTCGGGATCACACTCCCCTCCGAGGCTGACGGGTGCGCGAACCATCCACAGACGAGGAGTGCGGCCGGAGTAGCCTCGTGCGCGCACGCGAACATGGCGGCATGTGCGCTCTGCCCGACGCGATGCCGGCGGTGATCACCTATGCCGAGCTGCGCGCATCGGGGATGCCGCGTCGCGCCATCGACGCCGCACGTCAGCAGGGGCGGCTCAACCGGGTCGGGCGCGGGCTCTATGCGCGGGCAGGGACCTGCGAAGCGGTGACTGCGGCCGCGGCGCACGGTGCGGTACCCGCTTGTGCAACCGCCGCACGCCACTACGGGCTGTGGGTGCTCGACGAAGGGCCGCCGCACGTGGGGCTACCGGAATCGATGCACGCTCGCCCGCATTCGGGATGCATGTGCGTCGTGCACACGGACCAGCATCCGACGAGCAGGTTCTCGATACCGCCGATACGGCAGGTGCTGCGTCAGATTCTGCGATGCCGCGGAGTGGAGTCGTTCGTCGTGGCGCTGGAGTCTGCGCTGCGGCAGCGCCTGCTCGCCGCGCCCGACCTCGCTTGGCTGCGCGCGCGAGTGAGCGACTCCGGACGGGAGGCGATGCTGCATGCGCGGGATGACGCCGACAGCGGCCTGGAGTCGCTGCTGCGGTGGCGGCTGCGAGGGCACGGGCTCGCGATGCGTTCGCAGGTGCGGATCCCCGGTGTCGGCCGGGTCGACTTCTTGATCGGCGACCGCCTTCTCATCGAGGCGGACGGCCGCGCCGGTCACGAGGACCCTGCCGCGCGGCACAAAGACCTGGTGCGCGATGCCCACGCCGCCGCCTGGGGATACGTCACCCTGCGCTTCGACTACGCGCTGGTCGTGCACGACTGGCCGCTCGTCGAGGCGGCGATCCTCGCCCAGGTCGCCGCCGGGCACCACCTGCGCTGAGCGCTCCTGGCCATCTCGGCGGCTCTCGCCGGCGCGCACAACCGCGGTGCCTTCGCCGCACACGCCGGTGGGCGAGGGTGGAATGGGGCGCGTCGCCGGGCGGCCCCGCAGTTGTGCACGGGAGCGGGGGCCGCGGAGGGAGGGCGCGCGCCGTCAGGCGCCGCGGGCCAGCAGTGCCGCATTCATCGCCGCGGTGAGCGGCCCGTCGATCGGCACCTGCCGCCCGTCGAGCATGCGCACCGGCGCGGCGAGACGCACGCTCGAGAGCAGCCACGCGGCATCCGCCTCGGCGAGCTCCTCCACGCGCACGTCGCGGTACTCGGCCGTGTGGCCCTGCTGCTCGAGCCACGCGAAGACGCTGATCTGGGTCGTGCCGTGCAGGATGCCGCCCGCCGGGCGAGGCGTGACGTACACCCCGCCGAGGCGCAGCAGCACCGAGGCGGTGGGCGCCTCGAGCACGTAACCGTCCGAGGTGACGAACAGCGCGTCGTCGAACCCCCGCCGGTGCGCCTCGCGCAGCGCCGCCATGTTCGGGGCGTACGAGAGCGTCTTCGCGCCCCACAGCAGCCACGGGGTCCGGTCCGGCACGCCGTGTGCGACCCCGCGGTCGAGGGCGGTGACGCGGATGCCCTGGGTGCGGGCCTCGGTGAAGTCCGGGGCCGGCGAGAGCGTGACCCACCCCGTGGCAGCGCCGTCGCCCGTCCCACGGCTGAGCACGATCTTGATCGAGGACTCGCCGGGACCGGCCTCGGCGGCGGCACGGTGCACGGCCTGGCGCCACTGCGCGTGGTTCGGGGCCGGCAGCTCGCAGAGCGCCGCCGAGCGGGCGAAACGGTCGAGGTGGGAATCAACCTCGTGTGCCACGCCGTCCATCACGCCGAGGGTCTCGAACACGCCGTCGCCACGCTGCGCCGACAGCTCGGACAGCGGCAGCGCGGGGGCGGCGGCATCCACGTCGGTGAAGGTCGAGGCGTAGTCGACGCGGGCGTCATGGGATGCCGCGGGAGAGACCAGGAAGGCATGGGAAGCGGTCATCCCCCGAGCCTACGCGCGCAGCGAACAGGTGATCCGCCTGCGCGGAATGCATCGGCCGGCGAGGCCGTTTAGGATTGATGTGTCGGGCCGCAGTAACCCCGGGCTCCAATATTTGCCGCTTCGAGCGGCCACGCGCCGAGAGGCGTTCCTGCGGCCCGGCACATTCTTCTCGTCACCGGTCAGCCGGTGACCTGCTGTTGCAGCGAGAGCGGACCTGCGCTGGGCGCCAGCACGTACTTGGCGAAAATCAGCGGCTTGTCGTCGCGTCGCACGGTCTGCGTCACGACGAGCACGGGTGCGGATGCCTCCACGCCCAACCGCTCGGCACGCTCCTCACCGGCGAGCCCACCGGTCATCTCGCAGGTGCTCGTGATGCCGCGGTATCCACTCGCATCGACAAGATGGGCGAGCAGGGTGCGGCCGGCGGCATCCGGCGAACTTCCCCGTCGCGCCGCATCGGTGGATGCCGTCTCGTCGGCCACCACGCACTCGAAGGCCGTGCACAGCGGCTCGTCGCCACGCGAGATGACGCTCTCCCATACCCACACGGGCGCGTCGCGCTGCACTCCGAGGGCGGCGGCGAGATAGTCGTTCGCCGCCTGGGCCTCGTGCTGCACTCGGCGCACGCTCACGGGCGGCCCGCCGGCATCCAGCATCCGCTCGATCGGCTGCAGCCGTTCCCACCCGAGCGCGGGCAGGCGGTCGACGACGAATCGACCCACCCCGCGACGGGTGCGGATCAAATGGTCCTCTTCGAGCAGGAGCAGCGCCTCGCGCACGACGGTGCGACTGACGCCGAGCGCGACGGTGAACTCCGCGTCGCTCGGCAGCGGGGAGCCGGGGGGATAGCGGCCGTCAGCGATCGCACCGGCGATGGCCTCGTAGGCCGCCACGCGCAGCGGTCGGCCGACGCTCACGACCAGCGGGTCGACCCGGGCTGCCGGACTCACGAGAGCGCCTCGAGCATCGTCTGAAAGAACAGCTCCGTGTCGATGCGCTCGACCACTCGCGCATTGGGCTCACGGCCCGAGCGTCGCACGGTGTCGACGAGGCTGTAGCCCGCGGTCAGCTCTCCCCGCGTCTCCACGGCCACGTAGTAGTCGCCGGCCCGCGTGACCAGCTGCGGCACGAGTGCCGCAGCGGCGGCGAGCGAGTCGGGATGCGTGCTGCCGCTCATGCCGTGGGCCTTCTTGTTGTAGGCCAGCGTCCCCTGGTTCGCCCGCGTGAAGAAACGGGATGCCGGGGTGTCGAGCGCCTCGATGCGAGCCAGCTGCTCGAGGGTGAACACCCCCTGCGTCATGGTCACGTCCCAGGGCACGAGGGTGATGGGGAACCCGGCGGCGAAGACGATCGCCGCCGCCTCGGGGTCGTGGAAGAAGTTCGCCTCGGCCGCGGCCGTGATGTTGCCGGCGGCGTTGTTGGAGCCGCCCATGATGAACACCCGCTTCACCTTCTGCGCGATGGAGCGGTCGGCGGCCACGGCCAGGGCGAGGTTGGTCAGCGGTGCCTGCGCGATGATCGTCAGCTCGCCCGGGTTGTCGTTGATCAGGCGCAGCAGCGCTACAACGGCGTTGTCGCGCTCGGGCCGCTGCCGTGCCCGGGGAAAGCCCGCCCCGCCGAACCCGTCGACGCCGTGCACGTACGACGAGTCGTCGAACGGCGCGAGCAGCGGCAGCCGCGCGCCAGGATAGACGGGCACCTCGCCCGAGCGACCGGCCACCTCGATCGTGTAGAGCGCATTCTCGACCATCTGGTCGAAGCCCACGTTGCCGTAGTTGATCGTGACCGCCTCGACGCGGGCGCGCGGATGCCGCAGCGCGATCATCATGGCGAAGGCGTCGTCCTGCGCGGTATCGGTATCGATGATCAATCGCGTGGTCATGGCTCCCCCGGGGTGGTCGGAAATCCGATGTCATACATGTGATCACCGACTCTAGAGCATGCGACAGCCCGATAGCTCGGCTCCGCCGTTCGCCCGGCGACCGGCCGGCGGCTCAGGCCAGCGCTTCGCGGCGCCACAGCGCCGCCGCAGCCGCCAGGTCGCCGGCATAGGTCGACAGGCGCAGCGCGCGGGTGGTCAGCTCGGTGGCGCGCTCGGGCTCGGTCGCCTCGTAGTCGTCGGCCAGGTGGGTCGCACCCGAGGCCTGCACGCGGCAGAACGCCGCGGCCCGGTCGAGGGCCACGCCGAAGTCGCCGTCGAAGATCCCGCGCAGGATGCGGTCCGACAGCTCGACGAGCTCGTCCGGCCCGGCGGGGGCCGGTGCGCCGGCGATCGCGGCATCCGGGGTCGCCAGTCTGGTCCTCCCCTGCTCGTACAGCAGGGCGGCCGTGTGGGGGTCGTCGTGGATCATCAGCTGCAGCAGGTAGATGCGCCAGAGCGCACCCGGGAGCGTGCGGGCCGGCGACCGAGCCCACAGCTCGGCGATGTCGTCGATGCCGTGCTGGTCGGTGAAGTCCACCAGCCGGTCGACCACGTCGACGTCGGGCTCGTCGCGCACACGCGCGAGCAGCACGCCCGCGGTGGAGTGGGCGACCCGAGACACCTCGGCGGGGTCGTCGGTGCTGTAGAGGCGATCGAAGAGCTCCGCGGGGCGATGAACGGGCTTGTGGAAGCCGGATCCGGGGGTGTCGTCACGCATCCCTCAACGGTACGGGATGCCACCCGGACGAGGCCTGTCAGGCCGTCGGAATCGCGAGGATCGGCTCGCTCGTGGGCACACCGTCGGGAGACCCGCCCTCGGGCTCCACGGTCACGGCGATGACGTCTCCCGGTGCCATCTCGCCGGCCAGACGTGCGGTCGCATCCCCCGACTCGTCGGCCTCGAAGACGCCCGCCGCGATGGGCTGCTCGCCCCGCACGTACCAGAGCTCGTAGCTCTGGTCGGCCTGGATCGGGGGCAGACCCTCCGACACCAGCACCGCTTCGCCGACAGACGACGACCAGTGCACGGTCGCCTCACCGCCGGTGGGCAGGGTGGTCGAGGCGCTCTGTGCATCGGGCGCGTCCTCGATCTGCTCGAGCGCGACGACCGCGGGTGAGGTGGGCGCGTTCTGCTGCGCCACGAGCGCGAAGCCGCCGCCGATCCCGACGAGCAGCACGACGGATGCCGCGAGCGCGAACCAGGCGCGCGAGATGCGGCTCCGGCGCGTCGGGCGCGTGGCCGCTGCGGGAGCGTCGGCCAGGTCGCCGACCGGCTCCCCGGCGCCGCCGGCCGGCTCTTCGGGCTGCTGCGGCAGGGAACCGATGCGTTCCAGCAGCGCGGCACGCAGCGCGGGCGGCGCTGCGACCGGCTCGGCGGCATCCGCCATCAGCGCGGTCACCTCGACGTCGGCGCGCACGTGGTGCTCCCACTCGGGATGGTCGGCGCGAGCGGTCGCGAACGCGCGCTCGTCATCGGGCGAGAGGGCGTGCAGCGCATGCCCGGCCGCCAGTTCGGCGAAAGTGCTCTCGTTCACGTCGTCACCCCCATTTCCATCCGCAAGCGGGACAAGCCGTCCCGCATCCTCGTCTTCACTGTTCCCAGCGGCGCCCCCACCAGCGCCGCGATTTCGCTTTGACTGTAGCCCCCGAAATACGCGAGGGTGAGAGCCTCACGCTGCGTCTCGGGCAGTGTCTTCAGGGCGCCGGTCACCCGGGCGCCATCGATCTTGAGTTCGACCTGCTCGGCGACGCCGTCGTGGGCGACGTCCATGTCGCGGAAGCCCGCGCGCACGTCACGATCCGTGCTCGCCTGAGCGGAGCGCACGCGGTCCACGGCACGGCGGTGGGCCATGGTCAGCACCCAGGATCGTCCTTGACCCTTGTTCGGAGCGAACTTCGCGGCGGATTGCCACACCTCGAGGAACACCTCCTGCAGCACCTCTTCGCTCTGCGAGCGGTCGACGAGGATGCGAAGGATGAGGCCGAACACGCGCGAGGAGAGCATGTCGTACAGCTCGCCGAAGGCGGACTGGTCGCCCGCGGCGACCTGCACCAGCAGCTGACCGACATGATCGACGTGTTCCGCGCCCCCTTCGGGCACGTCGACGCCGTCAATCACCATGCGCTCAAGCATGCCCCACGGATGCCGCCTTGCCCGAACCGACCCGCCCTACTCCCCTGTCTCGCGCGCGAGGAGCGTGCGATCGACGGATTCTGCGCCAATTCGGCATCCGTCCAATCCGATCGGTGCGGGGGTCCGAACAGCCCGTGTACGCCGCAGATGCGACGCACCGTCCCGCACCAGGGGCGTGTCCCTACCGGGGGCCACCCGGCCCCTCACAGAGGAGGAAGTCATGTCACTGACGAAGAAGCGCCTTACCGCCGGACTCTCGCTCGCGTTCGCCGCCACCCTGGCCTTGAGCGCGTGTTCGATGGATGCCGCGGAAGACACCACCACCGACGAGCCCATGGATGAGCCCACGACGTCGGAGGAGATGGAAGACGACGAGATGATGGACCCGGCGGCCAACCTCGTCGGTCCCGGCTGCGCCGACTACGCCGACCAGGTGCCCGATGGTGCGGGCTCGGTCGCCGGCATGGCGGAGGACCCGGTGGCCGTTGCCGCCTCGAACAACCCGCTGCTCACGACCCTGACCGCCGCGGTCAGCGGTGAGCTCAACCCCGACGTCAATCTCGTCGACACGCTCAACGGCGACGAGTTCACCGTCTTCGCGCCGGTCGATGACGCGTTCGCCCAGGTGGACGAGGCCACGATCGAGACGCTGCAGACCGACGCCGATCTGCTCACGTCGGTGCTGACGTACCACGTCGTTCCCGGCCAGGTCGGCCCCGACGAGATCGCCGGAACCCACACCACGGTGCAGGGTGGCGAGGTCGAGGTGACCGGCGAGGGCGACGAGCTCATGGTCAATGACGCCATGGTCATCTGCGGCGGCGTGCAGACTGCCAACGCCACGGTGTACCTCATCGACTCGGTGCTGATGCCGGCGATGTGATCCGCTTCGGTCCCCCGGGGGGTGGACCGAAAGTATCCGCGGCCGTCGGCGCCCTTTGCGAGGGGGCATCGGCGGCCGCGGTGTCGTGTGCGCGGTGCGTTCTGCGGGTTCGACTGCGCTTGTAGGCTGGGGAGTACGGGCCTCTAGCTCAGTCGGTAGAGCATCGGACTTTTAATCCGCGGGTCGTGGGTTCGAGCCCCACGGGGCCCACCGCTTCTCATACGCGGCATGGCTCGGCAGGAATCTCTCGTCCGGCCGGCGGCGCGTTGCAAGCCTCACCCGGTCCGCTAACATGCCGGGATGACGAACGAGGCGCCGGTCGACGTGGCAATCGGCGGCGATACCATCCGTCTCGGCCAGTTCCTGAAGTTCGCCGGTCTTCTCGACTCAGGCGGGAACGTGAAAGAGGCCATCATCGACGGCTTCGTGACCGTGAACGGTGAGGTCGATCGCCGCCGCGGACGACAGCTCCAGCTCGGCGACATCGTCGGCTTCGAGGGGCGCCGCGTTCGCGTCTGCCCGTGAGGCCCTTGTCGGCAGGTTGTCACCGGTTGCAACGCCGAACACCGTTGCGGTAGTAGATGCCGCGCACGCGGGTCGGGCAGGGTGGGGTGGTGACCGATCTCGCTGATGCCCTCGCACGGGGTACCCGTGGTCGGCGGCTGTGCGTGGAGTACGTGGCGCGCGCGGACGAAACGGTGGGCTCGGCGGTGTACAGGCTCGGTCGTGAGCTCGATCCGGATCCAGGAGTGCGCCTTCGCCGATCCGTCAGCGAGGTCCGCGGGCGAGAAGCGGAGCCGACATCCACCGGCGAAGCGGTTACCGCGCTCGTCGACGGCGTCGACCTGACCAACATCCGCCACGACCTCGTGAGGGAAGCGTTGCAGGCATCCGTCGACCTTGCTCGGTATTGGCAGGAGCCGGATGGCACGGATGCCGTCGCCGCCCTTCCTGCGATGCACGCTGCTCTCCGACGCATCGCCCGCCACGTGAGCACCACCCTGCGCGACTCGGCCGCTCCGCGCGGATCGGCACAGTTCGCTGTGGACTGGCGGCCGCTCGCCGACAGCGCACCGCTCATGTGTGATCCTGCGGCCGTTCTGACGGACTGGACGCGCGCCCAGCGTGAGGATGAGGCGCGAGCCGCGAGGGAGCGCCCTGCCGATCCGCGCGCGAACTGGTCGGGGACATGGTGGTCCGTGCCACAGGGGCTTGTCACCACTCGTGGCAGCATGCTGGATGCCCTCGAACTGGTCGAAGACTCCCACGGCTGGGAGGTCGCCACGGTCATCCCGGTGCGCGGGGCCGGCCGCACTCTCGAGATCCGGTCCGGGGAAGACTGGGCCGAGCTGTGTCGGGAATACCCGATGGAGGTCACCGCCTCCCGCCGGCACGACTGGTTCCGCGTCACCGGTCGAGACGGCAGATGGGTGATCCCCGACTGGCAGCGCGTCGCCGAGCGATGGGATGCCGTGCACCTGACCACGCTCGGGTACCTCTCTGCGGCCACGCAGCTGATCGAGGTCGGCTCGGAATATGCATCGGTGATCGGCGGCTGGGGGCCCGACTCCACGATCTGGCTCGCCGACGTCGTCCGCGAGTCCGAGCAGCCGCGAGAACAATGGACGCGACCTTCGAACGACTGGCGCTGGATCCCTTCAGAAGTCCGGCAAGCCCGATGAGCGAGCATCATCCGCGTGCCCATGTCTGCCCGACCTGCGGCGATCCCTTGACGTTCGAGGTGCTCGACGACGAGAGGTTCCTGGTTGCATGGTCGTGTGTGAACTGCGGCGCGATCCGCACCACCGAGCCGATCTAGCACGTCCTCCGCCGGGCCAACGGGTCGGCGAGCCCTGACATCGGGCACCCACCACGGGCTGTTGCGCGCGCGCGCAGCTATGCGAGGGTGAACGAGGAGGTGCTGATGAAGGAAATCGAAAGCGCGCTGAGGGCACGTCCCGCCGGCCCCGTCCCCGGCGCCGCGATCATCCGGCACATCCGACGGCTCATCTACGCGGCAACGGGCTCCGCGATCTTCTACTCGGTGTTCATGGGGGCAGGAAAGGGCGGGTGCGCCGGCGGGACCACTGCGACCGGTGGTTTCCTCGATGAGAACGGCGACGCCACCGAGACCGTGCCGACGTGCGTGCAACTGACGCTCGGCCCGAACCCGCTGATGCTCGTCGCCCTCGCAGCTGTGGTGATCTGGGCGCTCAGCCGTGTGCTGTCTCGCGCCGACAACGAAGACGCCGCAATCCGCACACTCGATCGCGCCGCACTCGCGGTCATGATCGCTACGGCGGTGTCTGTCGTGCTGGCGCAGGTCTGGTTCAGCCTGATTCCCCTCGAAGGCATCAACGGCTCCGGAACCTACTTCTGGCCGTTCCCGTTCGGCAGTGTGGACTTCGAGAGCAGCCCGATGACGACCCCGTGAGGACGACGCGAGCCGGTGCCAGGAGGAGTGCAATGGCAACCCGATCGCGATGAGCTGACCGAGGGATTGCTCGCCGTCCGGAGCCAAACCCTTCCCAAAGGCACTCCCGCGGCGTGTCCCACGCACGCGTTCGCCCCGCGACCGGAACGTTGACATGATCGACGGATGAAGCGAGAAGTCGGCGCACGCATGGCCCTCACCGTCACCGAACCCTCCGAGCTGGTCTTCTCGGTCGCCGCCGCCGCCGATGTGCCGGCGCGCGACGAGCTGCTGACCTTCCGCGTGGATGGCGCTACGGTGGAGCCGGAGGAGATCGTCGATACGCACGGCACCCGCCTGCACCGGCTCTCCGCCCCGGCGGGAGCGCTCGAGATGACGTACGAGGCCACCGTCGTCGGCCGCGCCGAGCCCGAGTCCATCTCGCCGACCGACCTCATCCGCTACCTGCGCCCCAGCCGCTACTGCGAGTCAGACACGCTCGCGCCCACGGCATTCGCCGAGTTCAACGGACTTCAGGGATCCGCCCTGCTGGATGCCGTCAGCTCGTGGGTCGGCACACGCCTGCTGTACGTCAGCGGCTCGAGCCAGCCCACCGACGGGGCCGTGCAGACCCTGCTCGACCGTCGCGGTGTGTGCCGCGACTACGCGCACCTCTGCGTCGCGCTGCTGCGCGCGCGCAACGTGCCCGCCCGCCTGGCCTCGGTGTATGCGCCAGGGCTGCAGCCGATGGATTTCCACGCCGTCGCCGAGGCGTACGTCGACGGCGCCTGGCGCGTCGTCGACGCGACCGCCCTGGCGCCGCGCAGCTCGCTCGTGCGCATCGCGACGGGCCGGGATGCGTCGGACACCGCGTTCCTCACGACCCTGGCCGGCGGCATCCTGCTGAATGAGCTGCAGGTCACGGCCGTCGTCGACACGCTGCCGAACGACGACCTGACCCTCTGGGAGCGCATCGGCTGACCCCGCAAACCAGCGTTCGCGCGAAACCCACCGCGGTGCGGGTGGTCTCGCGCGAACCGTGGTTTCTCGGCAGCCGGGCGTCAGCCCGCCAGACGCTCGGCCGACTCGACGACGTTCGCCACGAGCAGCGCACGGGTCATCGGGCCCACGCCGCCCGGGTTGGGCGAGAGCCAGCCGGCGACCTCCGCGACCGCGGGATCGATGTCGCCGGCGAGCTTGGCCTTGCCCGATTCGGTCGTTCCGACGCGGGTCACGCCCACGTCGAGCACGGCGGCGCCGGGCTTGATCCAGTCGGCCTTCACGAGATGCGGCTGGCCCACGGCTGCCACGACGATGTCGGCGCGACGGACCTCGGCCGCAAGGTCGGGGGTGCGCGAGTGCGTCAGGGTCACGGTCGCGTCAGCGCCGCGGCGCGTGAGCAGCAGGCCCAGCGGGCGGCCCACCGTGACACCCCGGCCGATCACCACGACATGCTTGCCGGCGATGCCGACGCCGTGGCGCTCGAGCAGCTCGATCACGCCGCGCGGCGTGCACGGCAGCGGGCCGGGCACGGCCGTCGCCGGGTCGACGCCCAGCACCAGGCGGCCCAGGTTGGTGGGGTGCAGGCCGTCGGCGTCCTTGTTCGGGTCGATCATCTCGATGATCGCATTCTCGTCGATGCCCTTGGGCAGCGGCAGCTGCGTGATGAAGCCCGTCACCTGGGGGTTCTCGTTCAGCTCGCGCACGGCATCCGCGATCTCGTCGAACGTCGCCGTCGCCGGCAGCTCGACCTGGATCGACGCGACGCCCACCTCGGCGCAGTCGCGGTGCTTGCCGGTCACATAGGAGCGCGAGCCCGGGTCGTCGCCGACCAGCAGCGTGCCGAGACCGGGCACCACCCCGCGCTCCGCGAGAACGGCCACGCGCTCCCGCAGCTCGTCCTTGATCTTCGCCGCCGTGGCGGTGCCGTCCAGCTTCGCTGCCGTCATCGAACTCTCCTGTCTGAGTGGTCTGGGCGCCGTTGCTCGCAACCGAACCGGATACCTACGTCCATAGTGATCCTACGGAACGTTCGGTTCCGTCGCCAAGGCAGTGCCCCCTCCGCATCCGTTCAATGGATGTTTCGGGCCGCGCCCGCCAGCGCAATCCGGCCCTACTGCTGCAGGCCGGGGTAGAGCGGGTATTCGGCGGTCAGGGCCGCCACCCGGGCGCGCAGGGTCTCGACGTCGGAGCCGCCCGCGAGCGCGAGCGCGATGATGTCGGCGACCTCGGAGAACTCCGGCTCGCCGAAACCGCGGGTCGCGAGCGCGGGCGTGCCGATGCGCAGCCCCGACGTCACGCGCGGCGGGCGGGGGTCGTTCGGCACGGCGTTGCGGTTGACGGTGATGTGGATCTCGTGCAGCAGATCCTCCGCCTGCTGCCCGTCGATCTGGGCGTTGCGCAGGTCGACGAGCACGAGGTGCACATCGGTTCCGCCCGAGCGCACCGTGATGCCCGCCTCGGCGACATCCGCCTGCGCGAGCCGGTCGGCGAGGATGCGGGCGCCGAGCAGGGTGCGCTCCTGCCGGTCGCGGAAGGCCTCGCTGGCCGCGATCTTGAACGCCGTCGCCTTGGCGGCGATGACGTGCATGAGCGGCCCACCCTGCTGGCCCGGGAACACGGCGGTGTCGATCTTCTTCGCCAGCTCTTCGTCGTCGGTGAGGATGAACCCCGAGCGCGGTCCGCCGATGGTCTTGTGCACCGTCGACGAGGTGACGTGCGCGTGCGGCACGGGCGAGGGGTGGATGCCGGCAGCCACGAGCCCCGCGAAGTGCGCCATGTCGACCCACAGATACGCGCCCACCTCGTCGGCGATAGCCCGGAACGCAGCGAAGTCGAGCTGGCGGGGGTACGCCGACCAGCCGGCGATGATGACCTTGGGCTTGTGCTCGAGCGCGAGGCGGCGCACCTCGTCCATATCGATGAGCGAGGTCTCGGGGTCGACACCGTAGGCGACGATGTCGTAGAGACGGCCCGAGAAGTTGATCTTCATGCCATGCGTCAGGTGCCCGCCGTGATCGAGCGAGAGGCCGAGGATGGTGTCGCCGGGACGCGCGATGGCGTGCAGCACGGCGGCGTTGGCCGTGGCGCCCGAATGCGGCTGCACGTTGGCGAAGCCCGCGCCGAACAGCGACTTCGCGCGCTCGATGGCCAGCTCTTCGGCCACGTCGACCTCTTCGCAGCCGCCGTAGTAGCGCCGTCCGGGGTAACCCTCGGCGTACTTGTTCGTCAGCACGGAGCCCTGCGACTGCAGCACCGAGACGGGCACGAAGTTCTCGGACGCGATCATCTCGAGGTAGCCACGCTGGCGATCCAGCTCGCGATCGAGCACCTGCGCGATCTCGGGATCGACCTCTGAGAGAGGAGCACTGAAGAGCGGGTCGGTCATTGCAGCCTCCAAGACGACGGCTTCGGGAGTAGAGCTTCCGCATCGGCCCAGGCGTACGGTCGAATGCCGTTGTCAGTCGCTCCCCGGTGGTCACCCACCTCAACGCCAGTCGCGACTGTTCGATCATAACGGATGCCGCGGGGTCGTCGCCCACGCCACGGGCGAGCCGCCGCGAGACGGTGCGGGCCGCCAGCGGGCCGAGACCGTGCGCGATGTCGGCCGCGCGGTGCACAATAGACGGAACACGTGGGCGAGCGCGACCGCTGGGGTGGGCGCGCGAAATCGGGATCGTCCACGACGACTCTTGGGGAGTTCACGCATGGGGACCGATACGCCGGGCGACGCGAGCCCCGCCGAAAGCGCCGACGGGCGTGCCACCGAACCGCTCACGCCCGCGCAGGTCGCGGCGCAGCGCATCGATCGCGATGATGTCGGCGTCGGCGGACCCGACCCGCGACTGACGGCACCCAAGATGCGCCGCTGGTTCTCGGGCGCCGGGCTCTCGGCGATGCTCGTCACAGGCGGCGTGCTCGGCAGCGCCGCGATCGTCGCCGCCGCCGTGCTGCCGGGCATCGTCTCGCCCGACCCGGCCGGCGGCTGGGACGGCGCGCCGCGCAGTTACACGGAGGACGCCGATTCCACACCCCGCGAGCCCGCCCCGGCTGCGGACGGCAGCGCCGACGATGCGTCCGGCGAGGAGGAGGACGACGACGAGGCCTCGGACGAGCCGGATGCCGGGGGCGCCGACATCCGCGACGCCCTCGCGTCACCCGTGGCGCCCGCCATGCCGCAGAGCCCCGGCACGAGCGCGCCCGGTGCCGCGGCGCCGGACTCGGCCGCGCCGCGTTCACCCGGCTCGACGGCATCGCCACCTGCCACCGACCGCCCGACGACCCGGCCGAGCCCCACGCCCACGGCGCCGCGCCCCACCCCGACGACGCCGCAGCCTGCGCCGAGCGACCCGGACCCGACCCCGGCCGAGCCCGACCCGACGCCGGCCGAGCCGGATCCGGCTCCCCCGCGACCCGATCCCGTCCCGGAGCCCGAGCCCGAACCAGAGCCGGAGCCCGAGCCAGAGCCAGAACCGGAGCCCGCGCCGGAGCAGGACCCTGAGCCGCAGCCGGAGCGCCAGCGAGCCCGCGAGCCGGCGCCGCAGTCGGCGCTCGATCGTCTGCTCACCGTCCTCCGATAGCAGCGGGAGACAGCGACACGGCGCTCGTAGACTGGAACGCATGAGCGACTCCCCCACCGTGCACCCCACGGCCCCCGAGCAGCCGCGTCCCGACGGCTCGGCGCGTCCGGCCGGCACGGTGGCGCGTCCGACCGCGCTCGACGTCGTGCGCCTGCTCACCGAGATCGTCGCGGTCGGATCGCTGGCGTTCTGGGGCTTCGTCTCGTTCGTTCTGCCCTGGAACATCGTGGCGGGCATCGGCGCCCCGGCTCTCGCGATCCTCGTCTGGGCGCTGTTCGTCTCGCCGCGCGCAGTGCTGGCGGTGCACCCGTTCGTCGCCGCGCTCGTGGAGCTGCTCATCTTCGCGTCCGTCACGCTGGCGTGGTGGAGCCTGGGCCAGCCCTGGGTCGGCCTCGCCTTCGGCGTCGTCGCCGTGACGGCCGGCGTGCTGGTGGGGCGCCGCCGCTTCGCATGAACCGCGACGCCGCCGACGCCCTCACGCGGCTGCGCGATGCCCTGGGCGACCGCGTCGACACGACCGAAGCGGCTCTTGAGCGCGCACGCACCGACAAGTCCGGGCACCGATCGAGCGCGGCACCCCTCGCGGTGATCGAGGCGCGCTCGGTCGACGACGTCCAGGCCACCATGCGCATCGCCACCGCCACGCGCACACCCGTCGTCGTGCGCGGCGCCGGCACAGGGCTCGCCGGAGCGGGCATCGCGGGCGCGGGCGAGATCGTGCTCTCGACCGCGCGCCTGACCCGTATCGTCGAGGTGAGCGCGGACGACCTGCTCGCCGTCGTGGAACCCGGCATCCTGAACGCCGACCTCAACGCGGCCCTCGCCACGCACGGCCTGTGGTGGCCGCCGGATCCCGCCAGCCGGGCCATCTCGACCGTCGGCGGCAACATCGCGACCGGCGCCGGCGGCCTGCTGTGCGCGAAGTACGGCGTGGTGCGCGACGCCGTACTGGGCGTCGACATCGTGCTGGCCGACGGTGAACTGCTGCACCTCGGCCACCGCAGCGTCAAGGGCGTCACCGGCCTCGACCTGACCTCGCTCGTGATCGGGTCGGAGGGGCGCCTGGGTGTGATCGTCGGCGCGACCCTCAAGCTGCGCCCCCTCGTGCCCGGCACGGTGTGCACCGTCGCGGCCACCTTCGAGGGCGTGGCCCCCGCGGCGAGGGCGTCGGCCGCGGTCACGGCCGCCGGCATCCAGCCCGCCGTCATGGAGCTGATGGATGCCGCGAGCCTCGCCGCCGTGCACGATCTGCTCGGTCTCGCGGCGCCGACCCCGGGGGCCGCGCAGCTGACCGTGCAGACGGACGGACCGGCCGCGGCAATCGAGTCCGACGCGGTCGCGGCCGTGCTCACCGAGGCGGGCGGAACGGTCGCCGTCTCGCACGACGCGGAGGAGGGCGAACGCCTGCTGACGATCCGCCGGTCGTTCCACGCCGCCATGGAGGCGCTCGGCACGACGCTGATCGAGGACGTCTCGGTCCCGCGCAGCGCCCTGCCCGCGATGTTCGACGAGATCGCCCGCATCGAGCGCGACTACGAGGTCGTGATCCCGACGGTCGCCCACGCCGGCGATGGAAACCTGCACCCGAACTTCGTCTTCGACGGCCCCGAGGTGCCCGAGCGCATCTGGGAAGCCGCAGGGGAGCTCTTCGCCGCCGCCCTGCGCCTCGGTGGAACGCTGACGGGAGAGCACGGCATCGGCATCCTGAAGCGCCGCTGGCTCGCCGACGAACTGGGCGACGCCCAGTGGCAGCTGCAGCGCCGTGTCGTCGCGGCCTTCGACCCCCTCGGCATCCTCAATCCGGGCAAGGTCTTTCCGTAGCCGCGCGCGGCCTCACTTCGGCGGAAGCGCCTAGGCTGGCCGCACCAGGGGGTACGACCATGAGCAGAACACTCACCACGCTCGGCATCACTGCCGGCACGATACTCGTGCTGACCGGCTGCGCGTTCGGCTCGGACTCCGGCGGCGACGCGGATGCCGGCAGCGACCAGACCGTCGCGGAGGCCTGCCAGGTCGTCACCGAGACGATCCAGTCCGCCGTCGTGGACTTCGAAGAGGGCATGAGTGAGGATCCGGCCGTGGCGCGTGAGGCGCTCGACGAGGCCGCCGCCGAGCTCGAGGGCATCTCGGACGAGGTCACCAACCCCGAGATCGCCGAGATCCTGCCCGATCTTCAGGCCGGGTTCGCCGCGATGGGCGAGGCGATCGAGGCGATGTCGAGCGGCGACGTGTCGCAGATGGAGGCGATGGGCGAGCAGTTCGAGGAAAGCTTCACGACATTCCAGGAGCTCTGCCTGAGCTGACCGGGCGCCCGCTCTCGGCGTCGGGGATGCGTCGAGAATCGGAGGGATCCGCGCCAGCGGGCCGACGCTCGCGACATCTCCGACGCCGGACGCACGAGGCGGCGCCCCGGCCGCCGGCGCCACGCGTGTGGCGAAGCGTTGCCCAAACGTGATAATGCGTCGCCTACACTCGGTGAAGACGTCTCTCGCGCCGAGCGGTGCGACGACCGGCAAGACGCAGTCCGATGCGATACACAGGGGGCGACCGTGACGGATGTGGTGACACCACCCAGCACGAGCGAGGACTCCGCACGCCCCGGCGGCGATGACCCCATCGTCGAGTGGGCACCCACCGAGCCCGCGCCCCGGCGCCGGCGGTGGCCGCTGCTGCTCTGGATCGGGCTGCCCGTCGCCGCGCTCGCAGGCGCCGGCTGGTACTTCGGCACGACGCTCATCGCGCCGGGGGTCACGGTCGCGGGCGTGCCCGTGGGCGGCCTGACGCAGGAGGCCGCGACCACCGCGATCGCCGACACCATCGCCGACACGAGCGTCACCGTCGACGTGGGCACCACGGCGGTCACTGTGACCGGGGCCGACCTGGGCGCGACGCTGCCGGCCGCCGATCTGGCGCGAGATGCCCTCGCCGCCGCACCCGCGTGGAACGTCGGTGCGTGGTTCCCGGCACCCGACCGATCCTCCCCCGAGCTCGACCCGGCCGCCTCGGAGACGGCGCTGGCCACCACCCTGGCCGACGTGTGGGAAGAGCCCGTCGATGCGACCGTGGCCTACGACGACTCCGCGAACGCCTACGCCGTCACCCCGGCGGTCGACGGCCGCGGCGTGGAACCCGACCTCGTCACCGACGCCTACCTCGGCGCCCTGCTCGCCGGTGAGGCCGAAGCCACGCTCGAGACCGAGCTCGTCGCCCTCGAGGCCGACATCACGACGGATGCCGCGACGGCCCGCACCGACGAGATCAACGCCATGCTCGCCGACGTCGGCTTCTACGTCGGCGACGAGCGGACGGTGCCCGTCAAGCCCGACACGACGGCATCCTGGCTCACGCTCACCCCGGACCCCGAGCAGGGGACGATCGACGTCACCGCCGACGAAGCCGCCATCGAGAAGGCCGTCGCGAACCTGCCCGAGCGGGTCGACCGTGACGCCGTCGACGCCACGGTCGTCACCGACGCCAACGGCACCGTTCTGCGCACCGAGACCGAGGGCAGAACCGGTCGCGAACTGGCCGGCACCGCCGGCATCGCGGCCGCGTTCGCCACGCAGCTCGCCGCGGGCGAGGCCGCCTACGCGCTCGAGGTCACCGAGACCGACTTCGAGACGACCTCGCTGGAACGCCTGCTCGAGGTCGATCTGTCGTCGCAGCGGGTGACGCTGATGGAGAACGGCGACGTCGTCGACTCGTGGGCCATCTCGAGCGGCAAGAGCGGCTGGGAGACCAACCTCGGCTGGCACAAGGTGCAGGCCAAGGTGCGCATCCAGGACATGGGCAACGACGAGGTGGGCTACCTGCAGCCCGATGTCGAATGGGTCTCGTACTTCTCCGGCGACCAGGCCTTCCACGCCGTCTACTGGCATCAGAACTGGGGCACTCCCACGAGCCACGGCTGCGTGGGCATGCCCACCGATCTGGCCAAGTGGGTCTACGAGTGGGCCCCCGTCGGCACCGACGTGTGGGTGCACGCCTGACCCGACGCCCGCGGCCGGGTCCTCGCCCGTGAATGCGAAGAGGGGGTGGATGCCGCGGCATCCACCCCCTCTTCGTCGTCGCGCCCGGGGCGCTACGCGCCGAGCCGCTCCTTGAGGTTCGCGTCGATCGTCGCGAGGAAGTCCTCGGTGGTCTGGTATGCCTGGTCGGGACCGACCAGAAGGGCCAGGTCCTTGGTCATCGCCCCGGACTCGACGCTCGTCACCACGACGTTCTCGAGGGTGTTCGCGAACTCGATGAGCGCGTCGTTGCCGTCGAGCTTGCCGCGGTGCTGCAGCCCGCGCGTCCACGCGAAGATCGAGGCGATCGGGTTGGTCGAGGTGGGCTTGCCCTGCTGGTGCTGACGGTAGTGCCGGGTCACGGTGCCGTGCGCGGCCTCGGCCTCGACGATGCTGCCGTCGGGCGTGGTCAGCACGCTGGTCATCAGTCCGAGCGATCCGAAGCCCTGCGCCACGGTGTCGGACTGCACGTCGCCGTCGTAGTTCTTGCACGCCCAGACGTAGCCGCCCTCCCACTTGAGGGACGAGGCGACCATGTCGTCGATCAGGCGGTGCTCGTACGTGAGACCCGCGGCCTCGAACTTGTCCTTGAACTCGGCGTCGTAGACCTCCTGGAACAGGTCCTTGAACCGGCCGTCGTACGCCTTCAGGATCGTGTTCTTGGTCGACAGGTAGACCGGGTAGTCGCGGCCCAGGCCGTAGTTGAGCGAGGCGCGCGCGAAGTCGCGGATCGACTCGTCGAGGTTGTACATGCCCATCGCGACGCCGGAGCCGGGCGACTGGAACACCTCGAACGACTGCGGCTCACCGCCGTCCTTGGGCGTGAAGGTCATCGTGAGAGTGCCCTCGCCCTCGAACCGGAAGTCGGTGGCGCGGTACTGGTCGCCGAAGGCGTGGCGACCGACGATGATCGGCTTGTTCCAGCCCGGCACCAGGCGCGGGATGTTGGAGATGATGATCGGCTCGCGGAAGATCACGCCGCCGAGGATGTTGCGGATGGTGCCGTTGGGCGAGCGCCACATCTTCTTGAGCCCGAATTCCTCGACACGTGCCTCGTCGGGCGTGATCGTGGCGCACTTGACGCCGACGCCGTGCTTCTTGATCGCGTTCGCCGCGTCGACCGTGATCTGGTCGTCGGTCTCATCGCGCTTCTCGATCGACAGGTCGTAGTACTCCAGGTCCACATCGAGATACGGGTGGATCAGCGAGTCCTTGATGAACTGCCAGATGATGCGGGTCATCTCGTCGCCGTCGAGTTCGACGACGGTGCCCTCGACCTTGATCTTCTCCAAGGCGGAATCCTCACTTCTCGTGCGCGTGCAAGCCGACGACAAGCCTATCGCACGGCCCGAGGGTATCTCGATATCAAGATATCTCGGGGCGGTGGGCGTCCCGCAGGACGGCAGCCGGGCACACGACGGCGGGCGAGAGGCATTACTCTGGCGTCATGGCGGACCTCAACCTGGTCGAACTGTCTGCGTCGACGATCGTGGCGGTGAACAACCTCTCGCTCAAGCCGGGACAGGAGCAGTTCCTCGCTCCCATCTCATACGGAATCCAGGCGGCCGTGGTCAATCCGGCGACGAGCTGGCAGCGCGTGGTGCTCGACGGCGACGAGGTCGTCGGATTCGTCAGCGCCAGCTTCGATCACGAAGCCCCCGAGGACTACTTCCGCTCGGTGGTGCTGCGCATCAACGTCGATGCCGACGACCAGGGCCGTGGCATCGGCCGCTTCGCGATCGAGAGCCTGCTCGACGAGGCCCGCGCGCGCGGCGAAGAGCGGGTGCACGTGATCTACGAGGAGGGCGAGGAAGGCCCCGAGGCCTTCTTCCACCGCATGGGCTTCACCCCCGTGGCCGAGACCGAGTTCGGCGAGGTCGTCGCCGCGCACGTGCTCTGACCGAGCGCCGGCTCACACCAAGGAGTCGCGCCATGCGGCGTGCAGCCGGGCGAAGCGTCCTTCTCCGCCGATGAGCGCCGCGGGCACGTCGTCCTCGACGATGCGCCCATGCTCCATCACCAGCACCCGGTCGGCGATCGCCACCGTCGACAGGCGATGCGCGATGA
The DNA here is from genome assembly GCF_033792225.1 of Microbacterium sp. LRZ72. Classification (NCBI taxonomy): domain Bacteria; kingdom Bacillati; phylum Actinomycetota; class Actinomycetes; order Micrococcales; family Microbacteriaceae; genus Microbacterium; species Microbacterium sp. LRZ72. Next base: position 347,152 of record NZ_JANGEX010000002.1, read on the forward strand.
TGATCGCCGTGCGATCGGCCAGCAGCGTCTGCAGCGCCTGCTGGATCTGCCGCTCGGAGGGGATGTCGAGCGCCGCGGTGGCCTCGTCGAGGATCAGCACGGCGGGGTCGGCCAGAAAGGCGCGCGCGAACGAGATCAGCTGACGCTGCCCGGCCGAGACGCGCCCGCCGCGCTTGTTGACGTCGGTGTCGTAGCCGTCGGGCAGCGCGCGGATGAACTCGTCCGCCCCCACGGCACGCGCCGACTCCTGGATCTGCTCGAGCGTCGCGTCGGGCCGCCCGAGGGCGATGTTCTCGGCGACCGTGCCGCTGAACAGGTACGCCTCCTGCGTGACCATGACCACGGCGCGGCGCAGATCCTCGGTGCGCAGCCGCCGCAGGTCGACGTCGTCGAGGGTGATCGCGCCGCGGGTGGGGTCATAGAAGCGCGAGAGCAGCTTGGCGAGGGTCGACTTGCCGGCGCCGGTGGTGCCGACCAGGGCGACCGTCTGGCCGGCCTCGATCTCGAGCGAGAAGTCCGGCAGGATCGTCGGGCCGCCCGCGTACGCGAACCGCACCCCGTCGAAGTGCAGCCGGCCGCGCGGGGCGGGCAGGTCCACGGCATCCGCCGGTTCCGCGACCGTCGGTCGCTCCTCGAGCACGCCCGAGACCTTTTCGAGCGCCGCGGTGGCGGACTGGAACGAGTTGACGAAGAAGGCCACCTCCTGCAGGGGCGCGAAGAAGTTGCGCACATAGAGCACCGAGGCCAGCAGCACGCCGACCTCGAGGGCGCCGTCGACGACCCGGATGCCGCCCCAGAGCAGCACGAGCGCGACCGACGTGGATGCGATCGCCATCAGGCCGGGCTCGAACGTGCCGAACAGGCGGATGGAGCGCATGTTGACGTCGCGGTACTCGCCGGAGAGCCGGCCGAACTCGTCGTCGTTGCGACGCTCGCGACGGAACGCCTTGACCGCGCGGATACCGGTCATGGTCTCGACGAACTGCACGATCACCCGCGCGCTCACCACGCGGGACTCGCGATAGACCACCTGGGAACGCCGGTAGAACCAGCGCATGAGCAGCGCGAGGGGGACGGCCATCGCCACCAGGATGACGCCGGAGTGCCAGTCGGTGAGCATCAGCGCGACGAATGTGAAGCCGCCGTACAGCACGCCCGTGACCAGGCCGTTCAGCCCGCCGTCGAGCAGCTGGCGGATCGCATCGAGGTCGCTGGTCTGCCGCGAGATGATACGGCCCGAGGTGTAGGACTCGTGGAACTCCAGGCTGAGCAGCTGGGTGTGATGGAAGATGCGCGTGCGCAGGTCGAGCATCACCGCCTGGGTCAGCCTCGCCGCGACGACGACGTACCAGCCGATGAGACCCGCGGCGCCGACCGCGGAGAGCACGTAGACCGCCACGACGCCGATGGTCGGCATCCAGTCGGCCTCGTCGAGGGCGGCCGGCAGCGCCGTGTCGATGCCGTAGGCGATGAGCGCGGGACCGACGACCCGCAGGGCGGTGGAGAGCAGCAGCAGCGTCGCGGCCAGCGCGACGCGCGCCTTCATCGGCGCGACGAGCGCGCCGAGCAGACGCAGGGAGCGCCGACGGATCTGCCGGCTCTCCTCGCGGGTGTAGTCGGAGCGATCCTCGCCGGTGGTGCCGTGCAGCGTGGCGCTCACGCGATCACCCCCGGCTCGTCGTTCGCGCGGGCGTCCTCGTCTTCGAGACTCGAGATCACGTTGCGGTATCGCGGGCTGCGCTGCAGCAGCTCGGTGTGCGTGCCGACATCGATCACCCGTCCCCCCTCGAGCAGCGCGACACGGTCGGCCAGCGCCACCGTCGACGGCCGGTGGGCCACGACGAGCGCCGTGGTGTGCGCGAGCACCCGGCGCAGGCCCGCCTCCACCTTCGCCTCGGTGGTGACGTCGAGCGCAGACAGCGGGTCATCGAGCACGAGCACGGCGGGCCGGGCGGCCACGGCCCGCGCCAGGGCGAGCCGCTGCCGCTGCCCGCCCGACAGGCTCAGCCCCTCTTCGCCGATGACGGTGTCGACGCCGTCCGGCAGGTCGTCGACGAACTCCGCCTGCGCGACGTCGAGCGCGTCGCGCAGCAGCCGCTCGGCCTCCGCGGAACCGGGTTCGAGATCGTCGCGGCCGAGCAGCACGTTCTCGCGCACGCTCGCCGAGAACAGCGTGGCGTCTTCGAAGGCGGTCGCGATGTGCCGGCGCAGCTCGGCCAGGCGCAGGTCGCGTACGTCGACGCCGTCGAGGGTGACGCGCCCGCCCGTCACGTCGTAGAGGCGCGTCGGCAGGGTCGTGAGGGTGGTCTTGCCCGAGCCGGTGAGGCCCACGACCGCCATCGTCTCGCCCGGACGCAGCACCAGATCCACGCCGTCGAGCAGGTCGGGTTCGCCGTCGCGCGCGTCTTGATAGCGAAAGTGCGCGGCTTCGAAGGCGAGCGCACCGCGCGGCTCGGCCACGCTCGTCGCCATGCCGGGCTCGGGGTCGGAGATGGTCTGGGGCTCGTCGAAGACCTCGAAGATGCGGTCGGTCGCGGTGCGCGCGTCGAGCAGGAACGAGAAGAGGAAGCCGATCGACTCCATCGGCCACCGCAGCACGGTCGCCATCGCGAAGAACGCGAAGAGCTCGGCGACGCTGATCTCGCCCCGCAGGCTCAGCACGATGCCGACCGCCAGGCAGAGCGCGAAGGCGGTCTCGGGCAGCAGCACGAGCCAGAACCAGATGGAGCCGACCGCCCGCGCCTTGCCGAGCTCGGTGGTGCGCAGCGTCTCGGCCTGCCGCGTGAACTTCTGCAGCGCGTGCGGACCGCGGCCGAAGGCCTTCAGCACGCGGATGCCGTGCACGCTCTCCTCGACGGAGGTGGCGAGGTCGCCGGCCTGGTCCTGGCTCTGCCGCGTGAGGGTGCCGTACCGCTTCTCGAACCGATACGCGATGATCCACAGAGGCGCCGAGCAGACGAGGAAGACCGCGCCGAGCGCCCAGTGCCAGCGGAACAGCAGCAGCGAGCCCACGACGATCGTCAGCAGGTTGACGGCCAGCAGGACGAGACCGAACGACACCCACCGGCGGATCACGCCGATGTCCTGCATCATGCGGCTGAGCAGCTGGCCCGACTGCCAGCGGTCGTGGAAGGCGACGGGGAGCCGCTGGAGCCGTTCGTTGAAGCCCGTGCGCAGGTCGTACTCGATGCGTGTGGCCGGCCCGAGGATGAACCAGCGCCGCGCCCAGACGGCGGCGGCCTCAAGCAATCCCAGCGCGAGCACCGCGCCCGCCCCGATCGCCACCTGCAGCCGGTCGCCGGAGTCCATCGGACCGGCCACGATCACCTCGAGCACCAGCGGGATCGTCAGGGCGAGCAGCGCGGCAACCAGCGCGCTGCCCGCTCCGAGCAGCATCCGCGGCAGCACGGGACGCACGTACGGCAGCAGGCGCGCGAGGGCGCGCGGCGTGGAGAGCCGCGGCGGCGGCGCAGGTGTGCGGGTCATGTTCCTCGTGGGCGCTCAGGCAGGCGCAAGAAGAGTGCGGATGCGATGGACGCGGGTTCGTGTGGGGCAACGTCCCAGCCCACCAGCTTATGCCGCGCGTGCGAGCTCAGGCGACCCTTGCGGCGGCTTCCCGATCGAGCAGGGCGCGTTTCACCTCGGCGCCCCATGCGAAGCCCCCCGCGTCGCCATCGGCACGGCGCACCCGGTGGCAGGGAACGAACAGCGCGGGGGCGTTGCGCGCGCAGACGGATGCCGCGGCGCGCACCGCCGTCGGGACCCCGCACGCCGCCGCGAACGCCGCGTAGGTCAGCGGCCGGCCGGGCTCGATGCGCCGCAGCGCCTCCCAGCCCCGCACCTGCAGCGCCGTGCCGGAGAGCACGACGGGCACCCCGGCGACCGCAGCCCACTCCCCGGCGTAGTAGGCGCGCACCGCGGCTGCGGCATCCGTGGCCCTCTCGACCACGCGCGCAGGCCGGGCCGGTGCGCGCAGCCGGGCGAGCACGGCGGCCGGATCGCCGCTCCACCCGGACGCGAGCACGCGCTCGCGGTCGTCGACGATCACGGTGAACGCCCCGTCGGGGGTGTCGAGCGTCTCGATGGATGCGGTGCGCGCGGTGCCCTGGCCGGGATCGCTGAACATGAGTCCAGCCTGACACCTCCCACCGCACCGTGTCCCACTTTTCGTCGCCTGGAAGGAACCTGGGCGACAAGAAGTGGGACGCGCCGGGGGCGGGGCGAAGCGCCGGGCCGCGAGCCGGCGCGCGACGCGCGGATCAATGGAAGAAGTGGCGCTCCCCCGTGAAGAACATCGGGATGCCCGCCTCGCGTGCAGCCGCGATCACCTCGTCGTCGCGCACGGAACCGCCCGGCTGCACGATCGCCGAGATCCCGGCGTCGAGCAGAATGGCCGGTCCGTCCGAGAACGGGAAGAAGGCGTCGGATGCCGCGACGGAGCCCCGTGCGCGGTCGCCGGCCCGCTCGACGGCCAGGCGGCAGGAGTCGACCCGGTTCACCTGGCCCATCCCGATCCCGACCGTCGCGGAGTTCTTCGCGAGCACGATCGCGTTGGACTTGACCGCCCGGCACGCCTTCCACGCGAAGATGAGGTTGGCCATGTCGGCGTCTTCCGGGCGCTCGCCCGAGACGAGCTCCCAATCGGCAGCGACGGCATCGATGTCGTCGGGAAAGCGGTCGGCGTCCTGCAGCAGCAGGCCGCCCGAGACCAGCCGCACGTCCATCGACTCCTGCTTCCAGTCCGGGGGAAGCTGCAGCAGCCGCATGTTCTTGCGCTCGGAGAACACCTGCAGGGCATCGGGCTCGAAGGCCGGGGCCACGATGACCTCGGTGAAGATGTCGCGCAGGTTCTCGGCCATCTTCATCGTGACGGGTCGGTTCGCGGCGACGACCCCGCCGAACGCCGAGACGGGGTCGCACTCGTGCGCGCGCAGATGCGCGCTCGCAATCGGGTCGAGCGCGTTCGGCGCAGTGACCGCGATGCCGCACGGGTTGGCGTGCTTGATGATCGCCACCGCGGGCCTGACCAGGTCGAAGGCGGCGCGCAGGGCCGCATCGGCGTCGACGTAGTTGTTGTACGACATCTCCTTGCCCTGCAGCTGGGTCGCCTGGGCGATGCCGTGACCGCCGACGCGCGTGTAGATGGCCGCACGCTGGTGGGCGTTCTCGCCGTAGCGCAGCGTCGCCTGGCGCTCGGCCTTGATCGTCAGGTGCTCGGGCAGCTCACGGTCGTCCGAGAGCGTGCCCTCGGTGAACCAGGTCGCGACCGCGGTGTCGTAGGCCGCGGTGTGCGCGAATGCCCGCGCCGCCAGTTCCCGGCGCTGCGCGAGCGAGGTGCCGCCGTCGCGCACCGCCTCGATGATCGCCGGGTACGACTCGGGCGAGACGACGATCGCCACGTTCGCGTGGTTCTTCGCCGAGGCACGCACCATCGCGGGACCGCCGATGTCGATCTGCTCGACGACGTCGTCGCCCTGGGCGCCGGAGGCGACCGTCTCGACGAAGGGGTAGAGGTTGACGACGACGAGCTCGAACGGCGCGATGTCGAGCTCCGCGAGCTGGCGCTCGTGCTCTTCGAGGCGCAGGTCGGCGAGCAGGCCGGCGTGCACCGCGGGGTGCAGGGTCTTGACCCGGCCATCGAGCGACTCCGGAAAGCCCGTCACCGCTGCCACGTCGGTGACGGCATGGCCGGCATCGCGGATCTTCGCCGCGGTGGAACCCGTCGAGACGATCTCGACTCCCGCGGACGTGAGCGCCTCGGCGAGCGTGAGCAGGTCGGTCTTGTCGCTCACCGACACGAGCGCACGACGTATCGGGACGATGTCGCGGCTGCGGTATCGGGATGGATCGTGAGTGGGACCTGCCATGACGGCTCCTTCGCGGTCGGGTGGGGCGACGGGGCATGCCCGGCCCCGGTTCTCGGGGACGGTTTTCAGGTGCGGGCGGCGCTCGTGACCGCGGCGAGGTCGAGCTCGCCCACGGCGATGCGCCGCACCACGTCGATCAGCAGGCGGCGCTCGACGGGTTTGATGCGGGCGTGCAGGCTCTGCTCGGTGTCGTCGGCGTGCACGCTCACGCGTTCCTGCGCGAGCACCGGGCCGGTGTCGACCCCGTCATCGACGACGATGACGCTCGCCCCGGTCGTCGACGCGCCCGCGGCGAGCGCGTCCCGCACGGCGTGGGCCCCCGGGAATTCGGGCAGGTGCGCGGGATGCGTGTTGAGGATGCATGGCGCGTAGCGTGCCACCACCGCGGGCGGCAGCAGACGCATCAGCCCGCTCAGCACGATCAGGTCGGGCTGCACCTCATCCAGGGCGCGAATGAGTTCGTCGCCCCAGTCCGCGCGGGCAGCGGAGCCGCGCCACGGGACCACGAAGCGGGGGATGCCGAAGGCCTCGGCGTGCGCGAACCCCTCGGCCTCGCGATCCGCCCCGATCGCGACGACCCGGGCGGGGTAGTCGGGAAGGGCCGCCGCCTCGAGCAGCGCACGGAGGTTGGACCCCGCGCCCGAGATCAGAACAGCGACGGTCAGCACGGTTCCAGTCTACGGGGCGGGTGGAGGCGATCCCTCGCCCGGGGACTCGGGGCGCGGGAGGGGCGCGGTCTCGTTCGCGCTCTCGTCGGTCCCTGCTTCTGCTGACTCCTCCGAAGCCGGCGACTGAGCGCCCACGAGCTCGGTGTCATCGCGCTTCGTCTCATCGCGCTTCGTCTCATCGAGCTCGGTCTCATCGAGCACCGTCCACAGGGGCGCCGGAAGCGGGTCCCGCCACGGCTGCGGTGCGGCACGCCCGGCACCAGGTGCCGGATCGGAGAGCCGACGCGGTGACAGCAGCAGGATCGCCGCGCCGAGCAGCACTTCGCCGCCCACCGCGAGCGCGACGAGGCCGGGTGCCGGCCCGACCTGGGCGAGTCTGCCCGGCCCGATGGCGCCCGAGCTTGCCGCGGCCACCGCGGCGGCCGCGATCGCGGCGACGGCCGCGATCCCCGCGGTGACGACGACCCGCGGCCCCATCGGGTCGCCGATAGACCCGTGGCCGCGGCGCCGCCCGGACGGGCCCGGCGACGAACGGAGGGCGACGACGAGATCGGAGCGGGCCACCCATCCGGCGAAGGCCCCGGCGGCGACGGGCAGCAGCACGACCAGCAGCATCCACATGTTCTGGATGTCGGGGATCGCCCCGAGCACCGGCACGGCGGGCACGACGCCCAGATCGGCGCCGACCGGAGAGATCGTCGACGCCTCGCCGAGGGCGAATCCGGGCCCGGCGACCCAGGCCATCGCCCACCCGATGAGGGTGGGCAGATACGCCAGCTGACCGAGGGTGAGCAGGGCCGCGCCGAGGATGTCGAGGTTGCCGCCCTGGTAGAGCGCGATGATCCGCCCGGTGCCGCTGACCAGGGCCACCGCCACGGCGATCGCTGAGACCCCGACCAGAGCCGACACGACGATCGCGCCGGAGCGGGCGATGACGCCGGGGACGACCGGCCAGGGCGCCGACCGCCCCTCCAGCTGGTCGCGCAGGCGGTCGACGACGCCGTCGTCGCCCTCGAGCCAGGCGGTGACGATCGCTCCCGCGAGCACTGCTGCCGTGTACAGCGCGGTCGGCAGGAGGATCGCCTGCCAGGTCTGCGTCTGCGCGACGGGGTTGACCGAAGACAGGTGGATGGCGGTCGACACCGCCGCCGCCACGAGCAGCGCCGCGACCAGGCCCGAGATCCAGGCGCCCGCCCGCGCGGCGCGCGCGCCGGAGCGCACGCCGAAGAAGACGACGAAGACGACGATCGCCAGCGGCGCGAGCGAGACGACGAACTGCGAGGCGGCCGCAGAGATCCCCAGCGAAGCGGTGACGGCCTCGGGCAAGGCGATGTCGACGGGCACCAGGTGCCCCAGCTGCCAGATCGTCGCCGTCACGGGCCACAGCGCGGCCCAGTCCGCCTCGCCCCCGAGTCCGAAGACCCAGAGCACCGTGAGCGGTGCGGCGATGGACGCGAGGATCGCGGCGGCCTGCACGCAGGCGTCGAAACCGCTGAGCAGAACGACGAGCAGGCGATTCATGGCCTCACGACCCTACCCGCGCAATCCCATCGCGCCGGTCTGCCCCGCCGACCTCCCGCGTGCGTTCGCCGACGTCGTCAGTCGGCGACCGGCTCCAGCACGAACACCGCGATGCGGCGGTCGGTCTTGGTCTGGTACTCGTTGTAGTCGGGCCACACCTCGGCGGCACGCGCCCACCATTCGTCGTACTCGGCGCCGTCGAGCTCACGCGCCACGTAGTCACGCTTGCGCGCCCCGTCCTGCAGTTCCACGTGCGGCTCGGCGCGGATGTTCCAGTACCACTGGGGCGGCTGCGGCGCCCCGCCCTTGGAGGCGACGACGGCGTAACGACCGTCGTGCTCGACGCGCATCAGCGCGGTCTTGCGCAGCCCGCCCGTCTTCGCACCGACGGTGGTCAGCACGATGATCGGCACGCCCCGCAGCAGGTTGGCCTCGGTGCCGCCGCTGGCTTCGTATCGCTCCGCCTGGGTGCGGGCCCACTCGGCGGTGCTCGGCAGATACTCTCCGGTCAATGGCATGGCGCCAGCCTACGCCGCAACGACGAAGGGGTGGATGCCGCGGCATCCACCCCTTCGTACGGTGTCGTGGCTCAGAGCCCTTCGATGATCTCGCGCATCAGCGAAGCGGTCTCGGACGGCGTCTTGCCGACCTTGACTCCGGCGGCCTCGAGGGCCTCCTTCTTGGCCTGCGCCGTGCCGGCCGAGCCCGAGACGATGGCGCCCGCGTGGCCCATCGTCTTGCCCTCGGGTGCGGTGAAGCCGGCGACGTAGCCGACGACCGGCTTGGTCACGTTCGCCTTGATGAAGTCGGCCGCACGCTCCTCGGCGTCGCCGCCAATCTCGCCGATCATCACGATGGCCTTCGTCTCGGGGTCCGCCTCGAACGCCCGGAGCGCGTCGATGTGGGTGGTGCCGATGATCGGGTCGCCGCCGATGCCGATGGCGGTCGAGAACCCGAGATCGCGCAGCTCGTACATCATCTGATAGGTCAGGGTGCCCGACTTCGACACGAGCCCGATGGGGCCCTTGCCGGTGATGTTGGCCGGCGTGATGCCCACCAGCGCCTCGTCGGGCGTGATGACGCCGGGGCAGTTGGGGCCGATGATGCGGGTCGTGTTGCCCTTGCTCTGCGCATAGGCCCAGGCCTCGGCGGTGTCGCCGACCGGGACGCCCTCGGTGATGACCACCAGCAGCGGGATCTCGGCGTCGATGGCCTCGACCATCGCCGCCTTCGTGAACGCGGCCGGGACGAACGCGATCGAGACGTCGGCACCGGTCGCACTCATCGCCTCGGCGACCGAGCCGAAGACGGGAAGCTCGATGTCGGCGCCCGACGCGTCCTTGTGCAGCACGGTCGTGCCGGCCTTGCGCGCGTTCACGCCGCCGACGACCTGGGTGCCCGCCTTGAGCATGAGCGCGGTGTGCTTGGTGCCCTCGCCGCCCGTGATGCCCTGGACGATGACCTTGGAGTCCTTGGTGAGGAAGATCGACATTTCTCTGCAGTCCTTTTCGGAGTTCTCGGGTCAGGCGTGGGCGAGCTCGGCGGCCTTGTCGGCGCCCTCGTCCATCGTGGCGGCCAGGGTGACGAGCGGATGGTTGGCCTCGGCGAGGATGCGGCGGCCCTCCTCGACGCGGTTGCCGTCGATGCGCACCACGAGCGGCTTCGTCGCCGTGGAGCCGAGTTCGGCCAGCGCACCGACGATGCCCTTCGCGACGGCGTCGCAGGCGGTGATGCCGCCGAAGACGTTGACGAACACGCTCTTGACCTGTGGGTCGCCCAGGATGACGTCCAGGCCCGCGGCCATGACCTCGGCCGATGCACCGCCGCCGATGTCGAGGAAGTTCGCCGGCTTGACGCCGCCGTGGCGCTCCCCGGCGTAGGCGACGACGTCCAGCGTCGACATGACCAGGCCCGCGCCGTTGCCGATCACGCCGACCTGCCCGTCGAGCTTGACGTAGTTGAGGTCGTTCTCCTTGGCCTTCGCCTCGAGGGGGTCGGCCGCGGCCTTGTCTTCGAGCTGCGCGTGGTTCGTGTGCCGGAAGGCGGCGTTCTCGTCGATCGTGACCTTGCCGTCGAGGGCGATGATCTCGCCGTCTTCGGTCTGCACGAGCGGGTTGACCTCGACCAGCGTGGCGTCCTCGCCCTTGTAGACGTCGTACAGCTTGACGAAGACGTCGGCGACCTTGGGCGCGAGCTCGGCGTCGAAGCCGGCCGCGTCGGCGATCTCACGGGCCTTGGCCGCATCGATCCCCTGCAGCGGGTCGACCTCGATGCGCGCGAGCGCCTCGGGCTTCTCGACGGCGAGCTGTTCGATCTCGACACCGCCTTCGACGCTGGCCAGGCTGAGGTACGAGCGGTTGGCGCGATCCAGGAGCACCGAGAAGTAGAACTCGCGCGTGATCTTGGCGCCGCCGGCGATCATGACACGCGAGACCACGTGCCCCTTGATGTCGAGGCCGAGGATGGCTTTCGCGGCCTCGTATGCCTCGTCGGCGTTCTTCGCCACCTTGACGCCGCCAGCCTTGCCGCGGCCCCCCGTCTTGACCTGGGCCTTGACGACGACGACCCCGCCGATCTTCTCGGCGGCCGCCTTCGCCTCCTCAGGGGTGTCGGCGATGATGCCGGGCAGTACCGGCACCTCGTACTTCTCGAACAGATCGCGTGCCTGGTACTCGTAGAGATCCACGTTGCAGTCCTTCAGATGGGGCGACGGGGTTGCCCGAGACGCGAGAAACGTCTCGACGTCGAGATATCGACCAGTCCCCCAGCCTACTACCGGCCCCTGCTCGCCCCCGACGTGGGGCGCACCCCCGACGGTTCCGCTGAGGATGCATCGTCGTGGGGATGCGCAACGCGTGAGAGCCCGGTCGAGGCCGGCCCTTCGATGCGCGTTCCGTCGGGCGCGAAGCGCGACGCGTGCAGCGGGCAGTCCCACGTGCATTCCTCGTCGTTCCACTCCACCACGCCACCCAGGTGCGAGCAGACCGCACTGACCGCTCGTGTGCGACCGTCCACGGTCGAGATCGCCACGGGCCGTCCCGCGCGGTTGGCGACGACCCCCTCGCCCTCGGCGGGCCGCGGCACGGGCACCGGCGTCTCTTCGGCCCGCAGCCAGCCCTTCGCCGCTTCGACCCCGACGTTCGCGCCCTCACGCAGGCCGCGTCCGATGTCGGAGGGCACCGTCAGCCGGGTGGCGATGCGCACCATCCACCGCGGCCGCTCGAGAAAGGCCGTGCCGCGGATCTCGGCCGCGAGCCGCAGTGCGGCGGCGGGGCCGTTGCTCAGGCCCCACTTGGCGTATCCGGTCGCGAACCGCACGCAGCCGAGCGTGCGCGGCATCGTCCCCACGAACGGCACCAGGTTGTGGGACTCGTAGTCCTGCGCCGACCAGCGGTGGGTCGGCCGGGCCGACGGGTAATGCCGACGCGTCCATGCCACGAGATCGTCGACCAGCGCCGCCTCCGAATCCGCACGCCCGACGGGGTGGCCGTTGCCCCCCACGACCAGTCGCACCGCCTCGGCCGGACCATCGTCGGCCGTCACGGGGCGCAGCGAGCGTCCCGGCGCGTCGACCGAGAGCATCATCGTCGGCGGCACCGCCTCATCGAGCTCGAATGCGACGCACGAGGACCGCGAGCCGCGCACCTTGGCGAAGGTCAGGCCGCGGTCCACGATGGGCGCACCGGTGGCCAGCACGATGCGTCGGGCGTGGAGCCTGCCGGCATCCGTCTCGAGACAGGGATGCGGGATGGTGCGGACGGCGTGCACGTGCGTGCGGGTGTACAGGCTTCCGCCCGCGGCGATGAAGGCACGGGCGAGAGCGTCGGCGACGCGCACGGGGTCGATCGCGAACTGGCCGTCGAGTGCGGCGGCACCCATCACGGGGAACGGAACGTCGTGGCCGGCCTCGACACCCAGCCGGTGCGCCGGCAGTCCCGCTTCGCGCGCCGCGGCGACCTCCGCATCCACGGTGGCCAGCCCCCGGGGAGTGTGCGCGTAGGAGAGCGCGGTGCGAACCGTGTAGGGCACGCCCGCATCGTCGGCGAACTCGCGCAGCCACGCCGCGCCGGCGCGGTTGGCCTCGACGTATGCGCGCACGAGCGAGGCGGGGTGGTGGCGTCGCAGCGACTGCAGCACGCTGCCCTGCAGCAGCGTCACCTTGCCCGTGTTGCCGCCCGTGGCCAGCTCGGCGACCTCTCCGGATTCGACGATCGCCACATCGCGACCCTCGCGGACCAGCATGAGCCCCGTGGCGAGTCCCGTGATGCCGGCGCCGACGATCGCGACGTCGTGATGGACGCCGGAGGGCAGGGCGCTTCCATCCACGCGGTCACGGCCGGTGCGCCAGAGAGATTCCATGGGATTCATCCCACTCGCGGCCCCCCGAGGGCACAACAGGGTTGACAGCGCTCACGGAAGAGGATGAGGCTCGTGGACACGATGGGCCGCGCGCAGCAGCCGCCCCCGCGATTCGCGCCGTGCCGAGACTAGGCTGAGGCCTTGTCATGAGCGAGACACCCGCCCCGGCCGCCGCCCGCAACCTCGTCGTGGGCGCGGCGCTGGATCTGTTCGCCCGGCACGGCTTCGAGGCCACGTCGGTCGAGCAGATCGCGCAGGCCGCGGGCATGTCGCGATCGACGTTCTTCCGCCAGTTCGGCGGCAAGGAGGACGTGGTCTTCGCCGACCACGACGTGCTTCTGGCCGACCTGCGGCAGTGGCTCGATCGCGGGCACGACAACCCCTGGGTGGCAGTGTGCGATGCCTCGCAGCGCGCGTACCGACACTTCGCGCGCGATCCGCAGCTGGCTCGCCGCCGCTATCAGATCGTGCGAGAGGTGCCCGCCCTGCGCGACCGCGAGATCGTGACGGTGTTCCAGTACGAGCGCCTGTTCGACGAGTACCTGCGTCGGAGCCTGCCGGGGGTCGACCCCCTGGATACCGTCGGCTTCGCCGCTCTCGTGACCGCCCTGCACAATCACGTGCTCCGGCGCCTGCTGCGAGGCACCAGCCGCGTGCCGGTGTCGGTGCTGCGCACCGCGCTCGACGGTGCCCTTCGCCGCTACGGCGTGCACCCGGAGGGCGGCGTGCACCCGGACGGCGACCGCGCCGCCGACGACGACGTCGTGGTCGCCGTCTTCCCGCGCAGGATGCCCGTGGCCGAGATGGCGCGGCGGGTGCGGGACGAGCTCGACGCCTGAGGCGCGCGGCCGACCCGCTCCCCGCTCTGGCTCGCGCTCGTACCGAAACCGCGTTTCATTCTTGTTGGGACCGGGTTTCGCGGATTAGCCTGCTGTCATGGCCTCTCCCGACTCCCCTTCCGCCGGCGTGCCGGGAGGCGGCGCCGACGTGTACGACATCCTCGAACGCCGGCGCACCGACTACTACGCCGTGTTCGACGACGTCGACGGCGAGGACCTCGCCACCTGGCGCCGCGCCGAGGCCTTTGTCGACGAGGTCGCCCCGGGCGCAGCCGATGCCTGGGATTCCGCGACATACGACCGCGATCTCGTGCGCGGCATGGGCGCCGCCGATCTGCTGGCCGATGGCATCGAGCATCCCGAGCTCACCCGGATCTCGCCCCTGGCCGCGGGACTGGTGAACATGGAGTTCTCGCGCGGTGATGGCTCGCTGGGCACCATCCTCGCCGTGCAGGGTGGGCTCGCCCTGCGCACGCTCGCCCTCTTCGGCAGCGCCGCCCAGCAGGAGCGGTGGCTGCACGCCCTGGCGCGCGGCGAGGTGCTCGGGGCCTTCGCTCTGACCGAGCCGGACCACGGCTCGGACTCGGTCTCACTCGAGACGCAGGCGCGCCGTGACGGCGACGGCTGGCTGCTGCGGGGAGCCAAGAAATGGATCGGCAACGGCGCCTCCGGCGGCATCACCTTCGTCTGGGCCCGGGTCGACGATGAGGGGGCGGACGACCACGGCGCCGTGCGCTGCTTTCTGGTGGAGCAGACGGCGCCGGGATACACGGGCACGGTCATCGCCGGCAAGGGGGCGCTGCGCGGCATCCACCAGGCCCACATCCGCCTCGACGACGTGCGAGTGCGCTCCGACGACGTGCTGCCGGGCGCGGCGAGCTTCCGCGACGCGTCGAGGGTGCTCTACGCCACGCGCACCGGCGTCGCCTGGTCGGCCCTCGGTCACGCCACCGCCTGCTACGAGACCGCGCTGGCGTATTCCCAGCAGCGCATGCAGTTCGGCAAGCCGCTCGCGCGATTCCAGATGGTGCAGGAGCGGCTCACCGGGATGCTCGAGACGCTCACGTCGATGCAGCTCTACTGCCGGCGTCTGGCCGACCTCGAGGCGGCGGGCAGGCTGCGACCCACCCAGGCCTCGCTGGCCAAGTTCCACAACACCCGTGCGGCGCGACGCGTGGCGTCGACGGCCCGCGACATGCTCGGCGGCAACGGCATCCTGCTCGAGAACGGGGTGATGCAGCACATGGCCGACATCGAGGCCATCCACACCTACGAGGGCACCGAATCGATCCAGGCGCTTCTGATCGGCCGCGACATCACCGGCGTCGGCGCCTTCGCCTGAGCAGGCCGCCCACCCGCCCCCGGCCGTCCCCCGTTCAGGGTCTGCTTTCCGCCGCATTCACGGCGGGACGCAGCGCACACCGTGGGCAGCCGGCGGGTTCCGAACACCGCCACGGGCGCCTAGCGTGGGCGAATGGAGGGCTTCGCGGCGGTCGACTTCGGTTTCGCGCGGGAGGTGCTGCAGCGCGGCATCGCGGCCCTCTTCGCGATCGCGTTCCTGTCGAGCCTGAATCAGTTCCCCGCCCTGTGCGGTGAGCGCGGCCTGCTGCCGGCACCGCGGCTGCTGGCGTGGACGGCGACCAGCAAGAGCCGACGACGGATGCTGCGTCCCACGCTGTTCCGCCGCGTCGCATACACCGATGCCCGACTGCGCCTGCTCTGCGCCGCCGGCATCGGGATCGCGCTGCTCGTCGTGGCCGGCATCCCGCAGCTGGGTCCGCCATGGGTGCCGATGCTGTGCTTTCTCGCCCTGTGGTTCGGATACATGTCCATCACGAGCATCGGCCAGACGTTCTACGGCTTCGGCTGGGAGATGCTGCTGCTCGAGGCCGGGTTCCTCGCGGCCTTCCTCGGCTCGCGGGAACAGCCCCCGCCCACCGTGGTGATCGTGCTGTTCTGGTGGCTGGTGTTCCGGCTCGAGTTCGGCGCGGGCATGATCAAGATCCGCGGGGGCGGCGAGTGGCGTGACCTGACCGCCCTGACCTACCACCACGAGACCCAGCCGATGCCGGGCCCGTTCAGCCGCTGGGCGCACCTGCTGCCGCGCTGGTTCCACAAGGGGGAGGTACTCGGCAACCACTTCGCGCAGCTGATCGTGCCGTGGTTCCTCTTCGCCCCGCTCCTCGGGCTGATCGTGCCGGGCCCCGCCCCGGCGATCATCGGAGCGGTCGCCGGCGCGATCGTGATCCTCACCCAGGCCTGGCTCGTCGTGACCGGCAACTTCGCCTGGCTGAACTGGGCGACGATCGTGCTGGGGTTCTCGGCCATCGGGCTGCCGGGGTGGGGTGCGGCGGCGGCGGCAGCATCCGATCTGCCCATGTACTGGATCATCGTCACCGGCGCGGTCGGCCTCGGCTACGTGGTGCTGAGCTGGCCGGCTGCGCGCAACCTCGCCGCGCGGCGGCAGCTGATGAACGCCGCCTTCAACCGCTGGCAGCTCGCGAACGCCTACGGGGCGTTCGGCACGGTGACCACGCAGCGGATCGAGGTGGTCGTGGAGGGCACGCTCGATGAGGATCTCCGCGTGGCGCAGTGGAGCGAGTACGGGTTCAAGGGCAAGCCGGGCGACGTGCGCGCGCGACCCCGGCAGTGGGCGCCCTACCACCTGCGGCTCGACTGGCTGATGTGGTTCCTGCCACTCGGCCGCATCGACGAGGAGTGGTTCGAGGTCTTCCTGGGCCGGCTGCTGCAGGCGGATGCCGCGACGCTGCGCCTGCTCGCGCACGACCCGTTCGACGGCTCCCGGCCGGAGTGGGTGCGCGCACGCACGTACCTGTACCGGTTCGCCACGCGCGCGGAGCACCGCGAGACCGGTTACCGGTGGATGCGCGTTCCGCTGCAGGTCGTGATGGGCCCCGCCCGGCTCCCCGGGTGAGCCGTGGCACAGGGCCCGGACGGGCGCAAGGGGTGGGCTGCCGCGGGTCCGCCGTAATAACGTCGCCGTATGGCACTCTTCGGCAACAAGCCCCGCACCGTCCGGCTCGAGGGCTCCCGGGTCGATCTCGAAGCCCGCCGCGCCCCGTGGAGCCTGTGGGCCGACGGGTTCGGACGGCTCTCGATCCGGGCACTGCAGATCATCATCACCCTCGTCCTGGCCGTCGCCCTCATCTGGGGCCTCCTGCAGATCACCCTCGTGACGATTCCCGTGCTGATCGCCCTGATCCTCGCCTCGGCCTTCGCTCCCGTGATGCGCTGGATGCGCGCGCACGGCGTGCCGTCGGTTCTCGCCACGGTCATCACCCTGCTGGCGATCGTCACGATCCTCGGTCTGGTCGGCTGGCTCATCGTCTGGGCGGTGCGCAACCAGTGGGACACGCTCTACAGCCAGGCGCAAGAGGGCATTCAGCAGGTCATCGCGTGGGTGAATTCGCTCTCGTTCGCCCCTGACCAGGCACAGGTGGACGAGTGGCTCACGCAGCTGCAGGACTTCATCACGAGCGCGCAGTTCGGTTCCGGGGCGCTCGCCGGCGTCGGGGCCGTCGCCAACTTCGTCACCGGATTCATCCTGCTGGTGGTCGTGCTCTTCTTCTTCCTCAAGGACGGTCCGCGACTGTGGGAGTTCCTCCTCCGGCCCTTCCGCGGCGCCAGCTACGCGCGCGCCCAGCGCATCGGCGACAAGGCCGTCGACACCCTCGGCTCCTACATCCGTGGCACCGCCACCGTCGCGTTCGTGGATGCCGTCGGCATCGGCATCGGCCTGTTCGTGCTGCAGGTGCCCCTGGCGCTGCCCCTCGCGGTGCTCGTCTTTCTGCTGGCTTTCATCCCGATCGTCGGCGCGACGCTCGCCGGCATCCTCGCCGCGCTGGTCGCGCTGGTCTCGAACGGGCTGGTCAATGCGCTGTTCGTCGTCGGTGTCGTGGTGGCCGTCAACCAGCTCGAGGGCAACTTCCTGCAGCCCGTCGTGATGGGCCGCACGCTCAAGCTGCACGCCTTCGTCGTGTTGATCGCCCTGACCATCGGCACGGTGCTCGGCGGAGTGCTCGGGGCTGTGCTCGCCGTGCCGATCACGGCCGTCGTGTGGGGTGCCGTGCAGGTGTGGGACGGCCCCGACAAGCCCGCACGCTGGGCGCGGCAGAAGCGGTCCGAGGCCGTTCAGTAGTCGACGGGAGCAGGGATGCCACACGCGATACCCGCGCCGATGCTGGCGAAGTCGGTGCCAGAGGTGCCCGACCGCGAGGGCCTGAGCTTCGAGCCCAAGTGGGACGGGTTCCGCGTGCTGGCCTCGTGGGACGGTGAGCACGTCGAACTCGGCTCGCGGGGCGCCAAGCCCCTGACGCGCTATTTTCCGGAACTGGTCGAGCGCCTCGGCGCCCTTCTCCCCCGCCCCGCGCTGATCGACGGCGAGATCGTCGTGCCCGTCGGGGCGGCGGGGGCGCAGCGGCTCGACTGGGAGGCGCTGTCGCAGCGCATCCATCCCGCGGCCTCGCGCGTGCAGAAGCTCGCAGATGAGACGCCCGCGATGATCGTGGCCTTCGACCTGCTCGTCGACGGTGACGACGACATCGCCGACCTGCCGTTCGCCGAGCGTCGAGCCCGGCTCGAGTCGCTGCTCGCGGGCGTGCCTCACCCCCTGCATCTGACGAGGGCGACGACGGACGCCGCGCTCGCGCGGCACTGGCTCGGCGAGTTCGAGGGGGCGGGGCTCGACGGCGTCGTCGCGAAGGACCTGTCGGCCCCGTACGCTCCCGGCAAGCGCGCGATGCTGAAGATCAAGCACGCCCGCACGGCGGACGTCGTCGCGCTCGGCTACCGCGTGCACAAGAGCGGGCGGGGCGTCGGATCGCTGCTCGTCGGGCTCTACGACGCCGATGGTCAGCTGCGCAACGTCGGCGGTGTGGCGGCGTGGAGCGACAAGCGCCGCCTCGAGCTCGTCGCCGAGCTCGAACCGCTCGTGGAGCGCGACGAGACCGGCGATGCGGTGACGGGCGAGACGGATCGCTCGCGCTTCAGCGGCGGCAAGGACGTCTCGTACGTGCGGCTGCGGCCCGAGCGCGTGCTCGAGGTGCGCTACGACCAGCTCGAGGGGCGGCGGTTCCGGCACACCGTGCAGTTCGCCCGCTGGCGGCCCGACCGGGACCCGGCATCCTGCCGATTCGATCAGCTCGAGACCGTGTCGGCGTACGACCTGGCCGACGTGCTGCGCTGATCCCTACGGGTCCGCGGTGCAGCCGCCTCCTCGCGAGAAACCACCGTTTGCGCGAAACCACCCGCGATGCGGTGGGTTTCGCGCGAACGCTGGTTCCTCGAGGCCCGCGACGAGCCGGGGCGGGCTCAAGCGTCGGGCTTGCGCGCGCGACTGGGCTGCACGCGCGGGGGCTCGCCGGGCATCTTCGGAAACTCCGGGGGGAACGGCAGCTCACCGAGCCCGTCGGCGAGGTCGCGCTCCCACCACTCCAGCAGCGTCTGGATGCTGCCCGGCTCGGCCGCGAACCCCTCCCACGGGTCGCCGCGCTCGGCGAGCCGCTCGGGGATCGACCGCACCGTGAAGGCAGCCGGGTCGCAGTCGTCGACCTCGTCCCACGTGATCGGCGTCGACACCGTCGCGCCGGGCAGCGACCGGGGCGAGTAGGCCCCGGCCATCGTGCGGTCCCGGTTGGCCTGGTTGAAGTCGACGAAGATGCGCTCGCCGCGCTCCTCCTTCCACCAGTTCGTCGTCACCTTCTTCGGCATCCGGCGCTCCAGCTCCCGCCCGGCGGCGATCACCGCGTGCCGGACGTCGAGGAACTCGTGGGTCGGCTCGATCGGACAGAACACGTGGATGCCGCGGTTGCCGCTGGTCTTCAACCACGGCTCCAGACCGGCCTCGCGCAGCACCTCACGCAGCCCGTGCGCGGCGGGAACCGCGTCGGCGAAGTCCGTGCCCGGCTGCGGGTCGAGGTCGATGCGCAGCTCGACGGGATTGTCGGTGTCGGCGGTGCGCGAGGCCCACGGATGGAAGACGACGGTGTTCATCTGCACCGCCCAGAGCGCGGCGGCGGTCTCGGTGAGCGTCAGCTGCGGATGCCGTCGCCCGCTGTTGTAGGTGACCGTGACGGACTCGACGAAATCCGGCGCCCCCTTCGGCGGGTTCTTGGAGAAGAAGCTCTCGCCGTCGACGCCGTCGGGGAACCGCTCGAGCGAGACCGGCCGATCGCCGTTCGCGGCGAGGAACGGCGCCGAGACGGCGGTGATGTACTCGGCGAGCTCGCGCTTGGTGATCCCCGACTGCGGCCAGAGCACCCGATCAGGACTCGACAGCCCGACCTCGCGGTCGCCGTGCGGCCCGGGAACGGTCAGGGTGATGCGTTCGGACGCCATGGCACCGACCTTAGGCCCGCGCCGCGGCATCCGTCACCCCCTCGGGGCCGGGCAGCCGGCGCTCGTCCCTACCGCGCCGAGAAACCACCGTTCGCGCGAAACACGCCGCGTCGCGGGTGGTCTCGCGCGAACGGTGGTTTGTGACGGCGCGAGTGGTCAGCGCGACCGCTGTGTCTCGTCCGGGTGCCCGGAGCGGTCAGGCCGAGTCGGCGAGCGCGAGCACGGGAGCCAGGGTGTCACGGTCGAGGACCACCCAGGGTCCCCCGCCGTCGATGATCACGCCGTTCAGCTCGGGATGCTCGGCGAGCGCCTTGCCCAGCTGCGCGGCGGTGAAGGGCAGCGGCCGGTCGCCGCGGCCGCGCGCGACGATCTCGAGGGGGTGCGAGTAGACCTCGAGCAGCCGCTGGCCGTCGGCCATGCGCGCCTCCGCGATCCCCATGCGGGGCTGCTCGCCCTCGCCCGTCTCACCGGATTGCCGCACGGCGACCCACATGGGCGCCTCGGTCATGGCCGTCGCGACGTCGCGCGGGGTGTCGTCGGTGCGGGGCGCGGCGAGCAGGGTCTTGATACGCAGCTGCGGGTCGGCCTGCTCCACGGCCGGCTCGATCACCGACCGCGGCAGCACGGCACGGGCGGGTGCGGATGCACCGTCGACGAGGATGCCGGCGTAGGGTCCCGCGAGCACGTGCCGCAGGATCGCGAGCGCCGGCTGGCCGACCGCGGAGGTGTCGCTCTCGCCGTCAGTGCGCACCGCATCCTGCAGGGTGGCGCCCGAGCTGTAGACGAGCACGTACTGATCGTCGCCGCGCTTGGCCACCGCGAGCGGCAGCTCCTTGCCCTCGCTCAGCAGCGCCCGCGCATTGCCCCGCACGCGCAGGAAGACCTGGTTCTGCAGGAACTGCCGCAGCACGTCGAGCAGCTCGGCACCGGTCGGCTTCTCGCTCAGCTGCTGCAGCGACTGCCGCAGGAGCGTGTTGTCGCGCAGCCCGGGCACGGTCTCGGTCGGCTCGGGCGCCTCGGCCGGCGGCATCTTCTGCGCCGGGGGCGCCTGCGCGGCCTGCGCGCCGAAGGCTGCGCCGGGCGACGAGGCCCCGACCCCGCGGTAGGCCGAGACCGAGATGTTCACCTGGGGCACGTCTTCGGACTCGGCCTCGGAGGCGGCGGGCGCATCCTCGAGGATGCCGTCATCGACGGTCTCGTCGGCGGCAGGGGCCGACTCGCCGTCGGTCTGGTCGCCGGTGTCCTTCGAGCGCCTGGAGAAGAGAGCCATCGCTCCAGACTAACGGGCGCCGCCGGACGCTCCCGCGGGCTCCGTCACGAATCCGGGTCGTCGATCAGATGGCCGCCGACGGCATCCAACGCACGCGATCGGGCGGCCTGGCCGGCGTCGCCGCGACTGTCGACGAAGGCCTCGACGAGGGCCTCGAGGAAGATCGCGTGCGCCACCCGCGAGGTGCGCTCCAGCTCTTCGCGAAAGCTGGCACCACCGGCGACGACGAGCCGGTGTGTGCCGTGGCGGGCCAACGGGGTGTCGCGGAAGGACGTGATGCAGACGACCTCGGCGCCCGCGGTGCGCGCGGCAGCGGCGGCCGCGACGGTGCTGCGGCTCGAGCCGCTGGCGCTGATCGCGATCGCGCAGTCAGCGGGCGCGAGGGTCTGCGCACTGATCTGCTGTGCCAGCCCGTCGGGCTGGAACTCGGCCGGCCGTCCCGCCGCGGTCAGTCGCATCGCCAGGTCGGCACCGAGCGGACTCGACAGGCCGGCAGCCAGAATCAGCGCGCGGGGCGCCGAGGCGATCGTCGCGACGGCCGCATCGACGGACGCCGCATCGAGCAGGCCCGTCAGCCCCGGCAGCAGCTGCGCGACACGAGCGACACTGCGCCGCATCGCGCCCAGCGACCCGTCGCCGTCCGCCACCTCGGGCGGCGCCTGCTGGGCGAGTTCGGTGGCCAGGGCCACACGCAGCTGCGGGAAGCCCCGGTACCCGAGGGCCTGACAGGTGCGCACCACCGAGCTGCGCGCCACCCCCGCCGCCTCCGCGAGCTGCTGCGCCGTCATCTCGACCGCGTCGGTGGCCCGGGAGGTCAGGAAGGCCGCGACGCGCGCCTCGGTGCCGTTCATCCGATTGCGCATCGCCGCGATCCGTGCCGCGGGCCCCACCGTGCGCCCGTCGGCCGGCTCGGACGACCAGCTGTGCTCGTCGATCTGCTCGCCCATCGCCACGGTTCGCGCCCCTCAGAGCTTCTCGATCGGCGCGATCTTGATCAGCAGCTTCTTGGCACCGACCGAGTCGAAGCGCACGTGCGCGACGCGCTTGGCGCCCTCGCCGGTGACCGCGTCGACACGACCCTCGCCGAAGTCGTCGTGACGGATGCGGTCGCCCGAGGCGAGCTGCATGTCGCCGTTGTCGCGCACGCGAGCGGGAATCCGGTTGGGAAAGCGATCGATCGACGATGCCTTCGGGGTGAGGTCTGCGCCGTAGCGGCCCGACTCGCGCGTGCCCTCGGCAAGTCCTCGGGGGCCACCGGACCCGCCGCGGCCGTTGAGCGCGCGGGACCTGCTCCCGCCACGCGAGTTGACGTCGCCCGGCGACTGGCGCCAGTCGATGAGCTCGGCGGGGATCTCTTGCAGAAAACGACTCGGCATCGCCACGGTCACCTCGCCGAACTGCGCCCTCGTCATCGCCAGCGACAGGTGCAGGCGCTTGCGCGCCCGGGTGATGCCCACGTAGAACAGCCGGCGCTCCTCGGCCGGGCCGCCGGGCTCACCGGCCGAGATGCGGTGCGGGATCAGGTCCTCCTCGACGCCCGTCACGAAGACCGCGTCGTACTCCAGCCCCTTCGCCGTGTGCATCGTCATGAGCGAGACGGAACCGGACGCGTCGTCGAGGTCGTCGGCGCCCGCGACCAGCTGCACCTCCGAGAGAAAGTCGATCACCGTGCCGTCCGGGTTCGCGCGCGCGAACTCCTTCGTGACCGATATCAGCTCGTCGAGGTTCTCGAGACGAGCCTCGTCCTGCGGGTCGCGGCTCGCGCGCAGCGCATCCATGTAGCCGCTCTTGTTCAGCAGCAGGGCGAGCCCCTCGGACACCGCCGTCGCCGGCGCGAGCTCGCCCGACGGCGGCAGCAGAAGCGCCGAGGCCTCGACCAGCGTCGCGTCGAGACTCGCGATCGCCGCCTGGATCTTGGGACCGACGCCCAGGGCGGATGCGTTCGCCAGCGCATCGCGGAAGGTGATGCCCTGGTCCGCGGCGAAGCGCGCGATCGTGGTCGCCGTGACGTCGCCGATGCCGCGACGGGGACGGTTGAGGATGCGGCGCACGGCCATCTCGTCGGCGGGATTGGCCACCGCGATCAGGTACGCGAGCGCGTCCTTGATCTCGGCCCGCTCGTAGAACTTGGTGCCGCCCATGATCTTGTAGGGCAGCGCCGACCGGATGAAGATCTCCTCCAGCGCACGGGACTGCGAGTTGGTGCGGTAGAACACCGCGATGTCGCCGTAGGCGGTGCCGGCGCGGTGCAGCGCCTCGATCTCGTCGGCGACGAACTGGGCCTCGTCGTGCTGCGAGTACCCGGTGAAGCCCACGATCGGGTCGCCGGCGCCGACATCGGTCCACAGCTTCTTGTCTTTGCGGTCGAAGTTGTGCCCGATCACCGCGTTCGCCGCGCTCAGGATGTTCTGGGTGGAGCGGTAGTTCTGCTCGAGCAGCACGACCTTCGCTCCCGGGAAATCCCGCTCGAACTCGCTGATGTTCCGGATGTCGGCTCCCCGGAACGCATAGATCGACTGGTCGGAGTCGCCGACGACGGTGAGGGATGCCGCGTCCACCGACTCGCCGCGCGCGGGCTCGGGTTCGAAGATCATCATGCCGCCGGAACCCTCGAAGGGTTCGGGCGCGGCGGAGCCGGGCGGCCGCGTGAGCTCGTGGATGAGCGAATACTGCGCGTGGTTGGTGTCCTGGTACTCGTCGACGAGGATGTGCCGGAAGCGGCGACGGTAGGCGTCGGCCACCTGGGGGAAGGCGCGGAACAGGTAGACCGTCTGCGCGATGAGGTCGTCGAAGTCGAACGCGTTCGCCCGCCGCAGCGCCCGCTCGTAGTCGCCGAAGACATCGACGAAGACGCGCTCGGCGGGATCGGACGTGTTGGCGGTGCGGGCAAAGGACTCCGCGTCCGCGAGCTCGTTCTTGAGCTTGGAGATCCGGCCCTGCACCGCCGCCGGACTGAGCCCGTACCGGTCGCCCTCGTGCTCCTTGACCAGGCGCTTGATGAGCGCGCGGGAGTCGCCCGAATCGTAGATCGTGAACGACGTGGTGAACCCGAAGTTCTCGGCCTCGCGGCGCAGGATGCGCACGCAGGCCGAGTGGAACGTCGAGATCCACATGCCGCGGGCCGATTCGCCGACGAGCGCCGCGACGCGCTCGCGCATCTCGTTCGCGGCCTTGTTGGTGAACGTGATCGCGAGAATCTGGCTGGGCCACGCCTCGCGGCGCCGGAGCAGCGACGCGATGCGGTGCGTCAGCACGCGCGTCTTGCCCGACCCCGCCCCCGCGACGATCAGCAGCGCCTGCCCGCGGTACACGACCGCCTCGCGCTGAGGCGGGTTGAGTCCCTCGAGAAGGTCGGCGTCTTCGCGCTCGCCGGACGCGCTCGCGTCACCGAGGACGAGGGGCGTGGAGGCATCGGTCATAGCCCTCCGATTCTAGGCGCGACCACCGACATCCCCGGCGGTCCGGTCCGGAGCGCTCACTGCCGGCCGGGTCGCGCCGCCGCCTCCCGCAGCGCCTGCCGGTCGGGCTTGCCCGACGACAGCAGGGGGATGCTCTCGACCTCCCGCAGCGCGCGCGGCCGAGCCTCGCGGCCCAGCACGTCGCCGACCGTGCGGCGCGCGGCATCCAGGTCGGCCGGCGATCCCGTCGCGGTGACGATGACCGAGGCCTGCCCCCAGCGCGCATCGTCCACGGCGACGACGACCGCGTCGGCGAGCGAGGGGACGCCGCGCACGAGCTCCTCGACCCGATCGAGGCTGACGTTGACCCCGCCCGAGACGATGACGTTGTCGCCACGACCGGTCACCCGCAGGATGCCCTCGGGCGAGAGCTCGCCGAGGTCGCCGGTGCGATACCAGCGCTCGTCGCCGACGACGGGGAACGCCGCGCGCGTGCGATCCGGATCGCCGATGTAGCCCGAGGCGAGCATCGGCCCGGCGAGCAGCACCTGCCCCGCCTCGTCGATGCGCGCGCGCACGCCATCGAGCGGCGCCCCGTCGTACACGCATCCGCCGGCCGTCTCTGTCGATCCGTACGTGCGCACGAGCCGGATGCCGTGCGCAGTCGCCGCCGCGACCAGGTCGGGCGGCGTGCGCTGGCCACCGACGAGCACGGCCTCGTAGCGCGCGAGCGCAGCGGGCGCCTCGCCGACCAGCGCCGCCAGCTGCGCGGGCACAAGAGAGGTGTAGGCGCGCACACCCGATGGCAGGGCGGCGGTCGCCGCGAGGAAGCCCGCCGCGCCGGGAGCTTCGGGCACGATGACCGCCTGCCCCGCGAGTCCCGCCCGCACGAGCATCTGGATGCCGGCGATGCGCGTCGGCGGCAGCGCCAGCACCCACGCTCCCTCACCGATGCGCTCCGATGTCGCGCGCGCAGCCGCGGTGAGGGCACTCGCGCCGAGGGCCACGAGCTTGGGCACGCCGGTGGATCCGCTCGTGGCGAGCACGAGCGCCGTGTCCTCCCGCAGCGCCGTGTCGTCGGGAAGCGCCGTGTCGTCGGGCGGCGCCGCGGACGCGCCGCGGGTCAGCCGGGGATCCTCGGGGTCGGCGCCCACCAGCACCGCCGGGCCCGCGGCATCCATCGCCCGCAGGAGCGCCGCCTGCAGCTGGTGCGGGTCGTCGGGGGCGGCCGTCAGTACTGCCACGGGTGGGCGGACCAGTCCGGCTCGCGCTTCTCGAGGAACGCATCGCGCCCCTCGACCGCCTCATCGGTGCCGTAGGCCAGGCGCGTCGCCTCACCCGCGAAGACCTGCTGTCCCATCAGGCCGTCGTCGACGGCGTTGAAGGCGAACTTGAGCATGCGGATGGCGGTCGGCGACTTCGTGAGGATCGTGCGGGCCATGCCGATCGCCGCGACCTCGAGCTCGGCGTGCGGCACGACCCGGTTGACCGCCCCCATCTCGTACGCGCGCTGCGCCGAGTACTCCTCGGCGAGGAAGAAGACCTCGCGGGCGAACTTCTGACCGATCTGACGGGCGAAGTACGCGCTGCCGTAGCCGGCGTCGAAGGAGCCCACGTCGGCGTCGGTCTGCTTGAACCGCCCGTGCTCGGCGCTGGCGATGGACAGGTCGCAGACGACATGCAGGCTGTGTCCACCCCCGGCCGCCCACCCGGGAACGACGGCGATGACCACCTTGGGCATGACGCGGATCAGCCGCTGCACCTCGAGGATGTGCAGACGACCGGCGCGGGCTTGCGTTTCGTCTCGCTGCGCTCGCTCAACGACCGGGGCATCGTCATCCGCATACCGGTAGCCGTCGCGGCCACGGATGCGCTGGTCGCCGCCCGAGCAGAACGCCCAGCCGCCGTCCTTCGGGCTCGGTCCGTTGCCGGTGAGCAGCACGACGCCGACCCGCGGGTTCTGGCGCACCCGGTCGAGCGCGTCGTAGAGCTCGTCGACGGTGCGCGGACGGAAGGCGTTGCGCACCTCAGGACGATCGAACGCGATGCGCGCGATGCCTCCGTCAGCGGACAGGTGCGCGGTGACGTCGGTGTAGGCGTCGGCGCCGGGCGCCGGCATCCATGCGTCGGCGTCGAAGAGCTCGGAGACCATGGCTCCACCCTAGAACGAGAGCTCTCAGCGAGCGGTGCGAGCCTTGAAGAACCCGTCTGCGATGTCCCACAGTGCGATGGCGGCGATGCCGATGGCGATGGCTGTCGGGATGACGACCTGCACCTGCGCCGCCGCATCGCCCGCGTAGGCGTAGAGGGCAGGGTCGATCACCATGCCGCCGGCGGTGAGCACGATCGCCGGGATCGCGAAGGCGAGCGCGAGCACGGCGTTCACGGCGGCCAGCCCATACGTCCAGCGCCGCATGCGGTAGAGCACGACGGCGAACACCGCCTCGGCGACGAGGATGACGAACAGCCCGGCGACCCACCAGGGCCAGAGCTGCGGCGACAGGGCAGCACGCCATCCGTCGCCGACGTACACGAGGCCGAAGAGGCGATCCCACACGACGGCGCCGGCCACCGCGCACAGGAACACCAGCGACCCGATCAACTCGGGCAGCCCCGCGCCCTGCTGACGCGGCTCCGGCAGCCGGTCGGGTGACCACGACTCGATCGGCATCGCCTTGCCCGCGCCGGTGCGCTCGAGCACGGCGAAGACGACCGTGACCCAGAAACACAGCTGCACGCCGACGCCGAGCACCGCGACCCACACCGCGGTGATGACGGCGCCGACCGCCTCGCCCTCGACGATCTCGACGGCGGCGACGATGAACCCGATGATCGGCACGACGATCCACAGCAGCAGCGTCAGCAGGCGCCGCCAGGTGAGGTAGAACCGGGGCCCGATGAGCTGCAGCGGCCGATCGGCGTAGCCCGCCGCCAGCACGTCCGGATCGCCGAATCCGGTGATGACGGCCCGCTCGGCGGCATCCGCGGGTTCGCCGGCGGCGGTGCGGGCATCCACCTGATCGGCGATGGAGGCGCGCAACTCTGCGGCGAGGTCTGCGCGCGCCTTCTCGGGCACGCCGCGGACCGCCGCGGCGACGTAGCGATCGGTCAGGGACGCGGTGCCACGATCACTCATGATCGATTCTCCTCGGGCAGTTCGGCGATCGCGCGGGCGAGCGCCTCGAAGTCACGGGCAAGGGAGCGGGCGAGATCCTCGCCCGCGGGAGAGGTGCGGTAGAACTTGCGGGGCCGGGCCTCGTGGGTGTTCCACTCGCTGGTCAGCAGCCCCTGCTTCTCGAGTCGACGCAGCAGGGGATAGAGCGTGTTCCCGTCGACGGCGAATCCGCGACGGGCGAGGTCTTCGAGCAGGCCGTAGCCGTACCCCGGCGTGCGCAGGAGGCGCAGGCAGGCGAGCACGACCGTGCCGCGCCGCAGCTCCTGCAGGTGCGCGTCCAGATGCTCGCTCATGCGTGACACTTTACTGTGCAGCACACACCATAGTCAACGGCACGATGAAGCGCCGGCCCAGGCCGTCCGGATCGGCGGGCGAGGGTGTCCTCAGCTCTCGGTCAGGCGCCGGCGCTGTTGTGCGCATCGCGCCAGCGAAGCCAGCGCTCCACCAGCGCCCAGTCGAAGTCGGGACCGCTGAGGGCCAGGGTGAACAGCCGCACCCCTCCCGCGTGCAGGGCGTCGGCGTCCTCTGTCGTGCGCCGCCGCAGCTCGTTCGAGACCACGAGATCCGATACATCGCGGCCGTCACGCGCCGCCCAGTCCTCGATCACCGAGATCTTGTGCGCCAGGCCATCCGGCGCGGTGAAGCTGTGCCAGTAATCGGCGTACCGTGCCACCAGGCGCAGGGTCTTCTTCTCGCCCGCACCGCCGATCATGACGGGGATCCGCCGCGTCGGGGGCGGGTTCAGTCGCTCCCAGCGCGCCGTGATGCGCTCGAGTCCCTCGGCGAGGTCGTCCAGGCGGCTGCCCGCCGTGCCGAACTCGTATCCGTACTCCGCGTAGTCGCGCTCGAACCACCCCGAGCCGGTCGCGAAGATGAACCGACCCTCGCCGCCCTTGGCGCTGATGTGGTCGACCGTGCGCGCCATGTCGGCCTGCAGGTCGGGGTTGCGGTAGCTGTTGCAGTTGACCAGCGCGCCGAACTGCACACGCTCGGTCTGCTCCGCCCAGGCCGCCAGCTCCGTCCACGACTCGAAGTGCATCCCGTCAGGGTCGCCCGAGAGGGGAAAGAAGTGGTCCCAGTTGAACAGGATGTCGACGCCCATCCCCTCGGCTCGCGTGACCGCCTCGCGGATCAGCTCATACGGGGTGTGCTGGGGCTGGAGCTGCACGCCGAGCGTGACCGGAGTGTCGAGAAGCATGCGCTCAGCCTATGGTCGCCCTCCCCTTCACCCACGCCCTTCGCCCACCGCGCCCTTCGCCGTGCACAACCGCGGGGGAACGCGCCGACACGCCGCCGGCCGGCGCCCTCTCGCGGCGCGCCGGATGCTGCGCCCGCAGTTGTGCACGAGGTCGGAGCGCCGAGGTTCCCCTCGGCTTCGGCGAGCGAGGCGGGCATGATGGAGACATGACCACGCCCACGCTCGACGAGCTGCGCACCGAGGCGAAGGTCGTCTCCCTGCCCCTGCGCACCCGCTTCCGCGGCATCGACACCCGCGAGGCCCTCCTCCTCGAAGGCCCGCGAGGGTGGACCGAGTTCTCGCCGTTCCCCGAGTACGACGACCGCGAGGCCGCCACCTGGCTCGCCGCCGCCCTCGACTTCGGGTGGAACGTCCCACCGGCCCCCGCGCGCACCCGGATCCCCGTGAACGCGACGATCCCGGCCGTGCCCGCGGCATCCGTCACCGACGTGCTGGCGCGCTTCGACGGATGCCGCACCGCAAAGGTCAAGGTGGCCGAGCCGGGCCAGGTGCTCGCCGACGATGTGGCGCGCGTGCGCGCGGTGCGTGAGGCGATGGGCGCCGAGGGCCGCATCCGCATCGACGCCAACGGCGCCTGGAACCTCGACGAGGCCGAGCACGCCGTGCACGCGCTCGCCGAGTACGACCTCGAGTACATCGAACAGCCGTGCATGCAGCTCGACGAGCTCGCCGAGCTGCGCCGACGCATCCGCTATCTCGACATCCCGATCGCCGCCGACGAGTCGGTGCGCAAGGCCGCGGACCCGCTCGAGGTCGCCCGGGCCGGCGCGGCCGATCTGCTCGTCGTGAAGGCGCAGCCGCTCGGCGGGGTGCGCGCGGCGCTGCGCATCGTGGCCGACGCCGGACTGCCCGCCGTCGTCTCGAGCGCGCTGGACACCTCGGTGGGGCTGGCCATGGGCGCCGCTCTCGCGGCCGCCCTGCCCGCACTCGACTACGACTGCGGGCTGGGCACCGCGTCGCTGCTGGCCGCCGACGTGACAGCCGAGACGCTCGTTCCCGCAGGCGGCGCGATCGACGTGCGCCGCGTCGACGCGGACCCCGATCTGCTCAGCGCCCACGCGGCCGCCCCGGACCGCCGGGACTGGTGGCTGGCGCGGCTCGAACGCTGCCACGCCCTGCTGCCGAGCTGATCCCGGTCGGGCCGCGCCCGCGGGTCAGGACTGCGGCGAGTCGATGATCAACCGGGCGACGGCGGCGAGCCGCTCGCTCGTCAGCGAGGTCATCTGGGCCTTGTCGGCACCCGACATCACCGCGTGCACAGAGGCGGATTCCCATGCCATCAGCATGAGCGCGGCGGCCTCGTCGGCGGGCACGCGGAACGTGATTCCCTTCGCCGCGGCGATGTCCTCGATGATCTGGGCGACGCCGGCGCGCATCTGCACCTCCTGCGCGACGTACGCGGCGGCCAGCGCCGGCGAGCGCAGCGCATGGATGCGGATCTCGTTCATCAGCAGCACCCCGAGGCGATCCTCGTTCGAGATGTCGATGATCTGCTCCACCATCGCGAGCGCGTCCGTCGGCACGGTCTGGAACGCGCCCTGGCGCTCGAGCTCGGCGATCCGCGCCTTCACGACGCCCACGCGCTCGGCGGCGACCCGGCCGGCCAGCTCGAGGAACATCTCCTCCTTCGAGGCGAAGTTCGAGTAGAAGGCGCCGCGGGTGAACCCCGCGCGCTCGCACACCGTCTCGACGGATGCCGCGTCGAGACCGACTTCGGCGAACACCTGCGCCGCGGCATCCAGCAGCCGATTGCGCGTGATCTCGCGCCGCCGGGACGGCGTCGTGCTCTCGTCACCCATTGCGATCTCCACTCACACCGAACGTTCAGCCTTGCGTACGGACCGGACCATACGATACACCTGTGTACTGGATACAGTGCCGTATCGAAACCGATACATCCATCGCCCAGGAGGCTCCGTGTCCACTCTGCTCGCGTCACTCGGGCGCTGGTCCTTCCGCCACAGCTGGCGGGTGCTGTTCGGCTGGATCCTGATCCTCGTCCTCGCCGGCGGCGGGGCGGTGCTGTTCGGGCAGGGCACCGACAACTCCTTCTCGATCCCGGGCACCGAGGCGCAGGAGGGCATTCAGCAGCTCGACCGTACCTTTCCCCAGGCCGCGGGCACGGCCGCGCAGTTCATCGTGGTCGCCGCCGACGGCGACCTGGTGGACGAGGAGCCGTACTCCTCGTCCATCGAAGACGCGATCGCCGCGACCGAGGACGTGGACGACGTGCTCGCCGTCACCGACCCGTTCGACGAGGCGGTCACCGGCCTGATCAACGAGGACGAGACGGCGGCGATCGTGCGGCTGCAGTTCGACGGCCAAGCCACCGACGTCAGCGACGAGTCGAAGGCCGAGCTGCAGGCGGTCGTCGACGACATGCAGAGCGAACTGCCCCCCGGAGCGGAGGTGGCCCTGGGCGGCGACCTGTTCGCGACCGAGGTGCCGGGCGTGACCATCACCGAGGTGGTCGGCCTGATCATCGCCCTGCTCGTGCTGATCGTCACCTTCCGCTCGTTCGTCGTCGCCGGGCTGCCACTCGTGACCGCCCTGCTCGGGGTCGGACTGTCGATGGCCCTGATCTTCGTGGCGACGCTGTTCGCCCCGGTCTCGTCGACGACGCCGCTCCTGGCGCTCATGCTCGGCCTGGCCGTCGGCATCGACTACGCCCTGTTCATCGTGGCCCGCCACCAGGACCAGGTGCGCGACGGCATCGACCCCGAGGAGTCGATCGCGCGCGCCACCGGCACCGCGGGCTCGGCGGTCGTCTTCGCGGGCGTGACGGTGATGATCGCCCTCGTCGGGCTGGCGCTCGCGAACATCCCGTTCCTCACCACGATGGGCGTCGCCGCGGCCGTCGCCGTGGCCATCGCGGTCGCCGTGTCGATCACGCTCACGCCGGCGCTGCTGGGCTTCGTGGGCCGCCGAGTGCGCGGACGAACCCGGCGCCCCCGCACAGTGAAGGGCGACGCGAACGACGCGCCGAAGCACAACCGCTGGGTCACGACCGTCACGCGTCATCCCCTCATCACGACGATCGCGGTCGTGGTGGGCCTCGGCATCGTGACGATCCCCGCCGCGAGCCTCGCGCTCGCGCTGCCCAACGCGGGCACCCTGCCGGAATCCTCCGAGGCGCGACAGAACTACGACCTCACCGCCGAGCAGTTCGGTGCGGGCTTCAACGGCCCCCTCGTCATGACGGGCACGATCGTGACCTCGGACGATCCGCTCGGCCTCATGGCCGACCTCGCCGACGAGATCGAGCAGGTGCCGGGGGTCGAGGAGATCGCGCTGGCCAGCCCCAACGAGACCGCGGACACCGGCATCATCCAGGTCATCCCCGAGACAGCCCCGGATTCACCCGAGACCGCGCAGCTGGTGCGCGACCTGCGGGCCGAGGCAGACCGGCTGGCCGACGAATACGATGTCGACCTGCTCGTGACCGGCTTCACCGCGGTGGGCATCGACATCTCCGATCGCCTGGGCGCCGCCCTGCTGCCCTTCGGCCTGTTCGTCGTCGGCCTCTCGTTCGTGCTGCTGATGGTCGTCTTCCGCTCCATCGCCGTTCCGCTCACCGCCGCGCTCGGCTACCTGCTCTCGGTGGGTACCGCCTTCGGCGTCGTCGCCGCCGTCTTCGAATGGGGCTGGTTCGCCGATGCGCTGCACGTGGCACGGGAGGGCCCCGTCATCAGCTTCATGCCGATCGTGCTGATGGGCGTGCTGTTCGGGCTCGCCATGGACTATCAGGTCTTCCTCGTCACGCGCATGCGCGAGGACTTCGTGCACGCCCGGCGGGCCGGCCGCAGTGAGCGCGACATCGCGATCGAGGCCGTCCGCTCCGGCTACACGGCATCCGCTCGCGTCGTCACGGCCGCCGCGCTGATCATGTTCGGCGTCTTCGCGGCGTTCGTGCCCGAGGGCGACTCGTCGATCAAGCCCATCGCGCTGGGGCTCGCGGTCGGCATCGCGGTCGACGCCTTCCTCGTGCGCATGACGCTGATCCCCGCGCTCATGGCGCTGCTCGGCGCGAAGGCGTGGTGGATGCCGCGCTGGCTCGACGAGCGGCTGCCCCACCTCGACATCGAGGGGGATGCGGTGCGGCGCGAACTCGACCTGGCCGACTGGCCCGAGCCGGACTGCACCGCGGCCGCCATCGGCGAGCGCGTCGGCGTGCGGGGAACCGACGGGGCCGGCCTGTCCGAGACGAGCTTCCGGGTCGAACCCGGCGGCACGCTGCTGGTCTCGGGTCGCGATGCGCCCACCGCCCGCCTGTTCGCGCTGATGATCGCCGGTCGCGTGGCGCCGACGACCGGGTTGCTCCGGGTCGGCGGGCATCTGCTGCCCGGGCGCGGAGCATGGGTGCGCTCGCACGTCGCGCTCGCGCTGCTGGGCGACACCGAGGCGCCGCTGCGCGAGCTGCGCGCGGCCCTGCGCGGACGCCCGAGGATCGTCGTCATCGACGGCCTCGACACCGTGACCGAGCAGGGACTGCGCGACCAGGCCGCGGCGCTGCTGCGGGATGCCGCCGAGCGGTCCCCCGCGCTGACCCTGCTCGTCACGGCGAGGCACGAACCCGCCGCCATCGCCCTGCTCGCCGAGGCCCGTCGTCGTGACGTCTCGGCGCTCACGGTCGACGCGGCGGCGTCGGACGCGGCATCCACACCCGACGCACACAACACCGAGGTGAACGCATGACCCTCCCCGTCGAACGCGCACGCTCGCGTCGTCCCGTCACCTGGCTGACCGTGCTCGGGGTGCTGCTGCTGCCGGTGATCCTCGGCGGCATCCTCGTCGCGTCGCTGTACGACCCGACGGACCGGCTCGAGGCGATGACGGCCGCGATCGTGAACGAGGACGAGCCCGTCACGATCGACGGCCAGACGACCCCGCTCGGCCGTCAGCTCTCGGCGGGACTCGTGGAGGGCACGGGCGAGGACGACACGAACCTCACCTGGGTCCTCTCCAACGCCGACGACGCCGCGACCGGGCTCGCCGACGGCGAGTACCAGGCCGTCGTGACGATCCCCGCGGACTTCTCCGCATCGGCGACGTCGTCGGGGCGATCGCTGCAGAGCACCGGTCAAGCAGCCGGCGAGGTGACGCCCGAGCGCGCCGTCATCGAGGTCACCACGCCGCCCGACTCCCTGATCGTCGACGACGCGATCACCGCCCAGGTCACCCAGACGGCTGCCACCGTGCTCGGGGAGCAGCTCTCGACCGTCACGCTCGAGAACGTCTTCCTCGGTTTCACGACCCTCGGCGACCAGCTCGGTGAGGCCGCCGCCGGCGCCTCCGATCTCGCGGACGGCACCGCCGATGCCGCCGAGGGCGCCGCGGAACTGCCCGGCGGCATCGCCCAGCTCGGCGACGGCGCATCGTCGTTGTCGTCGGGGGCCGGGCAGCTGGCCGACGGGCTCTCGACCCTCGCGAACGAGACCCGCGGTGCGGCAGACGGCGCGCAGGAGCTCGCCGACGGCGCCGCCGCCGGGGCGACGCAGATCGAGCAGCAGGGCCTCGTGCCCGCGCAGCTGCTGGACCTGGCCGCCGGGGCGCAGACGACCGCGACGGATGCCGCGACACTGGCCGGCAGTACGGCCCAGGAGCTGGGCGGGCTCGCGGCCGACTGCATCGCCGCGGGTGCGACCCCCGAATTCTGCACCCAGCTCGGTGCGGCCGCGCAGGACTCCGGCGCGGCGGCTCAGGCCATGGCGGGGGCCGCCGAGCAGTCCGCCTACACGGCGGGAGGGCTCGACCAGCTCGCCGGCGCCCTGCCGGGCGAGATCGCGACGCAGTTCCGCGAGATCGCCGGGGGCGCCGGGCAGCTCGCCGGCGGCATCGACCAGCTCGCCGCCGGCACGGACCAGTCTGCTGCGGGCGCCCGCGAGCTGCAGACCGGCGCCTCCCAGCTCGCCACCGGACTCGACGAGCTCGAGACGGGCACGGCGCAGCTCGCCGACGGTCTCGACGAGCTGGCGGGCGGAACGTCCTCACTCGCCGCCGGGCTCGACGAAGCGGCGTCGTCCCTGCCGTCCTACACCGAGGGCGAGGCCGAGAACCTCGCCGAGGTGGTCAGCGACCCCGTCGAAGCCGCGGGAGTGGGATCCGCCCTGTTCGGCGCGTCCGCGATCCCGCTGCTGACGACCCTCGTGCTCTGGGTGGGCGGCCTTGCGACGTTCATCGTGCTCGGCACGGGCTCCCGCCGGGCACTCCCTTCGTCCCGCCCATCGATCCGCCTCATGGCGGGCTCGTTCGTCCCCGCGGCGATCATCGGCGCCGCGCAGGGCCTGCTGGTGGCCGGAGTGGTGCAGATCGCGGCATCCTACGACTGGGCGGACTGGACCGCCTTCGCGGGGCTCTGCGTGCTCGCCGGGGTCGTGTTCGCGGCCGTGAACCAGGCGCTCGTCGCCGTGTTCGGCGGTGCGGGCCGATGGATCGCCGCGCTCGTCGGTGTGCTCGTGGTCGCCACGGGCGTGGTCTCGACCGTGCCCGGGCCCGTCTCGGGGCTCGCGTCGCTCATGCCGACGGCGCCCGCCTACCACGCCATGGTGGCGGCGCTCTCGGGGGCCGACGGCGTCGGCGCCTCCGTGGCCGGGCTGCTGGCCTGGGGCGTGATCACAGTCGTCGCCACGACGCTGGCGCTGGCCAGGCGCCGCACCACGACCTCGCGCGCCGTGCTGGCCCCGTCCGCCTGAGGGTCGCGCCTGGCGCGCGGGTCGCGGGTCGCGGGTCGCGGGTCGCGGCATCCACCTCACCGGTCGCCACAAAACGCTGCCTCCCGACGCTCGGAGCCGCGATTCTTGGCGACCCGTGCGGGGCTCCGACGTACCCAAGCCCACCGGTCGCCAGCAAACGTCGCCTCCCGACGCTCGAAGCCGCGATTCTTGGCGACCCGTGCCCGCGTGACGCGCAAGCGACGGACTATGCGCAGGCGCCGGGGCGGCGTCAGCTGAGGCCGGAGTAGGCGTGCAGCCCCTGGAAGAAGACGTTCACGACCGTGAAGTTGAAGATCACCGCGGCGAACCCGATGATCGACAGCCAGGCCGACCGCGTCCCGCGCCAGCCGCGCGTGGCCCGCGCGTGGATGTAGCCGGCGTAGAGCACCCAGATCACGAAGGTCCAGACCTCTTTGGTGTCGAAGCCCCAGTAGCGGCCCCACGCGTCCTGAGCCCAGATCGAGCCGGCGATGAGCGTGAAGGTCCAGAAGATGAACCCCACGATCGCGAATCGGTACGCGAGGCTCTCGAGCGCCTCGGCCGAGGGCAGCGTCCATAGAAAACGGGCACGCTGACGGCGCGGCACGGCCGGCGCATCGTCGACGGATGCCGCGGCGATGGTCCGCGCCTCCCGCCGGGCCTGCATCAGCTGCAGCACGCTCAGCGCAAAGGCGAGCGCGAAGAACGCCGTCGCCAGCGACGCGACGAAGACGTGGATGACGAGCCACACCGACTTGAGCGGGTCCATCAGCGGCACGACCTCGACGTAGAGCCCGCCGAGCATGACGCCGGCGAGGAGCACGACGATCAGCCCCGTGATGAATGTTCCGAGGAACCGCAGGTCGTGGCGCAGAAGCACACCCAGGTAGACGGCGATGATCAGCAGCGTGCCGGTCATCGCGAACTCGTACATGTTCGCCCACGGCACCCGCTCGGCGGCGATGCCGCGGGTCACCGTCGCGGCCAGGTGGAACGCGAAGCCCAGCACCGTGAGCGCCGTGCCGATGCGCGCCCACACGTACTTCGGCCGCCGCGCCGCCTCGGCGCCTTGCACCTCGTCCGTCTGCGCCCCCGCGCCGCGCACGTTGCCGGAGCGCGAACCCGCGCCGCCGGCGGCCACCAGCTCGGCCGCTCGCTGTGCCTCGGCATCCTTCGCCTCGGTGGCGAGGGCCGACCGCTGCGCGAGGTCGAACGCGTACGCGACGAAGGCGAGGGCGTAGATCGCGATCGCCGTCCAGATCGTCAGGATCGAGACGGCGTCGAGCGAGAGCGGTTCGGATGCGGGCATGGCCTCAAGTCTACGTCGCGTGCCTGCGCCGAGCTGGGCGGTCAGCGAGCCGCAGGCCCGGTCGTCGAGCGAGCCGCAGGCGAGACGAAACGCCCCGGCCAAGGCGTTTCGACGCGTCGCTGCGCTCCTCGCTCAACGACCGGGATCCGTCTGCCCCGCGGCGCTTCGACGCGTCGCTGCGCTCCTCGCTCAACGACCGAGGGCCCGACTCCCCACCGCGGTTCGGCTGCGCGCTCAACGGCCGGGGTCAGGCTCCCCCGCGTGCCGGTCGGCGATCTGGCTCACCGCGGCGTCGAGCGTGGGGTCTTCACCGCGGGCGAGCCCCGCGTACTCCAGCACCACCGTCGGCTCGGCGCCGTCGGCATCCACCTGCGCCTTGACCCACACGCGGCGACGCGGCACGAACAGGGCGGTGAGCAGCCCCAGTACGGCGAGCACGGCGAACACGAGCACCCACCCGGCCGAATCGTCGCGGTGCACCTGCAGCGACGCGAAGCGCTTGACGGTGTCGTCCTCGGCCGTCGCGGCCTCGTTCTCGAACGTCACGGTGCCGAGCCCATCCGGCAGGTCGGCCGTCTGGCCGGGTGCGAGCTCGATCGAGTCGCCCGCGGTGTCGCCGCCGGTCAGCTGCTCCATTCCCTCGGTGTCGAGCGCGTAGACCGAACGGGGCGTGCCGTCGTCGATCCCGAGGTCGCCGGCGAAGACGTTGAAGGTGACGATCGGGTTGATCAGGTCGGGGTAGATCGAGGTGTACGCACCGGATTCGAGCGTCGACTGGGTCGGGTAGAGGAAGCCCACGAGGCCGAGCTGCTCCGGCATCCCGTCGGGCACCTTGATGATGCCGAGCGAGGTCATGTTCGAGTCCTGCGGCAGGAACGGCTGGGAGTCGCTGTACACGACGTCGCCGTCGGCGTTGCGCACCGTGATGGTCGGGGCGTAGCCGTTGCCCAGCAGGTAGATGCTGTCGCCCTCGATCCGCAGCGGATGATTGACCCGGATCGCACCTTCGCCCGAACCCTGCCCCGGGATGCGGGTCGTCACCTGGGCCGCGAAGTCACCGGCCTGGCCGGGAGCCGTCGAATCGGGCGCCTCGTACTCCACCTGGAACTCGTCGAGCGTCATCGCGTACGGCTCCAGTTCCGTGCCGTCGACGAAGCGTCCCCCGGTGAACGAGGAGTAGTCGGTGAAGACGTTGACGAAGGTGGTTCCCTCGACGACCACGCGCTGCCCCGTGTAGGCGAACCCGCCGCCGACGCCGACGGCGATCAGCACCCCCACCAGCGCGGCGTGGAAGACCAGGTTGCCCGTCTCGCGGATGTATCCGCGCTCGGCCGACACCGACCATGAACCGCGCCCGTCGTAGCGCTGCACGCGGTACCCGGCCCGCCGCAGCTGCGCCGCCGCCCGCTCGATGGCGCCGGATGCCGCAGCCTCGGCGTCGCCGCCCTCGACCGGCGTCTGCCGCCGCTGATACGCCGCCAGCCGCGACAGCCGCGCCGGCGTGCGCGGGGGCCGTGCAGCGAGCGCCTTGGCGTGGTGCTGGGTGCGGGGGATGACGCAGCCGATGAGCGAGACGAACAGCAGCAGATAGATCGCCGAGAACCAGGCCGACGTGTAGACGTCGAACATCTGGATCGCGTCGAGCACAGGCGCCAGCTCGGGGTGGTCGCGGTAGTACTGGGTCACGCCGTTCGGGTCGGCGCTGCGCTGCGGCACGAGCGAGCCGGGAATCGCCGCGACGGCGAGCAGGAGCAGCAGGAGCAGCGCCGTGCGCATGCTGGTCAGCTGCCGCCAGATCCAGCGCAGCCAGCCCACGCCACCGAGCCGCGGCTGCACCACCGTGCCGTCGGAGCCGCCGGACGCTGCGCCCGGGTCGGCGCTGTCGGCGTGGTCGGCCGGTCTCAGCGGGTCGCCGCTGGAGCGATCCGCGCCGCCCGAGCCGGACCGATCAGAGCGGGAGTTCGACACTGAGCATCACCGCCTGCAGTCGTGACATGATCTCGCCCCAGACGCCCGTGACCATGAGCAGACCCAGCAGGATCAGCACCGCACCGCCGGCGATGTTGACCGCCCGGATGTGGCGGCGCAGGAACGCGACCGAACGGGTGGCCCACCCCAGACCCAGGGCGAGCAGGACGAAGGGGATGCCGAGGCCCGCGGAATAGGCAAGGCCCAGCAGGGCGGCGCGCCACGGGTCGCCGAGGTTCCACGAGATCGAGAGGATCGCGGTGAGCGTGGGGCCGATGCAGGGCGTCCAGCCCACGCCGAGCGCGACGCCCAGAAGCGGCGCCCCGATCAGCCCGGCGCGGTTCGACACCTGCGGGCGCGCAGTGCGCTGAGCCAGTCCGAACAGGCCGATGAACACCAGCCCCATGAGGATCACGACGACGCCCATGATGCGGGTGATCGGATCGGCGTAGGCCAGGAAGAACTGCCCGACGGTTCCGCCGAGTACGACGACGGTGAGGAAGACGAGCGTGAACCCCGCGACGAACAGCAGCACGCCGCCCAGCAGGCGACCGCGTCCGACGGTCACGCCGGATGCGGTGCGCCGGGGCGCGACGGCCCCGCCGATGTAGCCGAGATAGCCGGGTACGAGGGGGAGCACGCACGGCGAGAGGAACGAGATGAGCCCCGCGAGCAGGGCGATCGGGATCGCGAGCCAGAGCGCTCCGTCGAAGACGGCGGCGCCCGGATTCACGCGCTCTCCGCGCGCACGTCCGCGACGATCGACGACAGGATCGAGGCGCTCTCGAGCTGCCCGATGATGCGCGCGGCGACGCGCCCCTCGGCATCCAGCACCAGGGTCGTCGGGGTCGCCTGGATGGGCGTCGCGGTGGCGAACGCGAGCTTCACGTCGCCGTTCTCGACGTCGATGACGCTCGGGTAGGTGATGCCGTACGTCTCGGCGAACGAGATCGCCGTGTCGGGCTGGTCGTAGGTGTTCACCCCGAGAAAGCTCACACCCTCGCCCTCGTACTCCTGCCAGACCTCTTCGAGCAGCGGCGCCTCGGCGCGGCACGGCCCACAGGCGGCATACCAGAAGTTGACGACGAGCACCTCGTCCTCGTACTCCCCAGACGTGACGGTCTCACCGGTCTCGACCACGCCCTCGAAGTCGACGGGCTCGCCGCGCTCGTCGGCGGGGATCTCGACCACCTGGAACTCGCCGGCGATGAACCCCTTCTCGCTGCCCTCGCGATACTCCTGGGCGAGGGAGTCGTTGACGGAGCATGCGGAGAGCCCCAGGGCGAGGGTGGCGGCGGCTGCGGCCGCGAGCATCCTGCGCGCCATCACACCGCTCCCACGTCGACGGCGCCGGAGAGGTTCGCCGGCTCGGCGTACGCGACCTCCCGCCAGGTCCCCTCCTCGCGCACGAAGCTGGTCACGCTCGAGAGGGCGCAGCGACGGCGACGCGGATCGTGCCGCAGCCGCTCGCCCGCGACCGAGAGATGCGTCGCCCAGATCGGCAGCTGGTGCGAGACGATGACGACGTCGCCGGATGCCGCGGCATCCCAAGCCTGGTTCATCGCCTGGCGCATGCGCGAGACGACGTGCGCGTACGGCTCGCCCCAGCTGGGCAGATCGCGGTCGCGCAGATGACGCCAGTTGAGCGGATTGAGCAGGGCCCGACGCATGCGCTTGCCCTCGAAGACGTTCATCGGCTCGACCACGCGCTCATCGATGACCGCCTCGAGCCCGAACAGCTCGGTGAAGGGCTCGGACGACTCCCGCGCACGCTGGAGCGGGGAGCTGATCAGCGTCCGCACCGGCCGGTCGAGCCGCTGCACATGCTCGGCGGCGCGGCGGGCCATGTCGCGGCCGTCGTCGCTCAATCCGAAGCCGGCGAGTCGTCCGTACAGCACCCGGGTGGGGTTGAAGACCTCCCCGTGGCGCACGAGATGAAGGCGATCGGCGGGCACCCGTCCAGTCTACGTCTGGCGGATCTGAGCGGCGTCTGTGTGCATCGGGTCGGCGGAGCGCTGGATGCGGCGCTCGACGAGGATGAGCAGGCCGACGATCGCGGCCCCCACGACGGCCAGCACGATCGGCCCGGCGATCGGGTCGTAGGGCGCCACGGGGGTGCCGATGCCGTGCGACTCCCCCGGCGGCATGCTCTGCCAGGGCCACAGAGCCCGCAGCGAGCCGAGCATGAGACCCGCCATCGCCAGCAGGGTGAGGCGACGATGACGATCCAGCAGCCACTTCATCACCCGCACGATGGTGACGAGACCGACGAGCGCCCCCAGCGCGAAGACGCCGAGATACCCGAGATCGCGCTCATCGACGGCGATCAGCGTCGGCGAATAGAGCCCCATCGCGAGAAGGAAGAACGATCCCGACACCCCGGGGACCACGAGCGCGCACACCGCGATCGCAGCGGCGA
Organism: Microbacterium sp. LRZ72; assembly: GCF_033792225.1. Lineage (NCBI taxonomy): Bacteria > Bacillati > Actinomycetota > Actinomycetes > Micrococcales > Microbacteriaceae > Microbacterium > Microbacterium sp. LRZ72. Next base: position 388,252 of record NZ_JANGEX010000002.1, read on the forward strand.
AGAAGACGACCCACAGGGGCGGATCGACGGCGAAGCCGCCCGCCGCGATGTCGATCAGCACGAAGGCGATGGCGGCGGCCGCGACGAAGACGGCGATGCCGCCGATCCGGTCCCGCACGCGCCGCGACGCGCGCGGGATGAGCTGGATCGGAACGAGGATGCTGACCGCGACCAGCCCGAAGAACAGACCCCGCGAGAGCTCCACCTCGCTCGAGACCACGGACTCGATGAGGCCCGCGAGGGCGACGACCATGCCGATCATGCCGATCAGGATGGGGGCGACGAGCCACCATTCCACGCGACGGATCTCGGCGACGAACCCGCGACGACGGTCGGGCCCGAACAGCAGCGTCTTCACCGCCGACACCACGCGGGACGCGGAATCGATCAGTCGCTCGTAGACCCCCGTGATCAGGGCGACCGTGCCGCCCGAGATCCCGGGGATCAGCTCCGCCAGCCCGATCAGGGCCCCGCGCAGCATGTTCAGGGCGAGCGTGATCACGGTCGGTCGTGGCGGCGGAGCGACGGATGACGCGGGCGGTGTCGCGGCGGGCCTCGGCATGCGCACCAGCGTACGCGCTCGGTGGCGCACGTAGACTGACCTCTCGTGAGTGAACGCGTACTGATCCAGCACCTGCAGTCCCGCGACGACGGCCCCGTACGGGTGTCCGGGTGGGTCGAGACGGTGCGCGACCAGAAGAAGGTGCAGTTCGTCATCCTGCGCGACGAGTCGGGGGCGGTGCAGCTGGTCAACCCCGCGACGCGCGAGCTGGGCGACGACGCCGACGCCGACGCCGACGCGGCAGCATCCGCCGCCCTCGCCCTGACCGAGACGATCTCGGATCTGGCGACCGGCACCTTCCTGACGGTGCACGGCACCCTCAAGCACGACGAGCGGGTCAAGCTCGGCGGGGTCGAGATCAAGATCGGCACGCTCGAGGTCGCCGCCGAGGCGCTGCCCGAGACCCCGATCGCCGCCGACTCCGGCCTGGACAAGCGCATGGACTGGCGCTTCCTCGACCTGCGCCAGGCGCGCAACAACCTGATCTTCCGCGTGCAGACCACCCTCGAGCACGCGATGCGCACGTGGTGGGTCGAGCGCGACTACATCGAGGTGCACACCCCCAAGCTCATGTCGAGTCCGTCGGAGTCCAACGCCGAACTGTTCTCGCTGGCCTACTTCGAAGACAAGACCGCGTACCTGGCGCAGAGCCCCCAGCACTACAAGCAGATGGCGCAGGCCGCCGGCTTCGGCAAGATCTTCGAGATCGGCGACGTCTTCCGCGCCGACCCGTCGTTCACCTCGCGCCACGCCACCGAGTTCACCTCGATCGACGCCGAGATCAGCTGGATCGACTCCCACGACGACGTCGCGCGGATGCAGGAGGAGCTGCTGGCGTTCGCGATCGCCGCGGTCAAGGACAAGCACGGCGACGAGATCCGCGAGCTGTTCGACGTCGAGGTGCAGGTGCCCACCGTGCCGTTCCCCCGCATCCCGCTCGCGGAAGCGCGCGAGATCGTCGCGGCGCGCGGCTACGAGATCCCCCGCACGGACGGCGACCTCGACCCCGAGGGCGAGCGGCAGGTGTCGGCGCACGTCGCCGAGACGTTCGGGCACCCGTTCGTGTTCGTCACCGACTACCCGATCGAGATCCGACCCTTCTACCACATGAAGGATGCCGAGACCGGGCTGACCAAGAGCTACGACCTGCTCTACCACGGCGTCGAGATCACGACCGGTGCCCAGCGCGAGCACCGCATCGACGTGCTCGAGCAGCAGGCCCGCGACAAGGGACTCGACCCCGCCGGCCTCGAGCACTACCTCGACTTCTTCCGCTATGGAGTACCGCCGCACGGCGGATTCGGTATGGGCCTGGCCCGCCTGCTCATGCTGCTGCTCGGCGAGTCCTCGATCCGCGAGGTGACGTTCCTGTTCCGGGGCCCGACGCGGCTCGCCCCCTGATCAGATCTCGAAGTCGACCGCGACGCGGTCGGCGCTGACCGCCCCGATGAACTCCGCCACCTCGAGGTGCGCGGGGTGGGAGGCGTACGCGGCGAGACCCTCGGCATCGTCGAAGTCCGCCACCAGGGCGACGTCCCAGTTCTTGCCAGGGAGCAGCGCGTTCTCGCCCGCGCTCAGGGTACGGATCGAGGGGACCACGCCCACGAGCGACTGGAGCCGGGCGACCACGCCACGGGCGTGCTCGTCGCGCGCGTCGGCATCCTCGGCGGCGAGCTTCCACGCGACGACATGCCGCAGGGTCATCCGGTCACCTCTCTGCTGTGCGCGTCGGCATCCCGCAGCGCCTGCGCGAGTCGCTCGGCCTGCACGCGCCAATGCGCGTGCTCCTGCCCGTCGATCAGCACGACCGGGATCTTCTCCCACCACAGCTCGTACAGGTCGGCATCATCGAGGATCGACCGCTGCACGACCTCGACGCGGTCGGCCACCTCAGCCGGAAGCTCCGCCAGCACGCGCTCGACCACGCCCTGCGCGACATCGCACAGGTGACAATCCGGCTTGCCGATCACGGTGAGTGTGGACACATCGTCCATCCTAAGCGGGCGGCCAGCGACTTCTCGGGCGGCCGGCTCTATGGTGGAGAACCTCCCGCGTCACCTCCGATTGGAGACCCATGCTCGATCCCTGGCTGGGATTCGCGATCACCATCGCCGTCTGCATCGTCCTCGCCGTCGTCGCGACCGCGATCGTCGCCTTCATCGTGCGCCTGGTCGCCCGCAAGCGATCCTGGCCGGGGCTCCTCGTCGCCCGGGCGCGCCGCCCCTTCCGGATGGTGATCCTGGTGGTCGCCGTCTGGGTGGCACTCGCCTTGGCGTTCCCTGAACGGGACTGGATGCCGGCGATCGACCAGGCGATGACGATCCTGCTGATCGGCTCCGGCTCCTGGCTCGCCATCGGCCTGGTGCGCTTCGGCACCGACACGGCGCTGGGGCGATACAGCCTCGACACCCCGGACAACAGGGTGGCGCGCCGCATCCGCACACAGATGCTGATCCTGCGACGGCTCGCCGTGGCGATCATCGTCGTCATCGCGATCGGTGCGGCGCTGCTGACCTTCCCCGCGGTGCGGACTCTGGGCGCCAGCGTGCTCGCCTCGGCCGGCATCGCGTCGGTCGTGGCCGGCCTCGCGGCGCAGTCGGTGCTGGCGAACATGTTCGCCGGCATCCAGCTCGTCTTCAGCGAGGCGCTGCGCGTCGACGACGTCATCGTCGCCGAGGGCGAGTGGGGGCGCGTCGAAGAGATCACCCTCAGCTACGTGGTGCTGAACCTCTGGGACGAGCGGCGCCTCGTGCTGCCCTGCACATACTTCACGACGCAGCCGTTCGAGAACTGGACCCGGCAGGGCAGCGAGCTCTTCGGCGCCGTGGAGCTCGACATGGACTGGCGCGTTTCTACCACGCGCATGCGCGAGCATCTCGCCGAGGTGCTCGCCGAATCCACGCTGTGGGATCGGCGGGCGTCGGTGCTGCAGATCACGGACGCCACCGGCGGGCTCGTGCGGGTGCGCATCCTCGTGACGGCCGCGAACTCGGCGAACCTCTGGGACCTGCGCTGCAATGTGCGCGAGGCGATGGTCACGTGGGCGCAGCGCACGCTGCCGACGGCGATGCCGGTGCAGCGCGTCATGATGACGCCCGAGAGCCCGGATTCGTCGGACGAGGACTCCACCGGCGAGTCAGAAGGACTCTTCAGCGGCAGCATCGAGGCCCAGGAGCGCGGCAACGCCTTCACCCAGGCCGTCCCCGTCGTCACGTCGGACGGCGAAGACGGCGGGGACGGCGACGCCGATCAGCGTTCGACGGGATAGCCCGCCTGGATCCACTCGCCCGTGCCGCCCTCGACGTTCGTGGCGTCATGGCCGCGCGCCTCGAGCGCCTCGACGACCCGGGCCGAGCGCCCGCCTGCCTGGCAGATGACGTCGAACGAACCCTCGGGCAGCTCGTCGAGCAGGTCGCCGATGCGCGACATGGGAAGGTTCACGGCGCCGGGAACGTGCCCCGCGGCGAACTCGTCCGTCTCGCGGACGTCGATGAGGGGCGTGCTCTCGCGCTCACGCAGCTGCTGTACGGTGATCGACTTCATGGGTCAGGATGTCCTTTCCGTGGTAAGCGAGGAGCGTCTGCAGCCCCCCGGACAGTGTGGCGGAATCGAAGCCCGCCGCGGTCAACTGGCGGTGCGCCAGGTAGGAACGCACCCCCGATGCGCAGTGGACGCGCACGGGCCGGCCGGCAGCGGCATCCCGCACCTCGTGCATCCGGGTGCGCAGCTCGGTATGGGGCACGTGCAGGGCGCCCGGCAGATGCCCGGCCTGCCACTCGTCGCCGCGTCGCACGTCGAGCACGAGTGCGGTGGCGAGCGCGTCGTCCAGGTCCTGCGGCTGCCACAGGCGCGTGGTCCCCTCGAGGACGTTCTGACCCACCAGTCCGACCATGGTGACCGCGTCTTTGGCCGATCCGTACGGCGGTGAGTACGACAGGTCCAGATCGATGAGGTCGGCGACCCCGAGTCCGGCGCGCATCGCCGTGGCGATGACGTCGATCCGCTTGTCGACGCCGTCCATTCCCACCGCCTGCGCGCCATAGATGCGGCCGGGCTCCTCGGCGGATGCCGGGGCGAAGTGCACGACCAGATGGATGGTCTCGGCGCCCGGGAAGTAGCCGGCGTGCGAGCCCGGGTGCAGGTGCACCGTATCGAAAGGCACGCCGGCGTGCTCGAGCGAGCGGCGGTTGGCGCCGGTGAGCGCGGCCGTCAGCCCGAAGACCCGCACGATCGCGGTGCCGAGCGGGGTGGCCATCGGCCGCGGAGCGCGGGCGCCCAGCATCGCGTCGGCGATGAGACGTCCCTCGCGATTGGCCGGGCCGGCGAGGGCGACCGGCCGGGTCACGCCCGTCACCGGGTCGGCCTTGGCCACGGCATCCCCCGCTGCCCAGATGCCGGGCACGCTGGTGCGTCCATGGTCGTCGACGATGATCGCGCCACGGTCGGTGGCGACACCGGCCGCCTCGGCGAAGCCCGTGTCGGGGCGCACTCCCACCGACAGCACGACGAGGTCCGCGGCGATGGCACGGTCGTCCGACAGTCGCACGATCGCGTGGTCGCCGGCGTCTTCGATCGCGGAAGCCGCGACGCCGGCATGCACGCGCACGCCGTTCGCGTGCAACTCGGCGGCGACGAGCGCGGCCATCTCCGTCTCGAGCGGCGGCAGCACGTGGGGGGCGAACTCGACGATGTCGACCTCGAGACCGCGATGACGCAGCGCCTCGGCGGCTTCGACGCCGATGAAACCGGCCCCGAGCACCGTCGCACGTCGTGCCGCACCCGCGGCATCCCGCATCCACGCCGCATCCCCGACCGTGCGCAGTGTGCGCACGCGCGGGTCGTCGAGGCCCGGAATCGGGGGGCGGAGCGCGAACGCCCCGGGAGCGAGCATCAGCTCGTCGTAGGGGAACTCGGCGTCACCCTCGGGAGTGCGGGCCGTGACGACCCGCCGCTCGGGATCGATGGCGGTCGCCTCGTGGCGCACGCGCACGTCGAGATCGAGCGCGGCGCGCAGGCTCTCGGGCGTCTGCACCAGCAGGCTCGACTGCTCCGCGATCTCGCCACCCACGTAGTAGGGCAGGCCGCAGTTGGCGAACGAGACGTGGTCGCCGCGCTCGAGCACCACGATGTGGGCGCTCTCGTCGAGCCGGCGGGCTCGAGCGGCGAAGCTCATGCCCGCGGCGACACCGCCGATCACCACGATGCGCCGAGGGGTATTCCGCTCACGCGAAGGCATGGAACAGCCTCTCCAGTCGTTCGCGGTCGGCGACGCCGGCCTCTCCGCGGGCGATGCACTGCTCGAGCCCGCTCGCGATCACCGCGAAGCCGGCGGCATCCACCGCCTTCGACACGGCCGCGAGCTGGGTGAGCACGTCTTTGCAGTCGCGGCCCGTCTCGATCATCGACATGACGCCCGCGAGCTGGCCGTGGGCGCGCTTGAGTCGGGGCAGCACCGTCGACATGTCGACGTGCAGGCCCTCATCCTGTTGCTCGGTCATGCCTCGATGTTATACCCCCGGGGGTATCCGCGCAAGGCGCAGGAACGCGGATGACCATCCCCTTCGCCCCCACCACCGTTGGGGCTGCACTATCCGGCGCGGGCGCCAGCGATTTCTGGCGCCGCGGCCGAGAAGTGCAGCCGCAAGGAGAGGTGGGGGCCAAAAGTGCAGCCGCAAGGAGAGGTGGGGGCGAGAAGTGCAGCCGCAAGCGGGTGGGGCGAGAGAATGGGCCGGATGCCGCGGGCAGAAACACGAAGCGCCCGTCCATGCGGACAGGCGCTCGGTGTATCGACCCGAAGGTCGGGCCGCTACTTCTTGTTGCGACGCTGGTGGCGAGTCTTGCGAAGCAGCTTGCGGTGCTTCTTCTTCGCCATGCGCTTGCGGCGCTTCTTGATGACTGAACCCACGGAAACCTCACAATGTCGCGGTCTGGACGTCCACACACGTGTGCGCGGGACCGCCCGGGAACGGGCAGATGCGAAAAATGCCTCGACTGAGTCTAGCCGACGTCGGCGATGGGCCGCTGCAGGGCCTCACTCACCGCCTGCTCGGGCACCCGATACGACCGGCCGAAGCGCACGGCCGGCAGGTCGCCGGCGTGCACGAGCCGGTAGACGGTCATCTTTGACACGCGCATGATCTCGGCGACCTCAGCAACAGTGAGGAAGCGCATCTCGGGCAGATCGGCCATGGTCTTCGGTCCCCATTCGGTCAGGGCCGCACCCCACCGCGACCGCTCAGCTCACCTTAGAGCGTGCGCGTGTTCCGTGTAAACCTGTGTGGCGGCTGGGGCACGCGGGAATCAGGTACCCGAACGCCCTAGTTGCCGAACTTGCGCAGCGCGGAAGTGACGGCGTGCTTCGCCGACGCGGCCGCGCGCCCCACGAACTCCGCCGCGTTGGCGGCGGGCTCCGGCAGCGCGCCGTTGCTGAGCTCGACCATCGTCTCGCCGTCCGCATCGTCGATGAAGAACGGCACCAGCCAGTCGTCCACCTGCTCGAGCGGCGTGCTGTTCAGGCTGTAGTAGCGGTGCTGTCCCTCCTCACGCACCGTCACCAGACCGGCCTCGCGCAGCACCTTGAGATGTTTCGAGACCGTCGGCTGACTCACGCCCAGCTCGTGCACGAGCTGGGACACAGAAGTGCCCGAGGAATCGGATGCGGATCGCGACAGCAGGATCTGCAGGATCTCCCGCCGAGTGCCGTCCGCGATCACGTCGAAGATGTCCGCCATGTGCTTAGGTTAGCCGCGCCGTGCGCGGAGTACCATGAGGGCGGTCCGGCGGGCGAAAGGGGCGCGGCATGTCAACAAGCCGCCCATCGTCGCGCGTGCGCGCGATGTTTCCGGGACCCAAGCGGTCGACGATCCACGCAATCGGACATGTGCTCCGCGAATTCACGACCTCGTCGCCCGCGCGTTTCGCCATCCTCGTCTTCGGCTCGCTGATCCTCATCTTCACGGCGCTGCTGTCGCTGCCGGCCGCGGCCGCCGACGGCCAGGTCACGCAGCTCGCCGACGCCCTCTTCACCGCCGTCTCGACGATCTGCGTCACCGGCCTGGTGAGCGTCGACATGGCCACGCACTGGTCTCCGCTCGGCAACGTCATCATCTTCGTCGGCGTCAATATCGGCGGCATGGGCGTGCTCACGCTGGCGTCGATCCTCGGCCTGGTCATCTCGAAGCGGCTGGGGCTGCGGGCGAAGCTGATCGCCGCCGGCGACACGAATCCGATGCGCGCCCACGGCGGCCCGGTGAACGAGGGCCAGACGGTGCGCCTGGGCGAGGTCGGCCAGCTGCTGCGCACGGTGGCCCTGTCGACCCTCGTCATCGAGGGAACGATCGCGGTGCTGCTCTACCCGGCCTTCGTTCTCGCACGGGTCGACCCGCTCGTCGCACTGTGGGAGGCGCCCTACTACGCGGCGATGTCGTTCACCAACACCGGCTTCACTCCCAACCCGGGGGGACTCGAGCCTTTCGCCGACGACTACTTCATCCTGTCGGTGCTGATGGTCAGCGTCTTTCTGGGCAGCATCGGGTTTCCGGTCATCTACAGTCTCTCGCGACACTTCCTGCACGTGGGGCGGTGGTCGCTGCACACCAAGCTCACGCTCATCACGACGACGCTGCTGTTCGTCGCGGGCGCGCTCGCGTTCCTGGGCCTCGAATTCAACAACCCCGGCACCTTCGGGTCGATGGATGCGTGGGACACGACATTCCAGGCGTTCTTCCTCTCGGCGATGACCAGGTCGGGCGGGTTCTCCGTCGTCGATGTCGGCGAGCTGAACGGGTCGTCGCTGGTGGTCGGGTCGATGCTCATGTTCGTCGGCGGCGGTTCGGCGTCCACGGCCGGCGGCATCAAGGTCACGACCCTCGCGGTGCTCGCCCTCGCGGTGTGGTCCGAGGCCCGGGGGCGTCCGTCGGTCGAGGCGTTCGGCCGCCGCATCCCGAGCGACGTGCAGCGCGTGGCGCTCTCGGTCGTGGCATGGGGCGCGACCATCGTCGCACTGTCGACCATCACGATCGCCCAGATCACCAAGGCGCCGATCGCCGAGGTGCTCTTCGACGTCATCTCGGCGTTCGGCACGGTGGGCCTGTCGACCGGACTGACGGAGAACCTCTCCGATCCCGCCACGTACGTGATGGCGCTGACGATCTTCATGGGTCGCATTGGTACAGTGACTCTCGCCGCGGCGGTGGCCGCGACATCCCGATCGCAGCTGTACTCGCTGCCCGTGGAAAGGCCGATCGTTGGTTGAGCAGATCCGGGGCGATGCGCCTGTCCTCGTCATCGGGCTGGGTCGCTTCGGCGCCGCCTGCTCCGGCGAACTCGATCGGCTCGATCGCGAGGTGCTGGCGATCGACGAGAACCTCGACCTCGTGCAGAAGTGGTCCGAGCGCGTGACGCACACGGTGCAGGGCGACGCCCGCAACATCGACGCGCTCAAGCAGATCGGCGCCCAGGACTTTCAGGTCGCGGTTGTCGCCGTCGGCTCGAGCATCGAGGCATCCGTGCTCATCACGGCCAACCTCGTCGATCTCAAGGTGCCGCAGATCTGGGCGAAGGCGGTGTCGCAGTCGCACGGCAAGATCCTGGCCCGCGTCGGCGCCAACCACGTCATCTACCCGGAGCGCGAAGCGGGCGAACGCGTGGCGCACCTGGTCAGCGGCCGGATGCTGGACTTCATCCGCTTCGACGACGACTTCGTCCTGGCCAAGATGTACCCGCCGCGCTTCATCCGCGGGGCCGGGCTGAACGAGACGGGCGTGCGCAGCAAATACAACGTGACCGTCGTGGGCGTGAAGAGCCCGGGCAAGCCTTTCCGGTACGCGGAGGCGAACACGGTCGTGACCAACCACGACCTGATCATCGTCTCGGGCACCAACCAGGACGTCGAGCGGTTCGCCTCGCTCGACCGCTGACCTCAGCCGCCCGCGGCGAGCTCCCGGGCGCGGGCGAGAGCGGCATCCGTCGCCCTGCCGAAGGTCTCGTCGAGGTGCTCGTCCAGCAGCACCGCGATCGCGCGCTCGGTCGTCCCCTTCGGGCTCGTCACCTGGCGCCGCAGCTCGGCAGGGTCCTCGCCCGACGCCTCCATCAGCGCGGCGGCGCCGATGAACGTCTGCTCGGCCATCGCGCGGGCCTGGTCGCGCGCGAAGCCCTTGGCCTCGGCGGCGGCGGTCAGCTGCTCCGAGAGCAGGTACACGTAGGCGGGCCCCGAGCCGGAGATGGTCGACAGCGCGTCGATCTGCGATTCGGGGGTCTCGATGACAATGCCGCACGTCTCGAACAGCCGGCGGACGGCGGCGGCCTGCGCGGCCGAGACGGTGGGGCCGGCGGCGAGCCCCGTGACGCCCTTGCCGATCAGCGCGGGCGTGTTGGGCATCGAGCGCATGACGGCGACGTCGGGCCCGAGCACGCTCGAGAACGTCTCGAGCGTCACCCCGGCGGCGAGGCTGACCACGACGGCATCCGCGCGCAGGACCGGCGCGATCTCGCGCAGCAGGTCGGTCACCATGCCCGGCTTGACGCCGATCAGCACGAGCTCGGCGGATGCCGCGGCCCGCAGGTTCGCGTCGGGCTCATCCTCCAGAGCGACGCTCGTCACCCCGGGCAGGTCGGCGAGTGCCTCCGCCTTGCCGCGCGTGCGGTTCGTCACGGTGACGCCGTCCGCCGCCAGGCCCGACGCGGCGACGCCGCGCACGACCGCTCCCCCCATCGAGCCGGCGCCGAGGATCGCGATGGAGGGCAGGGTCGCGGGGGCATCGGTCATGGTCACAATCCTAACGAGCGCGCCTTCACGGCCCGGACTGGGCGGATACCTCGGGATCCGCAAGGGACGGAGGTCTAGGATCGGCTCGAGGGCGCCGTCCGCCCCCGGAAGGAGAGGACCCGATGACACTTTTCGACGGCCTCACGTCGCGCGCCATCGACACGTCCCGGCTCGCGGTCACCATCCTCGAGCGCACCGGCGACGACCCGGCGACGACGCCGGAGCGCACCGTCGTGTTCGTGCACGGCAACGTCTCGTCGAGCCTGTTCTGGCAGGAGACGATGCGGCACCTGCCCGCCGAGCTGCGGGTGATCGCGGTCGACCTGCGCGGCTTCGGCGGAACCGAGAACGTGCCCGTCGACGCCACCCGCGGCGTCCGCGACTTCAGTGACGACCTGCACGCGACGCTCACCGCGCTCGAGATCCCGACCGCTCACCTCGTGGGCTGGTCGATGGGCGGCGGCGTGGTCATGCAGTACGCGCTCGATCACCCGGTGCTCAGCCTCACCCTGCAGTCCCCCGTCTCGCCCTACGGCTTCGGGGGCACCCGCCGCGACGGCTCGCGCCTGACCGACGACGACGCGGGAACCGGAGCGGGCGGCGCGAACCCCGACTTCGTCAAGCGCCTCACCGAGCACGACACCTCCGATGAGGCGCAGACCTCCCCGCGCAGCGTCTTCCGCGGCGCCTACGTCTCGCCCGGGTACCGGAGCGAGCACGAGGACGTCTGGGTCGAGTCGATGCTCACGACCTCGACGGCGACCGGCAACTACCCGGGGGATGCTGTGCAGAGCGCGAACTGGCCGGGCTTCGCGCCGGGTACGACCGGGGTGCTCAACACGATGGCACCGAAGTACTTCGACGTCTCGGGCATCGTCGACCTCGACCCCAAGCCGCCCATCCTCTGGGTGCACGGAGTGACCGACGCGATCGTGTCGGACACCTCGTTCTTCGACCTCAACTATCTCGGGCAGGCCGGCGTCGTGCCCGACTGGCCCGGCGAGGACGTGGCCCCCGCGCAGCCGATGGTGTCGCAGACCCGCGACGTGCTCGGCCTCTATGCCGAGCGCGGCGGCGACGTGCGCGAGCTCGCCCTCGAGGGCGTGGGGCACAGCGCCCACCTGGAGCGGCCCGTGGAGTTCCGCGCCGCCCTGCTGCGCGTGATCGGCTACCTGGCGCAGCCGAGCGACCCCGCTCCGCCCACCGAGGCGATCATCCTGCGCTCCGCCGACTGAATCGCCGGCGCATCCCCGGGCCCCGGCTCAGCGGCGCGACGCGAAGAACGCACCGAGCATGTCGGCGGCCGCGCGCTCGCTCACCCCGCCGACCACCTCCACCCGGTGCGGCAGGCGCCGGTCCCGCAGCACGTCGTACACCGACCCGCCCGCGCCGGCCTTGTCGTCCCACGCGCCGAAGACCACGCGAGAGACCCGCGCTTGCAGGGCCGCCCCCGCGCACATCAGGCACGGCTCGAGCGTGACCACCAGCGTGGTCCCCTCCAGGTTCCACGAGCCGACGGATGCCGCCGCCCGGCGCAGCGCGAGGATCTCGGCGTGGGCCGTGGGGTCGGCCGTGGCCTCGCGTTCGTTGCGCGCCTGCGCCAGCATCCGCCCCCCGGCATCGACGACGACGGCCCCCACGGGGACGTCGTCGGCCGCGCCGGCCTGCGCGGCGAGGTCGAGCGCGCGCCGCATCGCGGCGAGGTCGGCGTCGTCGAACGTCAGCACGGGCGTCCTTCCGGTCGGGATAGATTGAGCCTATGCGTGTGCACGTCGCCGACCACCCCCTCATCACCCACAAGCTGTCGGTGCTGCGCGACGCGCGCACGCCTTCGCCCGTCTTCCGCCAGCTCACCTCCGAGCTCGTGACGCTGCTGGCGTACGAGGCGACCCGGGGCGTGCGGGTGGCGCCGATCGAGATCACGACGCCCGTGACCACGACGACGGGTGTGAAGATCGCCGACCCCCGCCCGATCGTCGTGCCGATCCTGCGCGCGGGGCTCGGGATGCTCGAGGGCATGGTCACGCTGCTGCCGACGGCCGAGGTGGGTTTTCTCGGCATGGTGCGCAACGAGGAGACCCTCGAGCCCTCGACCTACGCGGAGCGCCTGCCCGACGACCTGAGCTCGCGCCAGTGCTTCGTGCTCGACCCGATGCTCGCGACGGGCGGGTCGCTCGGAGCGGCGATCGAGTTCCTCTTCCGGCGCGGAGCGAAGGACGTGACCGCGATCTGCCTGCTCGCCGCGCCCGAGGGCGTCGCCGCCATCGAGAAGCAGGTGGCGGGCCGCGACGTGACGCTCGTGCTCGGCGCCCTGGACGAGCGCCTCGACGAGCGCGGCTACATCGTGCCGGGACTCGGCGACGCGGGCGACCGCCTGTACGGGACGGTCTGAAAGCTACTCGACGACCGTGACGGTGAACTGCACGTCCTGGATGCCGCCGTCGTCGTTGCTCAGCGTCACGTCGGTCTCGCCGACGCCCACGCCGAGCACGCCGGGGTTGAAGGTGGCGCCGTCGCGCTCGCCGCCTGCCTCGAAGCTCGCCACGGTCTCGTCGGTGACCTCGCCGCTGTAGCTGCCGGGGTCGAGGTCGCCCGTGGTGATGTCGATCGCCTGACCGACCTGCAGCTCGACAGATTCACCCTGCAGCTCCTCGGCCGACATGATGACGGGCGCGATCACGGTGGTGTCCTGTTCTTCGGTCGCCGAGCACCCGGCGAGGGCGAGGGTGGCGACGAGAGCGGCGGAAGCGAGGGCGGGGAAGCGGAGTCTCATGGCACCATGATGCCCGATCGTCCCGCGCTCGCTGCGGCACCACGGCGCGCGGCGCGCCCGGTAGCGTTGTGCGTGTGAGTGCAGTGGATGTCGCGACCCCCCGCATCGTGGTGATGGGCGTCAGCGCGGTCGGCAAGACGACCGTCGGAATCGCCCTCGCCGAGACGCTGGGGGTGCCGTTCCTCGACGCCGACGACTTTCACGACTCCGCGGCGATCGCGAAGATGGCCTCCGGCACCCCGCTCGATGACGATGACCGTTCCCCCTGGCTCGCCCGCGTCGGCGACGCCCTGACGGCCGCGCCGGATGGCGCCGTCGTCGCGTGCTCGGCGCTCGCGCGCCGCTACCGCGACATTCTGCGCCGCCGTGCGCCCGACGTGCTCTTCGTGCATCTCGATGCCGACGGCGACGTGCTCCGCGAGCGGGCGACGACACGCGAGGGCCACTACATGCCCGCCTCTCTGCTGGCGTCCCAGCTGGCCACACTCGAGCCGCTCGGCCCGGACGAGGCCGGCATCCGGGTGGATGCCGCGCTGCCCGTCGACGAGGTCGTCGCCGCCGCGGCAGCCGGCATCAGACCGTAGCGTCGGCGCCGCCCGCGCCGACCAGCCGCGCGAACGCGCTCAGTCGCGCCACGCCCTCCGGAGTGCGCGGGAGGTCATCGAGCAGGCCGGGCGAGTGCACAAGGAACGCCGCGACCTCGGCGCGCGAGATCGCGACGTTGAGGCGGTTGGCCAGGAGCAGGAAATCGAGACCGCGCGGCGCCTCCCGGGCCGACGACGCGGCCAGCGACACGATCGACACCGCCGCCTCCTGGCCCTGGAAGCGGTCGACGGTGCCCACGCGCACACGCTCGAGCCCGGCCTCGGCGAGCGAGGCCTGCACCTGCTGCACCTGGGCGTTGTAGGGCGCGACGACGATGACGTCGGACTCCGTGAGCGGGCGGCTCTCGCCACCGTCCCCAAGATTCTCGTCACCGAGGTTCTCGTCGCGGATGACGCGCCCCATCAGATCGTCGATGATGTGCACCACCTGCGCCGCCTCCTCGGGCGAGCACGTGGCGTTGCCGTGGTGCGCGACGGGCACGACGTGCAGCCCCGGCTCAACCCCCGCCACGCTGCGCCGTGCGGCGCAGGGGTGTGACGAGAGCCTGCCGTCGTACGACAGCCGCGAGACGGGCAGCGCCACGGCCGGGTGCATGCGGCGACTGTCGGGCAGGAACACGCCGTACGCGTCGGGCAGCACGGCGTTGCCGTCCATGAGCCAGCCCAGGGCCGAGTCGTCGACCGGCTCCGGGTGGGTGCCCTGGCTCACCTGCGGCAGCTGCTGCGGATCGCCGAGCAGCAGCAGCCGGCTGGCGGCAGGCGCAACCGCGATGGTCGCGGCGAGAGAGAACTGGCCGGCCTCGTCGATCACCAGCAGGTCGAGCGAGCCGGGCGGCACGCGCACGGCGTGGCTGAAGTCCCATGCCGTGCCGCCGACCACGTATCCCCCGGGCGCCTGCTCGGCGGCGAACCCGGGGATGCCGTCGCTCTTGGGCAGCACGGTGAAGGGCGGAGGCGACGCGGGCTCCTGCTTGAGGGCCTTGCCCACGCGCGACCCGGGCACTCCGGCATCCACGATGCGGCCGAGCATGTGCTCGACCACGGCGTGCGATTGCGCGACGACGCCGACGCGCCAGCCGTGATCGACGACGAGGCGGCGGATGACGTGGGACCCGACGAACGTCTTGCCCGTGCCGGGCGGCCCCTGCACGGCGAGGTAGCTGCGGTCGAGCTCGAGCAGGCGCCGCACGATCGTCTCGGTCGTGGTCTCGGAGAACGCGCTCGAGACCGCAGGCGCCGCATCCACCGTCGTGCGGGACCGAGGCGGGCGCCGCAGGAGCAGGTCGCTCGCGGGGTCGGGCGGCAGGGTCGGGGCGGTCTGGAGGACCCGGTCGGCCCACGCCTCGATCGCCGCCTGCTGCGACCCGGCCGCGGGCGGCGGTGACGGTGTCAGGGCGACGGGAAGCACCGGCCAGGTTCGCTCGCCCGCGGCGGTCTCGGCGACGACGGCGCCGTCGTCGAGCACGTCGACCACCGAGACGCTGCGCGCGACGTGGATCCAACGCGGCGAGGGGTCGGTGTCGAACGGCGCGGGGATCTCGTAGACGGCGAACAGCCGCGACCCGGCGCTGAGCCGCGAGCCCGGCGCCAGCTCGCCCCGCAGCTCGAGCACGCGACGATCCACGCGCTGACGCTCGCCACGGTGCCAGTCCTCGAGCACGCGACTGCGGGCCGAGTCGACCGTGACCACGTCGCGGGTGTTCTCCCACACCGGGACCGGCTCGCGCAGCCGCAGAAAGTGCGCCGCCCAGAACGACTTGGCCTCGCGCGGGTAGTAGTCGATGGCCGCGGCGGCCAGCCGCAGGGCGCGCGCCTCGGGATCGGGCTCGGCGGCATCCGCACCCGCCCCCGTGCTGTCGGTCAGGTCGGCGGCGTGCGCGAGCAGCGCCGTCGCGCGCGGCGAAGGCTCGTACGGCGCCACCTCATCGTGGATGTCGGCGGCGGGACTCACGCCCGCCTCGGCGGCGCGGGCGAGCAGCCAGTCACGCAGGCGCAGCGTCGAGACGCAGTCGTCGCGGTTGTAGTCGCCGATGTCGTCGAGGACCCGCTGCGCGTGCGCCTCATGCCCGGCATCGGCGAGTGCGCGGGCCTCGACGTAGCGCTCGATCGACTCGTCGCCGCGCTGCACGTCGCTCTCGCGCACCTCGGCGCCCATGTACAGCGGCTCGAGCTTCTTGATGGAGTACGAGCGGGATCCGACCCGGAGCGCGCGCCGCACGATCGGATACAGGTCGACGAAGACACCGTCGCGCAGCAGGCCATCGACACGCGCCTCGCCGACGCCGTGGCGGGCGGCCATCTGCAGCAGGTGGGTCGGCTCGTACGGGGCGTAGTGATAGATGTGCAGTCCGGGGTGCGTCGCCCGGCGCAGCTCGACCAGGTCGAGAAAGCGCTCGAGCGCCAGCCGCTCCTCGGCGAACGAATGCGCCCACAGGGCCGAGAACACCTCGTCGGTGTCGACCCAGCCGAAGAGGTAGTCGAGGCCCCACCAGCGTCCCGCCGCCTCGGCGTGCAGGGGGTCGCCCTCGAAGTCGAAGAACAGGTCGCCGGCGTCGGGTTGGGGCAGTGCGGCGAGGGCCGCGGGCTGCACGAGGCGATAACCGGGTGCCGGCTTGCCCTCGGAGGCGATCTGCAGCTGGGCCTGCGTGCGCATCAGCGCGAAGGTCTCGGCGGGCATCCCGTCGGGTGCCTCGTCGGCGGTGGCGAGGTCGTCGATCGTCCGGATGCCGGCGGCGCGCAGGCGCTCCCGCTGGGTCGGCCGCATACCGGCGACGAGGAGCAGGTCGCGGGAGGCCTCGACCTCGAGCGCGCAGGTGGCGCACCGGCCGCAGGCGAGGAACCGGTCGTCGCCCCACGCCACGGGCTCGCCCGCCGCGCCCGCCGCGACCGAACGCGACGCGATCAGCTCGAGCAGCCTCGCCCGCCGCAGCCGGTAGACGGGCAGCACGTCGTCGACGGCGTGGGCGCTGGTCGTGCCGTCGCCGAGCAGCAGCTCGACGTGGTCGGCGCGGGGCACCCGCATCCGGTCGAGTTGATCGACATATGCCGCCAGCTGCATCAGCGCGGTCACGCGGGCGCGGCGGGCGAGCTTGGTGTCTTGCACGAGCCAGCGCCCCTGCTCGTCGCGCACGAGAAAGTCGGCGAAGCCGACGAAGTCCTCGGTGGCGAACGCGGCCTGAAAGATGACGTCGGCGTCCGAGCGCAGCGCCTCGGCGGTGTGCTCGACCGCCCGACCGAGCGCCGCGGCATCCGACGAAGAAGCGTGCGCGATCTCGACGACGCCGTCGCCGTGCGCGTCGCGATACGCCTGCAGGGTGCGCAGCTCGTGCGCGTCGCCGAGGCGTGCCGCACGCTCGAGCATCGGGTCGTCGGGCTCGTCGACCGCCGCGAGCCGGCCGAGGCGCGCGTCCAGGGCGCGCAGCCACGCGAACTCGCACTCCGTCGCGGCCTTGAGGTCGCTCGCGCTCGTGATGACGCGGCTCTCGCTCGGGTCGTCCTCGTTCTGGATGTAGCGCACAGGCACCCCTTTCGCCTCGAGGCTAGCCGCGGCATCCGACATCGCACGTGCCGCCGGTGCAAGACTGGGGGGATGGACGAGAATCCGCCGTTCGACGACATCTACCGGCACGGCTTCGCGCGGGTCGCGGCCTGCACGATCCCGATGAGCGTGGCCGACCCCCGGCGCAACGCCGAGGCCGTGCTCGAGTCGGCGCGCGAATGCCACGCCGAGGGCGTCGCGGTCGCGGTGTTCCCCGAGCTCTGTCTGACCGGATACGCGATCGACGACCTGGTGATGCAGGATGCCGTGCTCGACGCCACCGAGGCGGCCGTGGCCACCCTGCTGGCGGCGTCGACCGACCTCACGCCGTTGCTGATCATCGGTGCGCCGCTGCGCCACCGCAATCGCCTCTACAACTGCGCGCTCGTCATCCACGGCGGCGAGCTGCTGGGCGTGGCGCCCAAGTCGTACCTGCCGACCTATCGCGAGTTCTACGAGCGCCGCTGGTACGCGGCCGGCGACGAGCTGCCCGAGCCGGAGGCGGCCCACATCCGCGTGGCGGATCGAGAGGCCCCGTTCGGCCCCCACCTGCTGTTCGAGGCGACCGACGTGCCCGGCCTGACGATCCACGCCGAGGTCTGCGAAGACGTCTGGGTGCCCGTGCCGCCGTCGTCCGAGGCGGCGCTGGCCGGGGCGAGCGTGCTGGCGAACCTGTCGGGCAGCCCCATCACGATCGCCCGGGCCGAGGACCGCGCCCTGCTGTGCCGTTCGCAGTCGCAGCGCTGCCTCGCGGCCTACGTGTATGCCGCGGCGGGCACGGGCGAGTCCACGAACGACCTCTCGTGGGACGGCCAGACCATGATCCACGAGCTCGGTCATCTGCTGGCCGAGACCGAGAGGTTCCCGGATGCGGCGCGCCACAGCATCGCCGACATCGACCTGGACCGCATCCGCCAGGACCGTGCCCGCCAGGGCACCTTCGACGACAACCGCCGCACCCACCACGCGCGGGTCGGGGCATTCCACACCGTGCCGTTCACGCTCGGCGCCGTGCGCGCGAGCGGGCTGCGTCGCCCGATGGACCGGTTCCCGTTCGTGCCCGCCGATCCCGCCCGGCTCGCGCAGGACTGCTACGAGGCGTTCAACATCCAGGTGTCGGGCCTGATGCAGCGGATGCGGGCGATCGGCGACCCGAAGCCGGTGCTCGGGGTGAGCGGGGGTCTCGACTCGACCCACGCGCTGCTCGTCGTCGCGCGGGCCATGGACCGGATGGGGCGCCCGCGCTCCGACATCCTCACCTACACGATGCCCGGCTTCGCCACGAGCGACCACACCCGCTCGAACGCGGTCGCCCTGTCGGAGGCGGTGGGCGCGAGCATCGAGACGATCGACATCCGCGCCGCCGCGAACGAGATGTTCGAGCAGATCGGGCACCCCTTCGCGGGCGGCGAGCCGGTCTACGACGTGACGTTCGAGAACGTGCAGGCGGGGCTGCGCACCGACTTCCTCTTCCGTCTGGCCAGCCAGAACGGCGGCCTGGTGATCGGCACGTCCGACATGTCGGAGCTGGCCCTGGGCTGGGCCACGTACGGCGTCGGCGACCAGATGAGCCACTACGCCGTCAACACGGGCGTGCCCAAGACGCTCATCCAGCATCTGATCCGCTGGGTGATCGACGCACGCGAGGGCGTGGACGACGCCGAGGCCACCGTGCTGCAGTCGGTGCTCGACACCGAGATCTCGCCCGAGCTGGTGCCCGCGGGCGAGGACGGCGAGGTGCAGTCGACCGAGGGCAAGATCGGCCCCTACGCGCTGCACGACTTCACGCTCTTCCACGTCCTGCGCTACGGCATGCGGCCCTCGAAGATCGCCTTCCTCGCCGAGCAGGCGTGGGGCGAGGCGGATGCCGCGGGCTGGCCGCCCGGGTTCCCCGACGAAGACCGCTACGCCTACGACCGTGCCCAGATCGTGCGGTGGCTCGAGGTGTTCCTGCGCCGCTACTTCGCGTTCGCGCAGTTCAAGCGGTCGGCCATCCCGAACGGCCCCAAGGTGTCACCCGCGGGCTCCCTCTCGCCCCGCGGCGACTGGCGCGCGCCGTCGGACGGCAACGCGAACGCGTGGCTGGCCGAGCTGCGGGCGACGTTCCCCGACCTCGTCGGATGAGTCAGGCGGGCGTCGGCCGCCCGTACTGCTCCAGCCAGCGCAGCCACACCTCGCTGATCGTCGGGTAGGCGGGCACGGCGTGCCAGAGGCGCGCGATCGGCACCTCGCCGACGACGGCGATCGTGGCCGACTGCAGCAGCTCGGCGACATCCGGCCCCACGAACGTCGCCCCGACGAGCACGCCGCGGTCTTCGTCGACGATCGCGAGCGCCCGCCCGCGATAGTCGTCGCTGTGCGTGCTCGATCCGGCGATCGCGGCGAGGTCCTGGTCGAGCACGCGTACCCGCAGCCCCGCCTCGCGCGCCTGCTTCTCGGTCAGGCCGACGGAGGCGACCTCGGGGTCGGTGAAGACGACCTGCGGCACGTGCCGGTGGTCGGCCGTCGCGACGTGCGTCCCCCAGGGGGCGTCATCGACCGCGAGATCGCGGGCGCGGGCGGCGATCACGTCGCCCGCGGCCCGGGCCTGGTACTTGCCCTGGTGGGTCAGCAGGGCGCGGTGGGTGACGTCGCCGACGGCGTAGAGCCACTCGTAGCCCGGCACGCGCAGCGTGTCGTCGGTGCTCAGCCAGTCGCCCGAGGTCAGGCCCACGGTCTCGAGTCCCAGGTCGTCGGTGCGCGGCACGCGGCCGGTGGCGACGAGAACCTCGGCGGCCGAGACCTCGGAGCCGTCCGACAGCGAGAGCACGGCATCCCCGTCTTCACGGCGTGCGCTCGTCACCTCGACGCCGGTGCGGATCGTCACGCCCATCGCCTCGAGCGCCTCGGCGACGAGCTCGCCGGCGACCGGCTCCATGCCGCCGAGCAGGCCGGAGCGGGCGATCAGCGTGACCCGGGTGCCGAAGCCGGCGTAGGCGGTGGCCATCTCGGCGCCGACGACGCCCGCGCCGACGATGGCGAGCGAGGCGGGCGGGGACTTGACGCTCGTGGCGTTGCGGCTCGTCCACGGTCGGATGTCGCGCAGGCCGGGGATGTCGGGCAGCAGCGCCGCCGACCCGGTGACCACGGCCACCGCGTGCCGGGCCTGCAGCGTGACGACAACTCCCGCGGCATCCGTCACCTCGACGACGCGCTCCCCCGCCAGCCGGCCATGGCCGCGCACCAGGTCGATGCCCGCGCCCTCGAGCCAGTCGACCTGCGAGGAGTCGTCCCAGTCGTGGGTCATCTGGTCGCGCCGGCGCAGCGCGCCGGCCACGTCGACGTCGCCGGTGACGGCCTGCTTCGCCCCGTCGACGGCGCGCGCGGCCCGCAGCGCGGCCTGGCTGCGCAGCAGCGCCTTCGAGGGCATGCACGCCCAGTAGGAACATTCGCCGCCGACCAGCTCGCTCTCGACGATGACGACGTTGAGGCCGCCCTCGACGGCGCGGCCGGCGACGTTCTCACCGACCGCGCCGGCGCCGATGACGATCAGGTCGTAGTCCCGTGTGTTCTCGCTCACGCTCACACGGTACGCCCTGGGCACGGGCCCGGCGCGGTGGACGACGGGATCAGTTCGAGCCCGCGGAGCCGACCGACCCCACCGACCCGGCGGACGCCGCCGACGGCGCGCTCGCCGGCGAGGGCGCGGAAGCGGGCGAGGGAGCGCTCGCCGGCGACGGTGCGCTGGCGGGTGAGGGCGCGCTGGCCGGAGAGTCCGGCGCCGGCGCGGGCTGCGCAGGCGCGGGAGCGGGGGACGCGGCCGAGGCCACGGAGGCCACGCTGGGCACGCTCGGCGACGAGGACGCCACGGGCGTGGGTGTCGGCGCCGACACGACGGTGACCGACGTGTCAGTCGCCCGCAGCTCCACGCCTCCGCGGTCGAGCACGCCGCTCTCGCGACCCGTGATCGCCCCGCCCGATACGACGTCGCCGTCGGTGGTGCGAAGCTCCATCGTACTGGCCGCGGCCGCCGCACCTCCGGCGAGCAGGCCCAGGCCGACGGCCCCGGTGACGCCGTACGCCATCCACTTTCTCTTGTTCATCATCGTTCCCTTCGGTGTCGGCGCCGCCCGGGGACCACGCCGTGGATTTCGGATGCTTCGAGCCTGACCAGCCCGGCTAAGGTGCCGCCAAGTGCGTCATGAGGCCGTTCTTACATTCGTCCTCACGCGCGGGCGCCGGCATCCCCGCCGCGGGGAAGGACCCGTCCATCACCGCGTGGCCGGCGCGGGTCAACCGCACGGAGCGGTCGGCGTGGCCGAGTTCGGATGCCGCGATCGCATGCCCGAGCAGGTGCACCGCGATGCGCTCGGGCACGCCGGGGCCGGCATATGCGGCGACGGCCGAGCCCGCCAGCGCCCAGGCGCGCGGGGCGTCGCCCCACCCCTCGGTGAGCAGGGCGCTGGCGATGGCGTGGCTCGCAAACGCCGCATCGTCGTCGCGCCGGTCGCCGCGGCCCGCCGTGTCGACGTCGATCAGCCCGACGACGCGCACGTCGGTGCCCTGCCCGTCGAGGAAGAGCTGCCCGAGGTGCAGATCGCCGTGGATCGTGTGGCCGGCCCGCGACGGCGTGAGCGCGGCCGGCGTGATCCGGTCGATCAGGTCGGTGGCCGCGGCATCCGCCCCGCCGGCGGCGACCCTGCCCCGATACCACTCGAGACGATCGACCAGGCCCGTGCGGGCCGGTGCCGGCTGCGTCACCATCGCGATGCTCCGGCGCAGCCGCTCGACCTCGGCCAGCAGCGCGTCCGGGTCCCACACGACATCGGTCGCGGGTATCCCCGCCGCCTCGCCGAGCACGAGCAGTCCCTCGGGCGACCAGCCGAGCACGGGCGGCACCGGGATGCCGGCGGCGGCGAAGGCCTCGTGCGCGCGGATGACGGAGTCGATGCGGGACGGGCGCACCACCTTGACCCACACGGCGCCGGTCGCCGTCGGCGCCCGCAGCACCGCGCGGCGCCCGGGCCGATAGCCCACCATCCGCGGCGGCTCCTGCGCGTGCAATCCCAGGCGGGCGAGCAGCACCTCGGCGGCTCCCCCGAATGCGGCGGGTGCCAGCGCGGGCAGGTACGGGTCGGCCGGATGCTGCCACACCCGCTCCCCGTCGGGGGAGACCATCCCCGTCTCGGTGCGCACCGAAGACCCGGAGGTGTCGACGAACCAGGTCGTGGTCGCGGCATCCGCACCCGTCTCGCCGGTCGCGGCCACCTCGAAACCTGTGACCGAGCCCCGGCCGAGCGGCTCGCGACTGATCAGGCGCAGCACGCGCGCATCGACGTCGAGGGCCTCGCCGAGCAGGGCCGCCTCGATCCCGCCCGCGGTGGTGGACTCCCCCGTACGCGTCATGTTCTCTATGCCATCGGCCGTGCCTAAGGACGCCTCGAGAGGGTCGTGAGACGTTTCTTATATTCGGCTGGAGCAGCGTCAACGCCCGCGATACTGAGGGCGTGACCTCGTCCGCCAGCCACCCGACCCCGCGCCGCCTTCCCGCGCCATCGGTGCGCACGCGGATCATCGCCGTGATCACGATCGTCGCGGCACTCGGCATGGCCTCGGTCGGTGCGGCGGTGTATGCCGTCGAGCGCACCCGCATCCTGGCGCAGATCGACGATCGGCTCGATGCGGGGCTGGAGTCGGCGCGCTTTCTCGTGGCACAGGGCGTCACCGACGACGACTGGTCGACATCGACCGAGGCGCTGGCCGCCGTCGTGCAGCGGATGAGCCCGGACGACAACACCGGGGCGCTGGGCATCATCGACGGCGAAGCGGCGCTGGCCCCGGGCATCTCGCTGGATGTCGATCTGCAGGAGGCCGCCGGGTTCGTGCCGCACGTGGTCGAGGCCACGGCGAACGGCCAGCCCGTGACGGGCGTCTATGCCGAGGACGGCGTGACGTGGCAGTATCTCGCAGCGCCGATCGCGATCGAGGGCTCCCCGGAGCCCGCCGAGACGCTGTTCACCATGGCGTACGACATCGAGGGCGAGCTGGCCGAGATCAACGTCGCGGCGCAGGTGTATCTGATCGCCGCCGCCATCGCCGTGGTCGTCATCGCCGGCGTGGCCTGGTTCGTCGCCGGCCGACTGCTGCGTCCCGTGCGCACGATGCGCGAGACGGCGGAGCGCGTATCGGCGCATTCCCTGTCGGAGCGGCTGCCGATCGAAGGGCGCGACGACGTCTCGGAGCTGGCCGAGACGATGAACGCCATGCTCGACCGGCTCGACGAGTCGCTGGAGTCGCAGCGACGCCTGCTGCACGATGTCGGGCACGAGCTGAAGACCCCGATCACCATCGTGCGCGGATACGTCGAGGTCATGGACCCCGACGACCCCGCCGACGTGCGCGAGACGCAGGCCCTCACCGTCGACGAGCTGGACCGGATGGGCAACCTGGTGCAGGATCTGGCCCGCTCGGCGTCGCTGCACGGGCCGCGCCCGATCTCGCCCCGCCCGGTCGACACGGCCGACCTGGTGCGGCAGATCGTGAGCAAGGCGGAGCGGATCGAGGGGGCGGACGTCGCGGCCGGCCCCGCCGTCGACGTCGTCGCCGTGCTCGACCCCGAGCGCATCACGCAGGCGATGCTGCAGCTGGCGCAGAACGGGGTGACGCACGGCGGCGGTGGCATCGTGATCGGCAGCCGCCGCGTCGGCGACGACCTGGAGCTGTGGGTGCGCGACTACGGGCCGGGCGTCGCGGATGCCGAGAAGGAGCGGGTCTTCGAGCGCTTTCAGCGCGGCGCCGACGACACTCGGGCGGGCAGCGGACTCGGCCTGAACATCGTGCAGGTGATCGCCCGCGCCCACGGCGGGACCGCCGAGGTGCGGGACGCCGACGGCGGCGGCGCCGTGTTCGTGCTGACCCTGCCGATCGCCGCGCCGCTGCCGCAGCGGCCGCCGCTGCCCACCGAGTCGGCGACACCGGCGACCACCGTGCCGCTCCCCCACGCCGTCGCGCACGGCTCAGCCACCGCACCCACCGACGTGATCGAGGAGCAGCGCTGATGGCCTCGATCCTGATCGCCGACGACGAGAAGCGCATCTCGGGGTTCATCGAGAAGGGCCTGCGGTCTGCGGGCTTCGCCACGACCGTGGCGGCGACCGGGCCGGACGCTCTCGCACTCGCTCAGACGGGCGAGTTCGACCTGCTCGTGCTCGACGTCAACCTGCCGGGTATGGACGGCTTCGAGGTGCTCGAGCAGGTGCGCGGCTCCGGCTCACGTCTGCCCGTCATCATGCTCACCGCGCGCGTGGAGCTGCACGACACCGTCGCGGGGCTGGAGGGCGGCGCCGACGACTACCTCGGCAAGCCGTTCCGCTTCGACGAGCTGCTCGCGCGCATCCGCCTGCGCATGCGCGCGGACGAGGCCGCCCCGGCATCCGAGCTGCGTCACCGCGATCTGACCCTCGACGTCCGCACCCGACGCGCCCACCTGGCGGGCGAGGCGGTCGAGCTGTCGGCGCGGGAGTTCGCCCTGGCCGAAGAGCTGGTGCGAAACGCCGGACAGGTGCTCAGCCGCGAGCAGCTGCTCAGCCGCGTGTGGGGGTACGACTTCGATCCCGGATCGAACGTGGCCGACGTGTACGTCGGCTACCTGCGGCAGAAGCTCGGCGCCGACCGCATCGAGACGGTGCGCGGCGCCGGTTACCGCCTGGTGTGACGCCACGGTGCGTGCGCCGCCCCGGCTCTACTCCGCGGCCCGTGCGTTGTAGACCGTGAGGCCGCCCGAGTCGACGGCCTCGCGGTACGCGCGGAACACCGCGATCGCCTCGTCGCGCAGCACGTCCTGCGTCACGCGGATGCCGCGGGCCTCGAACTGCTCTGCCCAGTCTGCCACCATGGGCCCCTCGTCGAAGGTGCTGATCTCCTCGAGCTCGGGGCCCGACCCGGCGACGACGAGCGAGCGCACGCCCGACCACATCGTGGCGCCGTAGCACTGCACGCACGGGCGCCAGTTGACGACGAGCTCGTGCTCGGGCTGGTCGGCGCCCCCGAGGTCCCACGAGCCGATGTTCCTCTGGGCGGTTCCGAGGGCGGTGACCTCGGCGTGGGCCGACGAGATCCCGCTGGCGAGCACCACGTTGACGCCGACCGACACGATGCGTCCGGTCGCGACCTCGGCGACCAGGGCCGCGAAGGGCCCGCCGGCGCCCTCGCGCCAGTTGCGGTCGGCGAGGCGGTGCACCAGCGCCATCCGCTCGTCGCGGTCGGGGATCGTCTCGGGCACCTGCGCGAGCTCGTCGGCGATCCACGCCGGCAGCTGCACGTCGTATCCGGTGGTCAGGTAGGCCATGTCCATGTCAGTTCTCCTCCAGCAGGGCATCCAGCGCGGCGAACTGCGCGCGGAAGTGTGCGCGAAGTCGCGCCTTCTCGTCGTCGTCGCAGAAGGCGGCGTCGACCCCGGCGAGCGCGATGCGCTTGGCGCCGGCGGCATCCACCCCCAGCGCGACAAGCCCCTCGCGATACTCCCGTCCGATGTCGGTGCGGAAGAACATCGCGTCGTCCGTCGACACCGTGACGTTCAGGCCGGCATCGATCATGCCGCGGATGCGGTGGGCGGGGTCGAGGTGCCACCCGGAGCAGATGGTGGTCGAGATCGGCGTGGCGGTGAAGGCGATGCCGCTCTCGCGCGCCTCGGCGACCAGGTCGGGATCGTCGAGCACGCGGTAGCCGTGGTCGATGCGGTCGACCCGCAGATCGTGCATCGCCACCCGCACCGAATCGGCCTCGGAGCGGTCGGTCTCGCCGACGTGGGCGCTCAGCAGGAACCCTTCGCGCCGGGCGAGGGCGTAGGCATCGGCGAAGAGAGCGGGGGCCTCGCGGCCGTCGGGCGTGAGGTCGTCCATGCCCAGGCCGACGACCCGCGGATGCCGGTGCGCGGCCATGTCGGCGACCAGCTCGAGGGCGGATGCCGCGCTGTCGCCGCGATTGATGCCCACCACGATGCGGAAACCGACGCCGTACTCGGCCTCGGCCTGCTCGAGCCCGGCGATGACCGGGTCGAGCACGTCGCGGTAGGTCATGCCGCGGGCGGCGAAGTACTGCGGGTTGATGAAGTACTCGCGGTAGCGCAGGTTGCCGGTCTCGACGCCGATCCGCACGCCGTCGAGGGCGACCGCGACGAAGTCCTCGGGTTCGCGGAGCACGTCGTGCGCGAGCGAGAAGGCGGTGAGAAAGTCGCGCAGGTCGCGGTAGTCGAACAGCCGCTCGGGATCGGTCGTCGGCAGGGACACCCCGTGCTTGTCGGCGAGCTCGACGAACAGCTCTGCGCTCATGATCGAGGTGAAGTGGCAGTGCAGCTCGGTCTTGGGCAGCAGCTGCAGGTAGTCGGCGTAGCTGAGCACGACGTAAGACTGCCGTGGCCGTGTTTCGGCGCGGTAACGCCGGCCCTGCCAGAATTGCGGAGTGAAACTCCTCGTCGCGGCGCTCGACGCCGAACTCGTCGCCTTTCCCGCCGACATCCCCGGGTTCGAGCGCCTGGTCACCGGCCCGGGCAAGCTGCAGGCGGCGGTCGAGCTGACCCGCACGCTCGAGAACGGCGACTACGACGAGATCGTGGTGCTCGGCACCGGCGGCGCGATCGACGCGGCCCTCGAGGCGGACGTGTACGAGGTGGTCGCCGCGCTGCAGCACGACGTGACCGACATCGACGGCATCGTCGGCCAGCACGTGTCGCTGCCGCCCGTGCTGAGCCTGAACGACGGGGAGGGCGTGACGATCGCGACGGGTGACAACTTCGTCGACGACGCGGTCGCGGTCGCCGCGATCCGGGGGCTGGGCGCCGGCATGGTCGACATGGAGACCTACGCGTACGCGTGGGTGGCGCGGCGCTACGGGGTGCCGGTGCGCGTGTTCAAGGCGGTGTCGGACCGGGCGCAGGATGACGCGATCACCGACTGGCGCGAGACCGTCACGGCGTGCAGCGCGCTGCTCTGGCAGCGGTTCCGGGTCGAGTACGGCGGCTGAGGGCGCGGATCAGCGGCCGAAGAGGCGGGCGAAGAAGCCGGTAGCGGGTTCGTGGACGTGCCCTTGGCATCGGTCGGACTTCGGGACTCCACGCATCACCTGGTCGACGTGCTGTCCGCAGCCCTTCCAGGTCGTCTTGCCGCACTTCTTGCAGGTCGTTTGGTAGCACATGTGGTTCCTTGTCGGGCTCGCCGTCCGGCGAGCATCATGTAGAGCTTTTCGATCTCTTCGAGTGAAGTTGCGTCGAGGGCAACGCTCGGACGCCGGTGGCCACGTGCGCCTCTGCCGGCGTCACTTGTGGAACCCGGCCGACTGGAGGTCGACGTTGTGCCACGTAACTTCGCCGCACCGGCCACACGTCACCCGAGCACACATCTCTTGCACCTTTCGCGAATCGAGTTCGAGCTCAGTATACCCCCCAGGGTATTGTGATCGGTATGCAGCCGTCACAGCCGGAGAAGGAACGGCCCGTCGTCGGTCAGTGGGTCGAGGGCCTTGATGTTCCGGTCGTGAATGAGAGGGCGGTACGAGCTTCGGCGGGGATTCTTTTCCTCGGCGGGTTCTCGACGTGGCTCTGGGGTGTGGTCACGGACGACCTGCAGCCGATGCGGATCTTCGGAATCGTGTTCGTCATCGAGATGATGCTGCGCCGGTTTGTGGGGACGGGCCTCACTCCCACGCTCCTGCTGGGCGCGCTGATCACCCGCCCGCAGCGCCCGGAATGGGTGGAGGCACGGTCGAAGCTCCTCGCCTGGCGCGTGGGTTCGGAATGTCTCTGGCGGGGTGCTTCCGGGGACCAACATCGTCACTTAGGCGACCAGCGCATAGCAGCACGAAACACGACGGATCACACCCCGGGCACTATATGAGTGTCGGCTCCCGTTGTTCGGTGAGGCCCTCGTCCTGGCGAAGGATCTCGAAGAATCGGGCGTTGATGAACAGCCGGTCTCGACCGACCTTGACGTCGACGAGGACACCGTCGGCGACAAGCGCATTGAGCCACGCGGTGGCCGTCGGGCGCGAGACAGCGCAACGCTCCATGACATTGGCGATCCTGCAGTACGGGTTCTCGAAGAGGATGTCGAGCAGATCCGAGTTCGACCCCGCCGTGGTGTGTTGACGAATCTCCTCCCTGACTCGGCTTTGGAGCACTTGAGTCTGATCGACTTTCTGGAGCGTGTTCTCGGCGGTGCGTCGGAGCCCGTTGAGCATGAAGAGGATCCATTCCTCCCACGCCTCATCGCGCGTGACGGCGAGGAGAAGGCGGTAATAATCGTCCTTGTTCTGGATGATGTAGCGCGAGAGGTAGAGGATGGGCGACTGAAGGAGGCCCGCTTGGACCAGCTGGAGCACGTTCAGAATCCGTCCCGTCCGCCCATTCCCATCCTCGAACGGATGAATCGCTTCGAACTGGTAGTGCGCGATGGCCATGACGATGAGCGGGTCGATACCCTCCTCGGCCGTGTGGATGAAGCGTTCCCAATTGGCGAGCTTGTCCCGGATGACCCCTTCCCCTGACGGCGGCGTGTAGATCGCGCTTTTCGTGACGGGGTTGCCGATGTACGTGCCCGGCAGTCGACGGACGCCCGTCTCTCGTCGATGGATGATGGAGCAGATGTCTATGGCCGTGTTTGCCGAGAGCGGTCTGCGCCCGACGGCGTCGAGCCCCGCAAACAATGCCGCCCGGTAGCGCAGCGTCTCTTTCGTCTCCGGCGTTGCAAATTCGGAGGGATCCTGGGCGTAGCGGAAGAGTTCGTCAGTCGTCGTGACGATGTTTTCTATCTCCGAGCTCGCCTGCGCCTCGAGGAGGGGGATGGAGTTGATCAGCGCTGTGGGGTTGGGCATGCGTCGAGCCGCTTGATCCAGCGACGCGATCGCCGCGCGGGCGGTGATCGTCGCGCGGAGCACGTTCTTCGTCTCGAAGTCGTGAGCAGGCGGCAACAGCGGCAGGTCATTGAACGGCACATCGGCTTGCCAGATCATGGTGCAAGGATACGGACATATCCCTCAAACATGTAAAAAATAGGACAGAATATTTACACGTTTTCGTGACCTGTAAAGAAAGTTGGTCTGTGGAGAACCGCGCTCGACGACACTCAGTCGCGGGAGCGGGCGAAGACCGCGCGGAGCACGAAGAAGACGATCACCGCGACGACGGCGACGATCAGGAACTTGGCGACGAACGCGATCACCGAGAAGAGCACGTTCACCAGCAGCCAGGCGATCACGATCGCCACGATCACGCCGATGACGGTCCAGACGGTTGAGCTCTTCATGCCCCCAGCCTATCCGGCGCGACGCCCCGGCTCGCCGGTCTCACACCGGCGCGACGACCTCCTGGCGGATCACGCTGGCGCCCGAGGCCGTGGCCTCGATGCGCACCTGGGCGGGGATCTGGTCGCGCATCGACTCGACGTGGCTGATCACCCCGACGGTGCGGCCACCCTGCCGCAGCTCGTCGAGCGTGCGCATCGCCGTCTCGAGCGTCTGCGCGTCGAGCGACCCGAATCCCTCGTCGATGAAGAGCGTGTCGAGGCGGATGCCGCCGGCCCGCGCCGTGACGACCTCGGCCAGGCCGAGCGCCAGGGCCAGGGAGGCCAGGAACGTCTCGCCGCCCGACAGCGATTGGGTGGGGCGGGCGCGCCCCGTGAAGGCGTCGACCACCTCGATGCCGAGGCCGCTCGCCGCGCCCCGCGCCGCGAGCGCGTCGGTGTGGCGTAGGCGGTAGCGCCCGTCGGACATCTCGGACAGCCGCAGGTTGGCCGCCGTCACGATCTGCTCGAGCTCGGCGGCGAGCACGAACGTCTCGAGCTTCATCCGCAGCGTGTTGTGCGCGCGACCTGCGAGCGCGTCGGCGAGGCCGGCGAGCACCTCGTGGTCGGCGAGCAGCGCCCCGTGTGTCTCGTGTGCGGATTGCGCTGACCGCGCCAGGCGCGTGAGGGTGCCGCGGCATTGCTCGGCCGTGAGCGTCGCCTTGACCGCCGCGTCGCACGCCGCCCGCGCGTCGGCGCGGCGCTGCTCCGCTCCCTCGACATCCACGGGCTCGTCGGGCAGGGCCTCGAGCTCCAGCTCGAGCAGCGTCGCCTTCTCCGCGGCCAGGGCCGACTCGTGCGCGCGGATCGACGCGTCCAACTCGGCGCG
Organism: Microbacterium sp. LRZ72; assembly: GCF_033792225.1. Classification (NCBI taxonomy): domain Bacteria; kingdom Bacillati; phylum Actinomycetota; class Actinomycetes; order Micrococcales; family Microbacteriaceae; genus Microbacterium; species Microbacterium sp. LRZ72. The sequence continues at coordinate 418,636 of NZ_JANGEX010000002.1, forward strand.
GGCGTCGGCGTCGCGCCACGCGGATGCCGCAGCCTCGGCATCCGCGAATTCGGCGGCCGCGAGAGCGCGCTGCTCGGCGGCGACGGCGTCGCGGTGGTTCCCCTCCCGCGCCCGCAGGTCGGCGAGGGCGTCGGCGAACTCGCAGGCGGTGCGCTCGGTGCGCTCGAGGTGCGCGATGCGCTCGGCGACCGTCGCGAAGTCGGCGCGGGCCTCGGCGACGGCGGCGGTGTCGGCGTCGAGCGCCGCCCGGGCGATCGCGAGCTGCTCCTCGAGCTGCGCGAGGTCGCCGGCGAGGGCCGTGCGCTCGGCCTCCGCGTCGGCGAGGTCGGCGTGCACGCGCTCGCGCTCCGCACGGCGGGCTTCGAGCTGTGCGGTCGCGGTCTCGGCCGCTTCGACGCGCGAGCGTGCGGCGTCGAGGGCCGCCTGCAACTCGTCGCGGGTCGCCCCGCCGGTGCGGGCGATCGCGGCGGCGTGGCGATCGCGCGCCGCGGAGGCGGAGTCGGACGCGGTTCTGACCTCGGCCATCGCGCGGTCGAGGGCGGCCTGCGCCTGGTCGATCTCGCCCTCCGAGACGGCGTCGGCATCGACGGGAGCCGGATCGGGGTGCTCCGTGGAGCCGCACACCGCGCAGGGCTCGCCCTCGACCAGGTCGGCGGCGAGTTCGCCGGCGTGCGCGGCCAGCCGGCGCTCCAGCAGCGTGCGGTGCGCGCGGTTGGCCTCATCGAGCCCGCGCTGCGCGGCCAGCTGCGCCGCCTCGGCCGCCGCGCGCTCGCTCGCCGCGCGCTCCACCTCGGCCAGCGCACTCATCCGCCCCGCGGCCTCGTCACCCGCGGTCGCCGCGGGACCGTGGTCAGCCGCCCCTGCAGCCAGGTCGGGCAGCTCGGCGTCGATCTCGGCGACCCGCGCGCGACGTCCGGTGCACCGCTGCTCGGCGTCGGCTCGTCGCCGGCGCAGTTCGTCGGCCCGAGCCGAGTTCTCGTCGAGCTCGGCACGGCGGCCGGCCAACCCCGACTCGAGCTCGGCGGCACGTCGCACCGACCCCACGCTCTCGGCCGCCTCCGCCGCTCGCCGGCGCAGCTCGTCGATTCCCGGGTCCGCCCCGTCTGGCCCCGCATCGTCGATCGCCGTCTCGGCCTCGCCAGCCCCCGTCGCCTCGCGCCACGCCACCTCGGTCGCAGACGCCCGCTCGCGCGCCGTCTCGAACGCGTCGGCGGCCCGCTCCCGCGCCTCGGTGGCCGCCCGCACCGAGTCGGCGCGCACCGCAGCGGCGAGCTCGACGCGGGCGCCGGCGATCATCGGCTCGCGCTGCTCGAGCCCCTCGAGTCGGCGGCGCGAGTCCGCGCGCTTCTGCTGGCGGGCCCGCTGGCCGGCGGCGGTCTCATACGCGGCATCCGCGGCGTCGCGCACCCGCGTGGCCTCTTCCGCGGCGAGCTGGGCGGTCTCGACGCGGTAGCCGGCGCGATCGACGGCCCGCTCGAGGTGCGCGAGTCGAGTGGCGATCGTTTCCGTGAGCGAGGCCTCGGCCTCCGGCGCGGGCTCCCCCGCATCCACGCCCGAACCATCCACGTCCGCCTGCGTGCCAGCATCGGCATCCGACAGCCCGTGCTCGGCGATCAGCCGCTCGGCCTCGTCGAGCACCCGCTCGATCGCGCCGGCCTCGGCCTCGATGCGCGCAGCCGACTGCTTGCGGCGCTCATCGATCTGCTTCTCGTAGTCCTCGAACCGGCGGGTGTCGAACAGGGTGCGAAGCAGCGCCTGGCGCTCGGCGTTGCCGGCCAGCAGAAACTGGGCGAACCGGTTCTGCGCCAGCAAGATGACCTGCAGGAACTGCGCCTGGGTCAGCGGCAGCACCTCGTGCAGGCGCTCGGCGACGTCGCGCGGGCGGGCGGCGACACCCTCCCAGTCGGCACCGTCCCATCGGGCCAACCGCGCCTCGGCGACCTGCGTGGTCAGTCCCGTGCCGTTGCGCTTGGGGCGCTGATACTCCGGCGAGCGTTCGATGCGCCACCGCTCGTCGCCGGCGGTGAACTCGAGCGTGACGAGCGTTCGATCCTCCGGCGCGCAGTGGTCGCTGCGCAGCCGCTTCTCGCCCCCCTCGTAGCGCGGAACGCCGCCGTAGAGCGCGAAGCAGACCGCATCGAGCACGCTCGACTTGCCCGTGCCGGTGCGCCCGCCGATGAGAAAGATGCCGTCGGCCTCGAACGCGTCGAAGTCGACGCTCTGCGATTCGCGGAACGGCCCGAACCCCTCGACCTGGAGCCGGTGGATTCTCACGCCAGCGTCTCCGCACCCTCGCGCTCGCGCACGATGCTCGCGACCAGCTCGGCTTCGGCGGGCGTGGGCCCCTCGCCCGCCCGCACGTGCGTGAGGAACGCGTCGACCAGGTCGGTGTCGCTGCGCTCCTCGCCGCCGACGCGGGCGGCGTAGCCGGAGCGCTCGTCGGCATCGCGGTGCGGCGGACGGTGCTCCACGGTGGCGCAGTGCGGGAACCGGGCACGCAGGCGCCGCATGGGGTCGGGCTGCGGGGTCGCGTCGGTGTACTGCGCGCACACCCAGGCGTCGACGGCATCCGCGAACTGGTCGCCCTCGAGCAGCTCGTCGAGCGACCCGCTGATGGTGACGAGGCGGCGGGGAACGGGCAGGTCGAGCCAGCGCACGAACGCCAGGCCCTCGGCGTCCAGGTCGACGAGCCACGACCCGCGCGGCTTGCTCTGCTCGCCGAAGGAGTAGTGCAGCGGGGCGCCGGCGTAGCGCACGCGGTCGGACAGCGTGTTGCGGCCGTGGATGTGGCCGAGGGCGACGTAATCCGGCCCGTCGAAGGCCGCGAGCGGCACGACGTCGAGCGTGCCCTGCCGGATCTCGCGCTCCACCCCGGGAGTCGGCTCGACGTCGGCGGCGAAGCAGTGCGCGATCGCCACCGAGCGCCCGCCCCGCACCGCGCGGTCGGCGCCCACGAGCCGCATCGCGTGCGCCATCGTGTCGGCCTGCGACCGCAGCGGAGTGTCGGGCCACAGCCGGCGCACGATCGTCGGCTCGAGGTACGGGATGCCGTAGAAGTGCACCGGACCGTGCTCGTCATCGATCGTGATGGGCACATCGAGCGCCGTCGGATCGGTCGCGACGTGCACCCCGGCCTGGGCGAGGAACGTGGACTGGAACCCCAGCCGGGCCGCCGAGTCATGGTTTCCGCTGGTGACGACGACCCGGGCGCCGGCCTCGCGGATGTCGTGGAGCGCCCCCGTGAGCAGCGTGTAGCACTCCGCGGCCGGCGTCGCCTGGTCGAACACGTCGCCTGCGACGATCACGACGTCGACGCCGTGCTCGCGCACCTGCGCAACCAGGGCGGCGAGCACCTGACGCAGCGCATCGAGCGTCGGGGAGCCGTGAAAGGTGCGCCCGATGTGCCAGTCGGAGGTGTGGAGGATGCGCATGCTCCCACGGTAAGCGGGGCCGCCGACATCACCGTGCAGGCCCGCGGCGAACGGCGCATCACGCGACAGGGGCCGGGCGACACGGGCGCGAAACACGCACGGCATAGCCTGACGCCATGGTCCTTCCCGAGGTGTGCGTCGTCTACCTGCTGCGTCCCGCAGCCGTGGGCGAGGGCGACGTGCTGCTCGGATACAAGCGCACCGGGCTGGGGCTGGGCAAGGTCGTGGGCATCGGCGGCAAGGTCGAACCGGGCGAGAGCGTGCTCGCCGCGGCCGTACGCGAGATGCGCGAGGAGACCACGCTCGAGGTGCGCGAGCGCGACCTCGAGCCGGCGGGCGTGCTCGACTACCACTTCCCCTCCCGGCCGACCGTCTCGCAGCGCTCGCACGTGTTCACGTGCACGCGCTGGCGCGGCGAGCCCGCCGAGACCGACGAGATCGTGCCGCGCTGGTTCGGTCTCGGCGAGGTGCCGTACGAGCGGATGTGGGACGACGCGTCGCGGTGGCTGCCCGGCATCCTGCGCGGGGGGACGATCCAGGCGAGCTACACGTTCGGCGACGACCTGGCCACCGTCGTGGCGGAACGGCGCACCGCCCTCGCGTGATCAGCCGCGTCGGGCCCGCCGCCGCTTCTTGCGGCGGCGCGACGACAGATCGATCACGCCGAGCACGAAGGCGATCGAGACGAAGAGCGCGACCGCCAGCATCCCGTACATGTAGGCATCGTGGTAGACGACCAGGGTCGATGCCTCGTCCTGCTCGCGGTAGATCGTGGCGTAGAACAGCGACAGCGCGACGGCGGTGCCGACGGCGGTGCCGATGCGCTGCCCGAGCTGGCCGACCGAGCCGGCGAGCCCGCCCTGCTTGACCGGCACGTCCGACAGCGCGAGCGTCTGGTTGGGCGAGATGACGAACCCGCCGCCCGCGCCGCCCAGCACCATGACGGCGGCCATCGAGATCGGCGCCCACTCGGCGGGCACGTACAGCGCGATCAGCACCAGTCCCGCGATGCAGGTGAGCACCGCGGTAAGACCCCACAGCACGATCGGGCGCCCGTACTTGTTGACGAGATTTCCGCCGATCCACGACGTCAGCGCACTCGGCAGCGCGAACCCCATCGTCACCAAGCCCGCATAGACGGGCGCGAGGTCGAGGCCGCCCTGCAGAAAGAGCGTCGTCAGCAAGAAGAGCGCGGGCAGGCCCGTGAAGTACGAGGTCGCGAGCAGCGTGCCGTTGCGATAGGACGATCTGCGGAAGATCGAGAAGGGGATGAGCGGGTTCTTGCCCGAGGCGGAGTACCGCCGCTCCCACGCGATGAACGCCGCGCCGAACAGGACGAACACCACAAGCACCCACCAACGGCGCGGATCGTCGTCGGGCGAGCCGGTCGTGAACAGGAACGGCCACATCAACGACAGGATCACGATGCCGAACAGCACGACGCCGACGGGGTCGAGCTCGAGGCGCTTCGGGGCCCGCTTGCGGGTCGTCGGCAGCACCCACGCCGCCAGCCCGATCGCGATGACGCACAGGGGGACGTTCATCCAGAAGATCAGCCGCCAGCCGTCTTCGGGACCGCCGAGGGCAATAAGCAGCCCGCCGAGGGTGGGGCCGAGCGCCGTCGCCACGCCGATCGTCGCGCCGAAGAGGCCGAAGGCGCGGCCGCGGTCGCGACCGCGGAAAAGCTCTTGGATCAGGCCGAGCACCTGGGGCATCTGGATGCCGGCGGCCACGCCCTGCAGCAAACGCCCGATCATGAGCACGAGGGTGTTGGGCGCGAGGGCGCACATGATGCTGGTGAGCGTGAACAGCGTCAGCCCGGTGATGAACAGCGCGCGGCGGGAGCGCTGGTCGCCGATGCGGCCCGACGGCACGAGCACCAGACCGAAGGTGAGCACGTAGCCGGCGACGACGAGCTGGAGTGCGGTCGGGCCGGACCCGAGCCCCTCCTCGATCGAGGGCAGGGCGACGTTGACCTTCGACAGGTCGAGGATCGTGAGCCCCGCCACGGCGACGCACACCCAGAACGCCCGCCACTGCTGCTTCGACGAGATCGGGATGCTGCGCGTGCCGGGGTCGGATCTGCTGTCGCCATCGTGCGGGGTGGCGGGAGCGGCTGTGCGATCCGGGTCCTCCGGGGTCGCGGGCGGCGTGGCATCGGACATCGTCACCCACAGTATCGGGCAGGACGGCAGTGCCGGGCGGGAGCGCCGTATCGGGCAGGGCCGCAGCGTGGGGCTGGGTGGCGCGGTACCCTCGCCGGGTGACAGATTCCCGCAGCGGCGGCGCTCCGGTATCCGAGCAGCCCTCGCGGACGTTCTCGCACGACGGGTCGACCCTCGTCGCGAGCGAGCGGGGCGAGGGCGAGACCGTCTTCGTGCTCGTGCACGGCCTCGGCATGGGCCGGCTCGTCTTCGACGATCTGGCCCAGATCCTCGCCGAGCGCGGCCGCGTGATCGCGGTCGATCTGCCCGGGTACGGGGAGGCGCCGGAGCCGCCCCGCACGCCGACCATCGAGCGCATGGCGGACCTGGTCGCGGCCTATCTGCGCGGCGAGGGACTCGGCGACGTGGTGCTGGTCGGACATTCGATGGGCTCGCAGGTCGCGACCGAGGTGGCGGTGCGCCACGGGCTGGCCTCGCGACTCGTGCTGATCGCCCCGAGCGTCGACGCAAGCGCACGGCGGACCGGGGAGCAGGCGCGCCGCCTGGCCCGCGACCTGCTCGACGAGAGCCCGACCGTGCTGCTGCTCGGCGCCCGCGCGTACCTGCACGCCGGCCCGCACCTGCGCCGCAAGATCCGCGCGATGATGGTGCACCGGCCCGAGAACGCCTACCCACGGGTGACCTGCCCGGCGCTGGTGCTGCGCGGCGCGGAAGACCTCGTCTCGCCGCGTGCCTGGTGTCATCGCGTCGTCGACCTGCTCCCGACGGCCGAATACGCCGAGATCCCGGGCCACGGCCACGAGACGGTGATCAAGAACGCGCGGCCGGCGGCCGACCGCATCCTGGACTGGCTCGACCGCCCCTGAGCAAGGGCAGGGCCCGGGTGCCGCTCGCGAGCGCCCCTCGTCGTTCGCGTCGTTCATCCGACGCACTTCGCGGGTCGACGGCATCCACACCCGCATTCTGCGTCGGACGAACGGAGGGCGGGGGCGAGAGAGGCAGGGGAAGAGCGCGGCGAGCGCGAGTGTCAGGGGCGCCGCGCTGCCAGGTGCCGCATCGGGTGCACTGCTCGCTACCGTACTCCGCGGCGCACGATCAAGGCCTGGCTGCCCGGGCGGACGCTGGCCTAGCGTCGTACGTGGTCGGGAGGTGGATGTCGTGTTGCAGGGACTGCTGTCGATGCTCGTCGTCACGGTGGTCGGCGTCGGCGTGCTTCAGCTGGCGCACCGCGCGCTCGCGGTCTCGCGGCGGCCGCTCGAGTCGCTGCCGTTCGAGTCGGGATGGCGGCCCGAGCAGCATGCGCTGTCGCGGTTCCACGTGCGCTGGTATCCGGCGACCCTGGTCTTTCTCGCCTTCGACGTCGAGATGATCTTCATGTACCCGTGGGCGGTGGTCGTCGGACGCCTGGGCGGGGGCGCCGTCGCCGAGATGTTCCTCTTTCTGGGCGCGCTGCTGCTCGCCGTGGTCTGGGCCTGGCGGGAAGGGGTGTTCCGGTGGGTGTGAGAACGCTGCTCGCCCGGGCGGCGAGCGCAAGGGCCGCGGTGCTGATCGCCGAGGCGCCGGGCGCGTGGGTCCTGCGCGCGCGCACCGAGAGCGCCATCGCCGCCCGCGGCTGGCGCCTGGCCCACTCCCCCGCCGACGCGGACGTGCTGCTGACGTGCGGCACGGCCGGCCCGCAACTCATCGCCCTCGCGGACCGGATCCGGGACCAGCTGCCGGGGCCGCGCGAGCGGTGCACCGTTACGACGGCTGCGCAGATCATCGGCGTGTTGGATGCCGCGCAGGCCGGGCTCGCCGACGACGACCGGCAGCGGCGCGGCGCCCGGGAACGCCAGGACCCCGGCGACGGTAACGCGCACGACGACGACTCGGGTGAATACGAGCACGAGCACGCGGCCGAGCACGATGCCGACGGGGACGGCGACGATGGGCACAGCGACCACGAGGGCGAGGGCGGCCACGAGGGCCATGGCAGCCACGAGATGGCGCCCTCCGGCATCCCGCTCGCCGAAGGAGAGCCCGACATCCGCGACGGCCTCGAGATGGACGCCCTGCGCCTGCGGCTCGGCCCGGTGCTGCCCTGCTGGCCCGCCGGCCTGACCCTCGTCGCGACCCTGCACGGCGACACCGTGGCCCGCGCGGAGGCCGAGGTGATCGACCGGCTGGCGGCCCCCGACCCGGCGCACGCCGGCGCACGATCGTGCGACCTCGCCGCCGGCCTGCTCTCGCTCGCCGGAGCGGATGCCGCGGCCGCGCGCCTGCGCCGCATCCGCGACCGGATGCTGCGGGGCGCCGAGGCCGATGCGAACGGCGACACAGGTCGCGATGCCGATGCCGCGCGCGACGCGCTGCTACGCGAGCGCGTCCGCCTGCGGCGCGCCCCGCTGCTGCGGTGGTCGCTGCGCGGCGCCGCCCCGCTCGATGCCGCGCAGGCGCGGCGTCTGGGGCTGCCCGCGCATCACGCCGGCGACGCCTGGGACCGCCTGCACGCCCTGCTCGCCGACGCAGCCGAGCCGGTGCCGCCCGCGGCTCCGGCATCCGACGACCCGCTTCCAGCCCTCTGCGAAGCGGTGACGGGGCGCGACCTCGCCACCGCCCGGCTGCTCGTGGCGGGGCTGGATCTCGCGCACGCGGCGGCCGAGAGGCGCGCGCATGCCTGAACCATCGCCGTGGATCGTTCTGGGCACCGCCGTCACCCTCGGCGGCCTCCTCGCCGCGCTCACCGTCGTCGCCGTCACGGCCGATGCGCTCCTGTCCGGTGCCGGGCGCACGCCGGTGCGCACCGCGCTCGCCGCGCCCTGGTGCGAGCTGCTGCGTCTTCTGCGCCAGCCGACCCGCCGTCTGCCGCAGGCCGACACCCTGCTGTGGGCCGTCGGGCGCTACGGTCTGATCGTCATCGCGGCGCTCAAGCTCGCGCTCGTGCCGGTCTTCGGCGAGCCCCTCATCTCGAGCCCGGTCGGCATCGTCGCGTTCAACGCACTCGACGTGGCGATCTGGGCGGCCGTCTGGCTCGCGGGATGGGGACCCAACTCCACATACCCGCTCATCGGCGGATACCGCTTTCTGGCGCTCGCGATCGCGTACGAGCTGCCGCTGATGTTCGCCCTCACCGCACCGGCGATCGCCGCGGGGAGCCTCGACGTCGCCGTCATCGCCGCCGCGCAGGAGGAGGGCCTCTGGTACGCGGTGCTCATGCCGGTCGCCCTGCTCGTGTACTGCCTCGCGGTGCTCGCGCTGACCGTGAGCGGCCCCTTCGCCGCCCCCTTCGGCGCCGACATCGCCGGCGGCGTCGGCGCCGAACTGTCGGGCACCGACCGGCTGATGCTCGTCGCCGGACGATACGCGGTGCTCGTCTCGGGCGCGGCCTTCGCCGTGCCGCTGTTCCTGGGCGGCGGCGCAGGACCGGTGCTGCCCGGCTGGGCGTGGGTCGTCATCAAGACGACGGTGGTGCTGGTCACCCTCGTCGCGATCCGCCGCGCGATCCCGCTCGTGCGACCCGAGCGGTTCCTCGAGGTGGGGTGGGTCGTGCTGCTGCCGCTGATCATCGTGCAGGACTTCGTCGTGGCGGTCGGAGCCGTCGCCGCGGGAGAGGGGTGACATGCCCGCCGTGATCTTCTGGCTGCTCGCCGCCATCGCCGTGGCGGCCGGCGTCGCGGTGTTCGTCGTGAATTCCATGGCCCGCGCCACATACGCCCTCGCGGCGTCGTTCGTCGCGGTGGGCGCGCAGGTGCTGCTGCTGGACCAGAGCTATATGGGCCTGCTCGTCATCCTCATGATGGTGATGGAGATGGCGATCATGGCCCTGTACATGGTGATGCTCATGGGCATGAATCCGGCCCTCATGCCCATGAGCATGCGGCACAGCACCCGCACGGCGCTGATCGTCTCGGCGGCCCTGTTCGTCGCCCTCGCCGCCGGCATCCTGCTCATGAGCTGGCCCGAGCGCGCGGGGGTGCCCGCCACCGACGTCACCGCGGCTGCCGGCGACGCCGTGATGGAGTCGAAGATGCTCGTCATGCTCGTGATGAGCCCGATCATGGTCGCGACGATCGTGTCGGGTGTGGTGATCGCGCACTCGCGCGGGCGGTACGACCGCTTCGGCGACGACCTGACGCAGCGGCCCGCGCGCGACCCGGAGCCGGGCGGAGTGGGACGGGGCCGGACAAGACGATGACCCTGCAGACCGTGCTGCTCGTCGCCGCCGCGCTGTTCTGCGTGGGCCTGTTCGGCGCGCTCTCGCAGCAGGTGATCGTGATGGTGATGATGGGCCTCGAGCTGATGATCAACGGCCTCATCCTGGCGGCGGCCGGGGTGTGGTGGTTCCTGGCGCCCGAGCCGACCGGCCAGGTGCTGCTCCTCGTCATCGTCGCCGCGATGACGCTCGAGATGGCGATGGGCTTCGCGATCGCGACGCTGGTGCATCGCCACCGCGGCACCGACATGACCGACTCGGCCACGGAGCTGAGCGGATGACCTCGGCCGGCGCGCTGCCCCCCGCTGGACTTCTGCTCTGGGCGCTCGTCGCTGTCCCCGCCGTCGCGGGGGTGCTGCTGCTGGTGCTGCGGCCGCCGCAGCGCGTCGCCACCGCGGCCTCGATCGGCGCGGCGGGCGTCGTCGTGATCCTCGCGGTCGCGGCGGCGCTGACCCGGCCCGCGGCATCCGCCCCCTTTCTCGCGCGCATCGACCTCGCGCTGCGCGTGGATGCGCTCGCCGCCGCGTTCCTCCCCGCGATCGCCGCAGTGACGCTGCTCGTGCTGGTCTTCACGATCGGGTCGCGGATGCCGGCGCCCGCACGCTTTCACGGACTGATGCTGCTGTTCGCCGCCGCCGCCCTCGTCACCGCGGTCGCAGCGAACCTCGTGACGTTGCTGTTCGCCTGGGAGGTCATGGGCGCCGCCTCGTACGCCCTGATCGGCTTCCGCTGGTGGGAGCGGCGGCGGGTGTCGTCCGGACTGACGGCCTTTCTCGCCACCCGCACCGCCGACCTCGGGCTCTACGCCGCCGCCGGTCTCGCCGTCGCCGCCGGCACCGGCATGGCATTCGCCGATCTCGCCGAGGCGCCGCCCGGATGGCGCGACGCGATCGCCGCGGGGATCGCGCTGGCCGCGCTCGGCAAGGCGGCGCAGCTGCCCTTCTCGTTCTGGCTGTCGCGGGCGATGGATGGGCCGAGCCCCGTGAGCGCCCTGCTGCACTCGGCCGCGATGGTCGCTCTCGGGGCCTTCCTGCTGCTGCGGATCGTGCCGCTGCTCGAGGTCACCCCCGCGGTGGCGTGGACCGTGGCGTGCATCGGGATGGCGACGGCGGTCGCGCTCGGCGTCGTGGCGCTGGCGCAGGACGACCTGAAGCAGCTGCTCGCCGCCTCGACGGCGTCGCAGCTGGGCTTCGCGGTCTGCGCCGCGGGCCTCGCCGCCACGGCGGCGGGAACGACCCACCTGCTCGCGCACGCCGCGACCAAGGCGGCGCTGTTCCTCGCCGCGGGCGCGTGGCTGGGCGCCCTCGGCACCAAGCGCTTCGCCGGGCTGGCCGGCGCTGCCGCGCGCTGGCCGGTGATCGGATGGTCGTTCACGGCGGCCGCGCTGACGCTCGCGGGCGTTCCCCCGCTGGCGCTGTGGTGGACGAAGGACGCGGTGCTCGCCACCGCGCTGCAGAGCTCGCCGGCGCTGTACACCGCCGGGCTCGTCGCCGTCGCGCTCACGACGGCCTACGCCGTACGAGCGCTCGCGCTGATCCGACGCCCCCGCGGCGAGGCGGCCGAGCGCCTGCGCGACGAGGAGGAGCCGGGCAGCGGCCGGGTGCGACCCGCCCAACGCGTGGCAGTGCTGACGCTCGCCGTCGCGGCCGTCGCGCTGATCGCACCCGCGACGCCTGCGCTGATGCGCCCGCTCGCCGAGGCGGTCGGCGGCGTGCTCGCCGAGCCCGGCCCGGCCGGCATGCTCGCCACCGCCGTGCTGGCCATAGCGGTCGGCGCGGCCGTGGCCGTCGCGGTGCGCCGGGACCGGCTGCCGACCCCGGCATGGGCGGCATCATGGTCGCGATCATGGCTGGGCCTCGAGCGCGCCGCCCACGCCGGGCTCATCCGCCCCGTGCTCGCCTCCGCGACCCTGCTCGCCCGCTTCGACGACCGGGTGATCGATCGCGTGCCCGACCTCGTCGCGGCGGGCGGGCGGCGCCTCGGCACCGCCACCGCGCGCACCGACGACGTCGTGGCGGACGGCGCGGTGCGGCAGACGAGCCGGGGCGTCGGGGGGCTCGCCCGACTGACGCGCACGGTCGACGATCGCGGGGTCGACGGCACGGTCGACGGCTTCGCGCGCGGCGTCCGGGCCGTGGGCCACCGCTCCCGCCGGGCGCAGACCGGTCTGCTGCATCAGTACTACCTTCAGGCAGTGGTCGCCCTCGCCGCCGCCGTCGTCATCGTCCTGCTTCTCCTGACCTTGGGATGAACATGCTCAGCATTCTCGTCTTCCTGCCCCTCGCCGCCGCCGTCGTGCTCGCGGCCATCCCCCGGGTGAGCGACCGCGCGGCCCGCTGGACGTGGGTCGCCATCAGCGCGATCGAGGTCGTGCTGGTCGCGGTCGCGTGGGCGTTGTTCGACCCCTCCGAGACCGGGCTGGCGTTCGAGGAGCGGACCCCCTGGATCCCCGGCGTGGACAGCTCTTACCACCTCGGCGTCGACGGGCTCTCGCTGCCGCTGATCGCGATGACGGCCGTGATCTTCGTCGCGTGCGCGCTCTTCGCGCTGCGCGAGCGGCGTCGTCCGCGCCAGCAGGCCGCGCTGTTCCTCTTTCTCGAGACGGTGAGCATCGGCGTCTTCGTGGCGCAGGATCTGCTGCTGTTCTTCGTCTTCTTCGACCTGTCGATCGTGGGCATGTACTTCGCGATCGCCGGCTGGGGGCATGGCCGGCCCGGCAGGTCCGCGCTGAAGTTCTTCATCTACACCTTCCTCGGGTCGCTGGCGCTGCTGCTCGGCTTCATCGGGCTGTACGTCGCGGCCGACCCCCACACCTTCGACATCCCGCAACTGGTCGCGGCGCAGCCCCTCGACGGCGGCGCCGTGGGGACCGCCGTGCTCGCGGCGATCTTTCTGGGGCTCGCCATCAAGACGCCGACCGTGCCCTTTCACACGTGGCTGCCGCCCGCCCACACCGACGCGCCCACGGTCGGGTCCGCCATACTGGCCGCGGTGCTGCTGAAGATGGGCACCTACGGCTTCGTGCGCATCGCGATGCCGATCCTGCCCGAGGCGTGGCGGGCCTGGGCGCCGGTGATCGTGGCAATCGGCGTGCTCTCGGTGCTCTACGGCGCCCTCGCGGCACTGGGTCAGACCGACCTGAAGCGCACGATCGCCTACACGTCGGTCAACCACATGGGCTACGTCGTGCTCGCCCTCGGCGCTGTCGGCATCGTGTCGGCCGATGCTGACGCACGTCGCCTGGCCGCGGCCGGCGCCGTCACCCAGATGGTCAGCCACGGGCTGATCACCGGCGCGCTGTTCCTGCTCACCGGCGTGCTGCTGCGGCGGGCGAACACCTACCGGATGGACGACTTCGGCGGTGTCGCCCGCGCAGCGCCCCGGTTCGCCGCGCTCTTCGCGGTGGGCGCGTTCGCCTCGCTCGGACTGCCCGGCTTCTCGGGATTCATCGCCGAGTTCCAGATCTTCGTCGGCAGCATCGCGGCCCTGCCCGTCACCGCGATCGCGCTGCTCGGCATCCTGCTCACCGCCGCCCTGCTGCTGCGCGCCTACCAGCGCGTCTTCACGGGAGAACCGGGCGAGCGGTCGGCGGCGGTGACCGACACGACGCGGTCGGAGTTCTGGTCGGTCGCCCCGCTGCTCGGACTCTCGGTGCTGATCGGCGTGGTGCCGGTCGTGCTGCTCGCGGTGATCGACCCCGCGGCCGCCACGCTCGTGGACCTCGTGGGCGGGTAGCCGGTGGACCCCCTGCTGCTGCTCCCCGAGCTGCTCGTCTTTCTCGGCGGGCTCGGCGTGCTCGTGCTCGGCTCGTTCCTGCCCCGCCGCCGCCAGTGGATCGGCCGCGCCCTCGCGGCGGCCGCCCTCGTCGCGGCGATCGTGACAGCGGCGGTGGCGGCGACGGACTCCCCGCCCTCGGCCTTCTCGGGCACCTTCGCCCTCGATGCTCTGACGCACGGCGTGCGGATCGTCGCCCCGGCGGCCGCGCTGCTCGTGCTCGGCCTGGCCGGCGACGAGTGGGCCGCGGATGCCCGTGAGAGCGAGCTGTACGCCCTGCTGCTGTTCGCCACGACCGGCGCACTCGTGATCGGCGGCGCGGCGGACCTGCTCGTGCTGATCTGCGGATTTCTGCTGACCAGCATCCCGGTGTACGGCCTGCTCGGACTGCGCGGGGGCGCGCTGCCGGCCGAGGCGGCGATGAAGACCTACCTGCTGGGTGCGATGTTCGGCATCGTGCTGATGGGCGGCGTCACCCTGCTCTACGGCCTCGGCGCCACGACGGTGTACGGCGAGCTGCCCGCCGCGCTCGCCGGTGCACCCGTCGCCGTCGTCGCCGTCGGCGCACTGGGGGTGCTCGCGGGTCTGCTGTTCGAGGCGGGGGCGGTGCCCGCCCACTTCTGGGTGCCGGATGCCGCATCCGGCGCCACCGGCACGGTCGCGGCCTTCGTGACCACCGTGCCGAAGATCGGCGCGCTCGTCGCGGTGCTCCGCTTCGTCGATGCGCTGCCCGGCGCTGCGGTCTGGGGTGCGCTCGTCGGCGTGCTCGCCGTCGTGACGATGCTGCTCGGCAACCTGGCCGCCTACGCGCAGCGCGATCCACGCCGCCTGCTCGGGTGGTCGACGGTGGGGCAGGCGGGCTTTCTGCTCGTGCCGGCCGCGGTCGTTACGCCGATGGCCGTGCCGGCGCTGCTGATCTACCTCGCCGCATACGCGCTGGCCAACGTGGGGGCGTTCGCCGTGACCGTGGCGCAACCGCGCGCCCGGCAGCTCGGCGATTACCGGGGCATGGCGCGCCGGCGCCCGTGGCTGGCCGCCGCCCTGCTCGTCGCGCTGCTCGGGCTCGTCGGCACGCCCCCCACCGCCGTGTTCGTCGGCAAGCTCGCCGTCTCGGCTGCGGCGTGGGCGGGCGGAGCCGCCTGGCTGGCCGTGGCGCTGCTCGCGACCACGGTGCTCAGCCTGTTCTACTACCTGCGCTGGCTCGCGCCCGCGTTCCTCGCGGCCGACCCCGGCGCGGAGGACGCCGGCGCCGGGAGCGAGCACGACCCGGCGACAGCCGAGACAACGCGCTGGTCCACGGCAGTGGCCATCGTCGCGGCAGCCGGAACGCTGGCGGCCGGCATCGGCGCCGGGCTGCTGTGGTCCGCTGTCACAGGCGGCACGATGCCCGGCGGATGAGGCTCGCCGCGCCGGTCAGCCGCCCGTGGCGAGCTTCTCGGCGATGCTGCGGACCTCGGCATCCGGCGCGGTCACGCCCACCTGTCCCATGCGCTCGCGCAGCACCTGTTCGATCGCCTCAGCGTCTTTGTGCCCGACGTCCGCGCGGGTCTGCTCGACGATGCCGGCCAGACGCGCGGTGTCGTCGGTGGGATGCGTGTCCATCGCGGGCTCGGTCTGCTCACCGGGCCGCGGAGCGGGAGTGTTCGGGTCGGCGGGTTCGTTCGGCGTGTTCGACATCATGATCCTTGTTCGGAGCGGTCGTCCTCGTGGATGAGGTCCGGGTCGGTGTCACCACCCGGCGAGGTGGTCTCGACATCCTGCGAGGGGGCCGCGCCCGACTCGGCGTCGCGCTCGTCGCCGTACTCAGACCCGGGCTCGACACCGTACGCGTCGGTGAGTTCCGGAGACCCCTCCGCCTCGCGGCTCTGCTCGGCCGTCTCGTCGTCGGCGATCGCGCCGCTCTCCCAGCCGCCGGGCGGGTCCGCGTCGATCACGCCCTCGGGCAGATCGGCGCCGCCGTGGTCGTGGCGATTCGTCATGGCACCCTCCTTCTGTCTGCTCCCACTCTGCCGCCTCGGCGGGCGTCAGGCGAGGGGCTTGACGAGGCGCGGCCGCCTCTACAGCTGCCGGTCGCCCTGCTCGCGGCCCTCGTCGCGGTCCCTGCGCACCTGCTCGGCGAGCACCTGCCCGCCGCTTCGCAGCAGCGCCCGCCGCCAGGGCAGCACCCCCTCGATCTCGATCTGGATCGACATCGACAGCACGGTGCGGATCAGCACGATCAGACCGAGGATGAGGGCATCCTCCATCGAGGGCTTCGACGTGATCGTGCGGATCAGATCCGCGGCCACGAGGATCTCGAGCCCGAGCAGGATCGCCGCACCGAGCGTGGTGCGCAGCACCTGATAGGCGTCGTGGGCCCCCTTGCGCCGCCCGAGCGCACGCAGCCCGAGGACGAGCGCGATGAGAAAGCCGACGATCATCGCGATGGCGCCCGCGGCCTCGAGTCCGACGGCGACGGCGGTGAATACGTGCTCCATGTCCACGCGGTCAGCCTAGAGGGGGCGACCGCTCGCGAGCGCTACGCGGATCTCTTCTGGAGGATGCCGCGGCGCTCGGGGTGCGCGTCGAACCACTCGGCGACGTACCAGCATACCGGGATCACCTCGCGCCCGCCCGCGGCCTCGAGCTCGGCGACGGCGCGGTCGACGACCTCGCCCGCGTAGCCGTTGCCCCGGAAGGCGGGGTTCGTGTACGCGCGCGTCATGGCCACGGTTCGGCCGTCGTCGCGGTAGTCCAGCGCGCTGACGAGGTCGTCGCCGCGGCGCAGGGTCCAGCGGGAGGCATCCCGCTCGTTCTCGAATGTCAGCG
Source organism: Microbacterium sp. LRZ72 (assembly GCF_033792225.1). Taxonomy (NCBI): domain Bacteria; kingdom Bacillati; phylum Actinomycetota; class Actinomycetes; order Micrococcales; family Microbacteriaceae; genus Microbacterium; species Microbacterium sp. LRZ72. Next base: position 435,006 of record NZ_JANGEX010000002.1, read on the forward strand.
AAGTCACCACGGCAGACTAAACCCGCCCGCCGGGAGTCGGCCGCATCCACGCGAGCGTCGACGACCTCATGCCGGCATCACCCGCGTGCGGGCCAGTTCGCCGTACCAGCGCCCGGAGTCCTTCACGGTGCGCTCGAGGGTGTCGAAGTCGACCCGCACGATGCCGAAGCGCTTGGCGTAGCCGTAGCCCCACTCGAAGTTGTCGAGCAGCGACCACACGAAGTAGCCCCGCAGATCGACGCCCGCCTGCAGCGCGCGGTGCGCGGCGGTGAAGTGGCGCCGCAGGTAGTCGAGCCGCTCGGGGTCGGGCACGGTGCCGTCGGCGGCGACGGTGTCATCGAACGCCGCCCCGTTCTCGGTCACCATCAGCGGCTGGTCGGGGAACTGCTCGCGCAGCGACAGCAGCAGCTCCTCGAGCCCCTCGGGGGCGATGTTCCAGCCCATCGCGGTGTGCGGGCCGGGCTGCTCCACGAACTCGACGACCTCGCTGCTGCCGGGCCACGCTGTGCCACCCGCCGCCGCCTTGTGGCCGTCGTTCTGCTGCCGGGGCGAGACCCCGTCCCACAGGCGCACCGTCGCCGTGGAGTAGTAGTTGACGCCGAGCACATCGATCGGCTGATTGATCGTCTCGAGGTCGCCCTCGTGCACGAACGACCAATCGGTGACGGATGCCGTGTCCTCGAGCAGGTCGTCGGGATACGCCCCGCGCAGCAGCGGTCCCGTGAAGGCGCGGTTCGCGAGTGCGTCGATGCGGCGGACGGCCTCGGACGCGCCCTCGCCGCGGCTGTTGGGCAGGCCGCGCAGCACATGGAAGTTCAGGGTGATCGAGTACTGCGGGTCGCCGGTCGACGTCGCCCGCAGCGCCTGCACGGCACGCCCGTGCGCCAGGTTGAGGTGGTGCACGGCCGCGAGCGCCGCGGCCGGCTCGCTCCGCCCGGGCGCGTGTCCGCCCTGGCCGTACCCGAGGTACGCCGAGCACCACGGCTCGTTGAGGGTGGTCCAGGTGTGCACGCGGTCGCCGAGGGCGGCGCCCATGATCTCGGCGTACCGTTCGAAGGCGTCCGTCGTCGCGCGCGCGGGCCAGCCCCCGGCATCCTCGAGCGGCTGGGGCAGGTCCCAGTGGTAGAGCGTCGCGACGGGGCGGATGCCGCGCTCGAGCAGTCCGTCGACCAGCCGCGAGTAGAAGTCGATGCCGGCCTGGTTGATCGCGCCGGTGCCCGTCGGCTGGATGCGCGGCCACGCGATCGAGAAGCGGTAGGCACCGAGGCCCAGCTGCTGCATCAGGTCGAGATCCTCGTCGAGCCGGTGGTAGTGATCGCACGCGACGTCGCCGGTGTCTCCGTTCCACACCTTGCCGGGTATCCGGCTGAAGGTGTCCCAGATCGAAGCCCCCCGCCCGTCCTCGTGTGCGGCGCCCTCGACCTGGTACGACGCCGTCGCCGACCCGAAGGTGAAGTCCTCGGGAAAGACGAGGCCCGAATCGCGGTAGTCCGGGTTGCCCTGTCGCTGTGTCGTCGTCATTGCGTCACTTTCGCTCGATCGACTCACCGTAGCGCCGAACGCGTGCGCACACTGGGCGTCACCGTTTGACACGCCCCGACGCATTCCGTCATAATCGGCCGCATGATCGATGACGCACGCCCTGTATCCGCCTGGGAGGCGAACGGGACTGCCGGCATGATGGTTGCCGGCCGCGTTGTTGTGTGTTGTCGAATGTGTCGCTGACCGATAGCCCCGCCCTGCTCTGTCACCGCGTCGAGGACGCCCCGAACATGAGCACCCGAGCCCCGTCGGCCTCCGACTCCGGAGCGACCGCGGACGTCTCGCACCCGGCATCCCGCCGACAGCACGCACGATCTCAGAACCGGTCTCGGTTCACTTCCCTTTCGAGGACACCATCATCATGTCGACTCCCACCTTGCTCGAGCGCCCGACCTCCGCTCCCCGCCTTCGCCCCGTGACCCACCAGCCGAGTCCCCACACCCCCGCCGTGACGCCGTCGCTGCCGACGCCGGCCCCCGCGACGCGCGCCGATGCGACCGGCGGACCCGCCCGCGAAGCCGCAACCGAGAACTCCGATGCCGCCGCGCGCACCGGTCGAGCCGTGCCCACGGGCTCGGCACCACGCGGCTTCGCCCTCTACGTCGGCATCGACGAAGACAAGGCCGCCGCCGCCGGCGTGAGCCTCGGCACCCTCGTGGAGGCCCTGCGCCGCACGCTCGGTGAGCTCGCCCCCGAGGCCGAGACCTACGCGACCGTGGCCCTGGCTCCGTCCGGCTCGGGCGGACGCGACGTCGATGTCGTGCGACTGGCGCTGCATGAGCCGAGCGCCGTCGCCCGCGCGCGACCCACCGCCGAGGACGACGAGACCCAGACGGTCGGCGTCGTCGTCGACATCTCGCGCAAGAAGGTGCTGCTCGACGGCGAGAGCGCCGGGTTCACCTACAAGGAGTTCGAGCTGCTGCAGTACCTCGTGCTGCGCGAGGGCCGCACCATCGAGCGCACCGAGCTGGTCTCGTCGCTGTGGTCGGCCTCGGACGACGACGAAGCGCCCGGAGAACGCACCATCGACGTGCACGTGCGGCGCCTGCGGGCCAAGCTCGCGCGCTACGAGGACATCGTGCGAACGGTGCGCGGCGTCGGCTACCGCTTCGACCGGCACGCCGACGTCACCATCCGGTACGGACACGGCACCCCCTCGCCCGACCGCTTCTGACCCGGCATCGAGCTGTCGGCACGCTGTCGGAACGGCCGCGTAGGGTGTCGGCATGACGTCGACCGCGGATGCCGCACCGGCCCCCGCGCGAACCCGCGATCCACGGCCGGCACACGCCGCTCCGATCGAGACGGAGTACCGGCCGCGGCATCCGCTCGAGCTTCGTCGCGTCGTCGGGATCCAGCGTCGAGGGCGGAACGATCCCGCGTTCATCGTCGACGGGGCCGTGCTCTGGCGCGCCAGCCGTACCCCGGCCGGCCTCGCAACCCTGGCCCTGCGCGAGGTCGCCCCGAGCGTCATCCGGGGTGCGGCGTGGGGCCCGGGCGCGGAGTGGGCGATCGATCAGCTGCCCGAGCTCTGCGGCGCGGCGGACGATCCCGGCTCGTTCGATCCCGGCATCCACCCGCTCGTGCGTGAGGCGCACCGCCGCAATCCCGGTCTTCGGCTCGGGCGCACCGGGCTGGTCTTCGACACCCTCGCGTGTGCGGTGCTCGAGCAGAAAGTCACGGGCCTGCAGGCGTTCGCCGCGTGGCGGCGGCTGCTGACGTGGTACGGCGAGCGAGCTCCGGGGCCCACGCCGGTGCCGATGTTCGCGCCGCCGACCATCGAGGGGTGGCGGCGGATCCCCTCCTGGGCCTGGCATCGGGCGGGCGTCGAACCCCCGCAGTCGCGCACGATCGTCACTGCAGCACGCATCGGCGCGCGGATCGAGGCGGCAGCGGCCGCCGCGGCGACGGGACCGGACCGCGATCGGGCGATGACGCACGTGCCGGGCATCGGCGTGTGGACCGCGGCCGAGACCCGCATCCGCGCCCTCGGCGACCCGGATGCCGTCAGCGTCGGCGACTACCACCTGGCGCACCAGGTGGGGTACGCACTCACCGGCCGCCGGGTCGACGACGACGGGATGCTGCGCCTGCTGAGCGCATGGCCGGGCCACCGCCAGCGCGTCATCCGGCTGCTGGGCGCCAGCGGCATCCGCGAGCCCCGCCGCGGGCCGAGGCTGGCCCCCGAGGATCACCGCGGGCGCTGAGCAGCCGCCGCGACGTCAGCGCACGGACTGCGTGCCGCCGAGGGGCACGGATTCCACGACGGCCGCCGCATCGTCCTCGACGATGATCGCCTGATCGTCGGCGATCGGCTCGAGATGCAGGCTGCCGCCGTACTGCGCGCGGATGCGGTCGAGTCGCTCCATGGCGTCGGCCCCGGCATCCGCGTGCGGGATCGGCACGACGCCGAGCAGGTGCAGCCCCTCATCGGACGCGCGTTCCTGCACGCGCTCGTGGTCGTGCATCGCGGTCATGGGCGCGATGTCGGGACCGACCACGACCGCGCCCGCGCCGGCGCCGAGGTAGACCAGGCCCGCGTCGAGCAGACCGGGCAGCATCTCGGCGAAGCCGGAACGGCGCAGTCGCCCGAGCAGCACGAACGGATTGCCCTCGGCGACGAAGACGGCGTCCAGGTCGCGGAGCGCCCGGGCAAGCTCATCGCCCGACAGCGCGTCCAGATCGACATCGACCATCTCGTAGCCGATCCAGGCGAGCGTCGCGCGCTGAGCGTCGGCGACGGCACGCTCGTCATCGGTGTCGACGGCGGCGGACACGAACCCCATCCGCACCGCGCCCGGGTGCCGCTGCACCCGGGTATGCACGAAATCGGGGACGGCTCCGAACCCCCGCGACAGAAGCAGCAGGTGGCGAGACATTGGCATCACTCTCCCCCACCCACTCAACATCACATGGCGGCGAGGGGCAATGCCGAAACGCACCTCCACCCCGGTTGCGGCTGCACTTTTCGGCGCGGGCGGCGGCGATAGCTGCCGCCGCCACCGGAAAGTGCAGCCCCAGCGGGAGGACGGGCCGGGGACGCAGAGCCGGGGCCGGGGCCGTAGGCTGGCGGCATGACGCAGCGCACCTCCTGGCCCCGTGGACGCTGGACCTGGCTGCTCGGCACCGTCGGGCTGCTGGTGGCCGGGGTCATCATCGGCGTGGCCCTGCAGAACTGGCTGCTCGGGCTGACGATCGGCGTGATCGTCTCGCTCGGATGGCTGCTGGCGTACGAGTCGTGGCGCGGCCGCAACGTCGGCGTGAACGACGACGACAACGGCATCCAGCTCTGACGGGCCCGCGCCGCGAGAGAGCAACGCGGCGCGAAGGTAGGTTAGCCTAACCCGCATGACGTCCTCCGCGCCGAACCCGGCATCCTTCCGCCTCGTCCGCACGCCGATCGACCTGCGCTTCCGCCGGGCGGCGCTGTTCTCGCGCGAGTGGATCACGCCGCACTACGTGCGCGTGCAGCTGCGCGGCGACGACATCACGGGTTTCACGTCACTCGGCAGCGACGACCACCTGCGCATCTTCCTGCCCGAGGGGCCGGCCGAGACCGTCGAAGAGCTGCGGGCGTCGCCCAGCCGCGAGTACACGCCGCTGCAGTGGGGCGAGGGCTGGCTCGACCTCGAGTTCGTGGTGCACGGCGACCAGGGTGTCGCGGGGCGTTGGGCGGCGACGGCTCCCCTCGGCGACCCGATCGGCATCGGCGGTCCGCGCGGCTCGATGGTGATCGAGGGCACGCCCGACGCCTGGTTCCTGGCCGGCGACGAGACCGCCGTGCCCGCGATCCGTCGCTTCGCGGAGCAGATGGGCGAGGATGCCGTCGGCCGCATCGTCGTCGAGGTGGCCGATCCCGAGCACGAGATCACCATCGATGCCCCGGCGGGCGTGCCCGTCGAGTTCGTGCACCGCGGTGATGCCGCGCCGACTGCGGCGCTCATCGCACGCCTGGATGGGATCGGCGCGGAGGACCGGCCGGAGGGCTCCGTGTTCGGGTTCATCGCCGCCGAGCAGGCCGTCGTGAAGGCCGGACGCGCCCTGCTCCTGGAGCGCTGGGGGCTCGATTCCGACGGCATCGTCGTGAAGGGCTATTGGAAGCGCGAGACCGCCGAGTACCACGCCCCGCACTGAGCCGCGGAGCGTCAGCCGGTCAGCGCGGACGGGTCGACGGCGAGGATGCGGTCATCCCCCGGCCGGGGCTCACCCCGGCCGTCGGTGTTGTTCGTGACGATCCAGAGCGCCCCCGCCGGGCCTTCGACCGCGGTGCGCAAGCGCCCGTACTCCCCCGCCAGATGCTCGGCGGCCGTCGTCGGCTCGTCGACCGGAACCGTGCGCAGCACGCCACCCCGCAGGTTGGCGATGTAGATCGTGTCGCCGATGATCGCCATGCCCGAGGGACTCGCGGCATCCGGGCGCCACTGCTGCACGGGATCGATGTACCCGGCGTCCGCGCCGCCCTCGCCCTCGACCTGCGGCCACCCGTAGTTGCCGCCGGGTTCGATGAGGTTGAGCTCGTCCCACGCGTCCTGACCGAACTCGGTGGCGAACAGGCGCCCGTCGTCGGTCCAGTCCAGACCTTGCACGTTGCGGTGCCCGAGGCTGTAGACCGGAGAGCCGGGCTCGGGGTTGTCGTCGGGGATGCCACCCTCGGGTGTCAGCCGCAGGATCTTGCCGGCGAGACTGTCGGGGTTCTGCGCGGCGCCCGCCTCACCGGCATCCCCGGTGGTGACGTACAGCATGCCGTCGGGGCTGAAGGCGATGCGGCCGCCGTTGTGGATGCCGGCGCGGGGCAGGCCGTCGATGATGGTCTCGGGCGCGCCGAGGGTGCGGGTGCCGGGCTCTCCCTCGAGCGGATAGCGCTGCACCCGATTGCCGTCCTCGGCGGTGGAGTAGACGTAGAGCGAGGCGGCGTCCGGGCCGGTGGCGATGCCGAGCAGACCGCCCTCGCCATCCGCGACGACGCCGTCGACCACCGCGACCTCGCGCACTGCGTCACCGGGGACAACCTCGAGGATGCGGGCGGAATCGCGCTCGGACACCAGCGCACTGTCGCCGATGACGGCCACCGACCACGGCGCGGCGATTCCCGTGACGACGTCGGTCGGCTCGGCCGGCAGCGCGGGCGAGGGCGAGGCGGATGCCGGGGGCTCGGCGACCACCGTCGGCGTCGGGGCGGGCGCGACATCCGCGCCGCAGCCCACAAGCACGAGCGCGGCCGTCGCCGCTCCCGCCGTGCGCAGCATCCGGCCTCTCATGCGCCCACGGTACCCGCCCCCGCGCACCGCAGGAGGCCGCGCGGTGCCGCCGGCTCAGCCCGTGATGTCGCGGCGGCGCAGCGCCCAGGCCGCCCCCGCCGCCAGCGCGAGCGTCAGCACCCAGAGCGCGGCGAGTCCGGCCGGGTCGGCGCCGTCGGCCAACGGTGGACGGTGGTACGCCCAGGCATACGGCGAGGCCGCCCGCAGCCACTCGGCGTCCGGCGCCTGGTTGGCGAGCGCGTTGAGCACATATCCGAAAACGGCGACCCCCGCACCCGCGGCCATCGCCCACACTCGCCGGCCGGTCAGCGCGCCGACGAGCAGCGCCAGGATGCCGGAGAGCGCGGTCAGGCCGACGAGCGCCGCGGTCGCCCCGACGATGCGGGCCGGTTCGATGCCCAGTTCGGCGGGGTCGTTGAGCAGCGCGACGACGACGCCCGCGAAGATCCCCAGCCACGCCAGGCGCAGCAGCACCGCGCCCGCGCCCTGCAGCGCGTAGGATCCGCGACCGAGCCCGTGCGCGAGGTCGAGCTCGAGACGCCCGGACTCCTCGGCCCCGGCGACCGCGGCAGAGCCCCACGAGATCGCGGCTATCGTCATGAGCAGAAAGCCGATCAGTCCGTAGAAGGTGCCCTGCGCGTACCCGGCGCCCGTGCCGATCTGGTCGTAGCCGAGCGCCGAGACCAGCTCGGCCGGCAGGCTCTCGATGATCTGCTGCATCTGACCGTCGCCGCCGATGCTCGGGAACAGCGGCAGGTACATCAGCAGCACCGCGGCGACACCGACCGTCCAGGCCAGCAGCGCCCGCCACGACTCGCGCAGCGAGCGGCGAAGCACCGGAACCGCGCTACGCACGGGACACCCCCTCGCCCGACGGGCCGGAATGCCGGGTGCGATCGCCGTAGAGCCGCAGCACGGACTCCTCGAGGTCGGGCTCCTCGACCGTCAGCTCGGCGATGCGGTGGCGCGCCAGCACCTTGATCAGGGGGTCGATCTCACCCTCGACCGTGGTTGCGACGCGGGCCGCGCCGCCGGCATCCGCCTCGACGACGAGGTCGCGCAGCTGCGGGAGCGCGGCGAGGTCGGGGCGCAGGTCGTCGACGCCGACGTCTGCGACAACGGCACGCACGCGGCGGATCGCACCGAGGCGCAGCGAGGCCACGTCGCCGCGTGCGACGATCGATCCCGCCGCGAGCACCGCGACCTCGTCGGCCGCCTGCTGGATCTCGCTCAGCACGTGCGAGCTGAGCAGCACGGTCTGCCCGGCCTCTCGAGCCTCGCGGACGAGCTGCAGGAACTCCCTCTGCACGAGGGGGTCGAGGCCGCTCGTGGGCTCGTCGAGCACGAGCAGTTCGGGATCGTGCATGAACGCCTGCACCAGGCCGAGCTTCTGCTTGTTGCCCTTCGACAGCATTCGCACCGGCCGCTCGAGGTCGAGCCCGAGGCGCTCGGCCAGCGCATCGATGCGGCCGGGGGCGACGGGACCCGAGACGCGGGCGTAGAACTCGAGCGTGCGCCGGCCCGTGGTTCGCCCCTCGAGCCGCAGTTCGCCGGGCACGAAGCCGATCCGCCGGCGCAGCGCCGGCCCGCCGGAGCGCGGCTCGTGATCGAGCACGAGCGCCCGCCCGGATGTCGGACGGATGACGTCGAGCAGCATGCGCAACGTCGTCGTCTTGCCCGCGCCGTTCGGGCCGATCAGGCCGAAGACGCTGCCGCGCTCGACACTCAGATCGAGCGAGAGCACGGCGGGGTGATCGCCGAAGCGCTTGGTGAGATCCTCGGTGACGATGGCGGGACTCATGGCCCGCTCCTTTCTGGCCGGTGGAGAGCGTCGCGGGCGGCGGACAGCAGGTGGTCGTCGGCGTAGATCCCCTGTGTGAACAGCTCGAGCACGGGCAGGGTCGAGCGCGCCATGAGCTCGGGCGTGAGGGTGTCCTCGCCGAACGCGCGCGCCAGCTGCCGGCGCATCAGAATCGGCGCGATGCCGTACAGCGTGACGTACGCGGCCGTCATCTCGGGGTCGTCGAGCTGTCGCAGCAGACCGGCATCCGCCTGCTGGTCGAGCATCTCGCGCGTGCCGCGATAGAGGGCGTCGAAGAGCTCGTCGGCGGCGGGGCCGTCGTCGACGAGCATGCGGGCCAGGTAGTCCAGGTGCGGCATCCGCCCCTCGACGTCCTCGAGCGCGGCGCGCATCATGGCCGACGCGGAGGCGCCCGTGAGGCGCTCCTTGTCGGCCATGAACGACCCGACGACGAAGTCGTCGCACGCAGAGCGAAGGCCGTCCTTGCCGCCGAAGTGATGCACGACGAGCGCGGGGCTGACGCCGGCGTCCTTCGCGATCTCGCGCAGGCTCGCCCCCGCGAACCCGCGGCGTCCGAACGCGACGATCGCCGCGTCGCGGATGCGGGCTCGCGTGGTGAGGTCGTCGCCTTCTGAACGCATGTTCAGAACATTAAACGTTTGTTCAGCAGGGCGCAAGACCTACCCGACCGAGGGCCGCCGGGCGCACGATTGCGGCGTCAGAACTCCTCGTGGGTGTCCGGGTTGCCGTCCCACAGCCGGCCCCGCTCGAGCGCCGAGATCGCGGCGACCTCGTCGTCGCGGAGGGAGAACCCGAACACGTCGGCGTTCTCACGCTGCCGCTCGGGGTCGGCGGACTTCGGGATCGGCGTGCTGCCCAGCTGCACGTGCCAGCGCAGCACGATCTGCGTCGGCGTCACACCGTGGGCTTCGGCGAGCTCGCCCAGCACCGGCTCGGTGAGAAGCTCGCTGCGGCGTGCGAGCGGGCTCCAGCTCTCGGTGCGGATGCCGTGCTCGGCGTGGAACGCCCGCAGCTCGGCCTGCGGAAAGTACGGGTGCAGCTCGACCTGGTTGACGGCGGGCGTCGCGCCGGTCTCGGCGATGACCCGCTCGAGCATCGGGGCGGTGAAGTTCGACACCCCGAGCGAGCGCACGAGCCCGCGCTCGCGCAGATCGAGCATGCCGCGGAAGGTGTCGACGTACTTGTCGACGCGCGAGTTCGGCCAGTGGATCAGGTAGAGGTCGATGCGCTCGAGGCCGAGGCGCTCCAGCGACTCCTGCGCGCTTGCGATCACCTCGTCGCGGCCATGGTGGCGCCCGGGCACCTTCGTGGTGACGATCAGGTCGTCGCGATCCACCGAGCTGCGCCGCACGGCCTCGCCGACCTCGGCCTCGTTCTCGTAGTTGACCGCCGTGTCGATCACGCGGTAGCCGCTCTCGATCGCCGCGACGATGGCGTCGATGCCCTCCTCGCCGCGCAGGTTGTAGGTGCCGAGTCCGAGCCCGGCGAACCGGTGACCGTCGTTCAGGGTGATGTCGGGGATCGTGATCATGTCCCCCATCCTGCCCCGGGTCGGCACTGCGGCGCAGAGGCTTGACGCGCGGCGGGCAACCCCCGCACACCAGCGTTCGCGCGAGACGCCGCATCGCGGATGGTTTCGCGCGAACGCTGGTTTCTCAGTGGGGGGCGGGGCGGCTCAGGATGCCGGGGCGCCCACGGCGGCGACCGCGTCGCGCGCCGCCGCATAGACGGCGAGGCGCACGATCAGGCGATCGATCGTCTCACCCAGGCCGTCGCCGTCGGCGCGATGGGCCCGGAGCAGATCGAGGCCGCCCTCGAGGTTGGTCACCGCGCCACCCAGACCCGCGGCGAGCGCCCCCGCGGCCACGCGCACATCGGACATCAGGTGGCGGTTGCCGACATCGACGACGGTGTCGAGCTCGGCCCGCAGCGCCAGCCCGAGTTCGCCGAGCGCGGCGGAGGACTCCGCCGCCCCACGCGCGGCATCCCGCACATCGGCCTCGCGGTGCGCGCCCTTCGGCTCGGCGAGCGCCGCGCCGAGGGCGGCGGAGCGCACGCCGTCCTCCTCCGCGGCCGCGAGCGCGTCCCCGCGCAGCCCGACCAGGCGCTCCCCCGTCGCGGCCGCACGCTCGTCGTCCGGTGTGTACGCGGCGACCATGTGCAGCAGCGCCGCCGAGATCGCGAGCATCGCACCGCTCGCCGACCCGCCGCCGGGCGACCCCTTGGGCTGCGCGAGCTCGTCGAGCCAATCCGTGAGCGCCGTCGAGGCGGGAATGCGGTCGTCGTCGGTCGTGCGTGCCTCGGCGTTCGTCATGCTGTCATCCTGCCCGGCTGCGCACCGCATCGCGGAGGGCTTGACGCGACGACGTGAGAGGTCACACCGCCGCCGCGTGCCGGCCGGTCAGATCCAGCACGCCCGCGCGCGCGGCATCCACCGCCGCCGAGACCGCGCCGAGCGAGACGACGTCGGCGCCGAGGTCCGACGCGACCAGTTCGGGGGGCGGCAGGTGCAGCATCGCCGGCAGTCGCTCGCGCGCCGCATCGAGCACCGCACCGGCACGGCCCGAGACCGCGCCCGAGACGATGATCGCGCGGGGGTCGAAGAGACTGCCGAACAGGGCGGCGATCCGCGCAAGCATCTCACCCACCCGCTCGACGATGCCGAGCGCGAACGGATCGCCGGCCGCGGCGAGCTCGAACACCCGGCGCCCGTCGACGCGCTCCGGCGGCACGGTCTCGAGGACGTGCCCCGCGGGCAGCGCTCCCGCGGCGATCTGCTCCCGCGCCCAGTGGGCCGCCCGGTAGCCGAGCCCCAAGGCGCCGTCGACCCCAGCGACGTGGTCGAAGGCCACCATCTCGGCGACACCGCCGTGAGCACCGCGCAGCAGGTTTCCGTCGACCACGACCCCCGCACCCAGCCGCTCCCCCGCGAGCAGCGTCACATAGTCGCGCCGGCCCTGCGCCGCGCCGCGCGAACCTTCGGCGAGGGCGGCGAGCGACGCGTCGTTCTCGATTCGCACGATGGGCACCCATCTGCCGAACAGCTCCGCCAGGTCAGGGTTCATCCGACGCCAGAATCCGTCCCGGTGCACGGGTGAGGCTCCGTGCGCGTCCACGGGCGCCGGGACCCCCGCGCACAGCGCGAGCACGTCGTCGCGCCCGCGCCCCGCGGCATCCAGCGCCTCATCGACGGCCCCGGCCAACGCCGCGCGGCGCTCGTCGGCAGAATCGTGGGTCTCGTCGAGCGCGACCTGCTGCCGCGCCAGCACCTGCCCCCGCAGATCCGCGACCGTGGTCGTGGCGTGCGCACGACCGGCGTCGAGGCCGACGACCACGGCAGCGTCGGCTCGCAGCTCGAACCGGCGCGCCGGGCGGCCCTTGCTGTAGTCCCCCACCGTGCGGGTGTTCGACAGCTCGCGCAGCAGCCCGCGCTCGACCAGCCCGTCCAGAGCCTCGATCGTCGTCGACCGCGTCAGCCCCACCGCGGGCATCGCGTCACCGGCGGTGAACACGCCGGCGTGCCACGCGTAGTGGAGTACGGCGTCGAGGCTCGCCCGGCGGGGCGCCGCGGGCGTCGCAGAGGGTCTGGTCACGGGTATTGACCTTTCAGGATCTCCCCTGCATTATGGTCTACATCCATTTGATTCGATTGCTAAATCTAATCAGCGTACAAAGAAGTGCGACCGCCGCAAGGCGGTGGAAGGGACACTGTCGTGCCGAATCATCCGCACCGCGGCCTGCGCTCCGCGGGCGTCGCGCTCACCCTCATCGTCGCCGGATCCGGCCTGGCCGCGTGCTCGGCCGGGGGCCCGACCGAGATCCGCTTCCACCTCAGCAAGCCCGAGGCGATCCCGTACTTCCGCGACCTGATCGCCGAGTACAACTCCTCGCAGGAAGACGTTCGCGTCGTCTTCGACACGTCGTCGAACCTGCAGGCCGGCTTCCTGCGCGGCAACCCGCCCGACCTCGGGCTGCTCAACTACAACATGGAGATGTCGCGCTTCATGGAGCGCGGCGCCCTCAGCGACCTGAGCGACATGCCCGAGGCGGATCGCATCCTGCCCGAGGTGCAGGACCTCGTCGACCAGTACGCCACCTACCCCGGGCGCACGAGCGTGCTGCCGTACTCGGTGATGGCGGCATCCGTCATCTACAACGTCGAGATCTTCGAAGAGCACGACCTCGAGGTCCCCGAGACCTGGGACGAGCTCATCGAGGTCTGCGACCAGCTGCAGGCCGCGGGAGTCACGCCGTTCTACGGCACCTTCAAGGACCCGTGGACGGTGGCGCAGGGATGGTTCGACTACACCGTCGGCGGCACGGTCGAAGTCGCCGACTTCTTCGACGAGATGAACGAGCTCGGCACCGAGGTCGGGCCCGAATCACCCGTGTCGTTCGAATCGACGCTCATCGAGCCGGTCGACCGCATGACCCTGCTCACCGAGCAGTACACGAACGCGGATGCCGCGAGCCGCGGCTACGGCGACGGCAACCTCGCCTTTGCCCAGGGCGAGGCGGCGATGTATCTGCAGGGCCCATGGGCCTTCGGCGAGATCGCCAAGACCGATCCCGACATGGAGCTCGGCACCTTTCCACTGCCGATGACCGACGACCCCGACGACCTCGAGGTGCGGGTGAACATCGACCTGGCGGCATGGATCCCCGAAGCATCCGACCACCAGGCAGAAGCCCGCGACTTCTTGAGCTACCTCTTTCAGAAGGACGTCATGGACGCTTACAACGCGGCGCAGCTCGGGTACGGCACGACGACGGATGCCGCTCCCGTCTCGGATCCGCGCATCGTCGGCATGAAGGAGTACTTCGACGCCGCGCGCTTCTACCAGGGGGCGTCGAAGGCGATCCCCCTCACGATCCCGACCGAGAACTACATGCAGGGCATCGTCACCGGCGCGAGCGCCGAGAGCATCCTGCGCACCATGGATGCCGACTGGGCGCGTCTCGCGCTTCGTCAGTGACCGGCCGCCCGCAACCCTCATTCGTGCGCGAACACCCCAGCGAAGGGAACGGACACACATCATGGCCACGACGACCGCGGCGTTGACGACGCCGAAGACCCGGGAGCGCACCGCCGCGCCCGCGGTCCCCCGAGCCCGGAGGAGGGTCGAGGGCGTCTATTACCTCTTCCTGCTGCCGAGCCTCATCCTGTTCACGCTGGCGATCACCGTCCCCGCGATCATCGGCATCTTCTTCAGCTTCACCAACTCGATCGGCTTCGGCGAATGGCAGTTCGTGGGGCTCATCAACTACGTGGCCCTCTTCTCCGACCCGGCGATCCTGCAGAGCTATCTGTTCACGTTCGGGTTCGCCGCGGTCACGGTCATCGCCGTCAACCTGATCGCTTTCCTGCTCGCCGTCGGGCTGACCTCCCGCATCCGGATCAAGACGGGCCTGCGCACGATCTTCGTCATCCCGATGGTGATCTCGGGCATCGTGATTGCGTTCGTGTTCAACTTCCTGTTCTCCAACTCGGTCCCCGCGCTCGGCCAGGCGCTCGGGCTCGGATGGCTGAGCGAGAGCATCCTGGCCAACCCCGACCTCGCCTGGGTCGCGATCGTGATCGTCACCGCCTGGCAGGCGATTCCCGGCACGCTGCTGATCTACATCGCGGGGCTGCTCTCGATCCCCGGCGAGGTCTACGAGGCCGCCGACATCGACGGGGCGGGCAAGGGCGCGCAGCTGCTGCGCATCACCCTGCCGCTCGTGGCCGGCTACGTCGTGATCAACGTCATCCTGGGTTTCAAGAACTTCCTCAACGCCTACGACATCATCGTCGGTCTGACCAACGGCGGGCCCGGCACCGCGACCCGCAGCATCGCCATGACGATCGTCACGGGCTTCACGGGCGGCGACTACGCCTACCAGATGGCGAACGCCACGATCTTCTTCGTGATCGTCATCGCCATCTCGTTCACCCAGCTTCGCTTGACCCGTGGAAGGAACGTGTTCTGATGACCGTCCAGCCCGCCCTCGCCGTCGAGAACATCGCGGCGCAGAAGACCCTCGCCGGCGACGCCCCGCGCAAGTCCGGGCGCTCCCGCTTCGCGATGGAGCGCGTGAACTGGTCGGGCACGATCGTGCTGGCCCTCTGCGCCATCACCGTGCTCATCCCGCTGTACGTGACGATCTCGATGGCGTTCAAGACGCAGTCGCAGGCGGTGGACGGCAACGCCTTCTCGCTGCCGGCTCCGTTCAGCGTCGAGGGCTTCGTGACGGCGTGGAACCTGACCGACTTTCCCGTCGCCTTCACGATCTCGGTGCTCATCACGGCCGGCACCGTGACCGGCACGATCGTGCTCGCCGCGTGGGCGTCGTTCGCGATCTCGCGCAACTGGGACCGCAAGCTGTTCCGCTACTCGTTCTACTACCTGCTGGCGGCCATGTTCCTGCCGTTCCCGGTGGTCGCGCTGCCGCAGATCCAGCTCACGGGTCTCGCCGGACTGGCCAACCCGGTCGGGGTCACGATCCTGCACATCATGTTCCAGCTGAGCTTCAGCATCCTGCTGTTCACGGCCTTCCTGCGATCGATCCCGGCCGAGCTCGAAGAGAGCGCCCGCATCGACGGCGCGTCGACGTGGCAGACCTTCTGGCGGCTGATCTTTCCCCTGCTGGCGCCGATGAGCGCGACGGTGGGCATCTTCGCGTTCCTGGCCTCGTGGAACGACTTCATGATGCCCTCTCTGATCATCTCCGACCCGGCGCTGCAGACCCTGCCGGTCGTGCAGAGCATCTTCCAGACGCAGTTCAGCAACAACTACAACGTCTCGTTCGCCTCGTATCTGATGGCGATGGCCCCCGCGATCATCGTCTACCTCTTCACCCAGCGCTGGGTGATGGAGGGCGTCACCCAGGGCGCGGTCAAGGGCTGACCCCTGCCGCACGCCCACCCGCATCCACCCCCTCGACCAAGGAGCCGCTTCATCGTGACCCGCACGCTCACTCCCCATCCCGACGTCTCGCACGAGGCCCACTCCGACGCCGCACAGTGGTGGCGCCAGGCCGCGGTGTATCAGATCTACCCCCGCAGCTTCGCGGATGCCGACGGTGACGGCCTGGGCGACATCCCTGGGATCGTCTCGAGGACGGAGTACCTGGCCGAACTGGGCATCGATGCGGTGTGGCTGAGCCCGTTCTACCCGTCGGAGCTGGCCGACGGGGGGTACGACGTCGCCGACTACCGCGACGTCGACCCGCGCCTGGGCACCCTGGCCGACATCGACGATCTGATCGCGGCGCTGCACTCCCGCGGCATCCGCCTGATCGTCGACATCGTGCCGAACCACACGTCCGACCGGCACGCCTGGTTTCAGGAGGCGCTCGCCTCGCCGCGTGGGTCGGCGGCCCGGGACCGCTACATCTTCCGCGACGGCACGGGGCCGGACGGCGCCCAGGCGCCCACCGACTGGGTCTCGAACTTCGGCGGCCCCGCGTGGAGCCGCGTGCCCGACGGCCAGTGGTACCTGCACCACTTCGCGGCCGAGCAGCCGGATTTGAACTGGTCGAACACCGAGGTGCGCGAGGACTTCGTGCACACGCTGCGGTTCTGGTCGGACCGCGGCGTCGACGGCTTCCGCATCGACGTGGCGCACATGCTGACCAAGGACCTGACCGAGCCGCTGCCCTCGCAGGCTCAGCTGGACGCGACGCCCCGCGACGGACTGCACCCCACCATCGATCGCGACGACGTGCACGAGGTGTACGCCGAGTGGCGCGCCGTGTTCGACTCGTACGATCCGCCGCGCACCGCCGTGGCGGAGGCGTGGGTGGACCCCGCCCGCATTCCGCTCTACGCCCGCGCCGAGAGCCTCGGCCAGGCCTTCAACTTCGACCTGCTCGAGGCGGACTTCGATGCGGCGCAGTTCCGCCGCATCGTCACCGCGAACCTCGAGCTGGCCCGCACGTCCGGCTCGTCCACCACCTGGGTTCTCTCGAACCACGACGTGGTGCGTCACGCGACCCGGTACGGTCTGCCGCATCCTGAGCGGGCGGCGGACGGGCGGCCCGTGCGCAAGCACGGCCAGGAGTGGCTGCTGTCGGGGGGCACGCAGCCACCGCTCGATCGCGACGCGGGATCGCGACGCGCACGGGCCGCCACCCTGTTCATGCTCGGCCTGCCCGGCTCGGCGTATCTGTATCAGGGCGAGGAGCTGGGCCTGCACGAGGTCGCCGAGATCCCCGGCGCGCAGCGGCAGGACCCCACCTTCTTCCGCAGTCCCGGTGCCGATGTCGGGCGCGACGGATGCCGGGTGCCGCTGCCGTGGCGGGGGTTCGGTCCCTCGCTCGCGTTCGGCCCCGGCGGCGTGCATCTGCCGCAGCCGGCCTGGATGGCGCCGTACGCCGTCTCGGCACAGGAGGCCGATCCCGACTCGACGCTGGCGCTGTACCGCCGCGCCCTGGAGCTGCGCCACGAGCTGCAGTCCGGCGAGGCCCTGGAGTGGGTCAAGACCGAGCGAGAGGACGTGCTGCGGTACCGGCGCCCGAACGGCTGGCAGGTGGTGACGAACTTCGGCGACGAGCCGTACGGGCTCGAGGCGGGCGCGCACGTCGTGCTGGCAAGCAGGGGCAGCGCGGATGCGGGGCCGGATGCGGGAGCGGTGCCGCCGGCATCCGCCGTCTGGCTCGCCCCGCTCTGAGCCCGCCGACCGAGACATCACCGTTCGCGCGAGACGCCACGCGATGCGGGCGGTTTCGCGCGAACGCTGGTTTCTCGAGCGAGGGCGGGCTCGGGGATAGGAACGAGCCGGGGAATGCGCAGGACCGTGGGACGCGTTGGCTCCGGCATGAGCACAGTCGGAATCATCGGAGCAGGACACATTGGCTCGACCCTGGCGAAGGGCCTGGTCGAACGCGGCTACGACGTCGTGATCAGCAACTCACGCGGCCCCGAGACGCTCACCGACCTCGTCGCCGAGCTCGGGCCCCGCGCGCGCGCCGCCACCGCCGAACAGGCTGCGGCAGCGGGCGAGTGGGCGGTCGTGACCGTGCCGATGACGGCGATCGACTCGCTGCCGGCCGAGCCGCTCGCAGGCAAGATCGTCGTCGACACGAACAACTATTACTGGGAGCGCGACGGACGCATCGCCGCACTGGAGCAGAAGCAGACAACCACGTCCGAGATGCTGCAGGAGCGCCTGCCCGATGCGATCGTCGTCAAGGGCTTCAACCACATCATGTCGACCCAGATCCTCACCGACGGCAGCGCCGAGGGCACGCCCGGACGACGGGCCCTCGCGACGGCGAGTGATTCGACCGCGGGGATCGACTTCATCACCGAGCTCTACGACGCCTTCGGCTACGACACCGTGGTCGTCGGCTCGCTGGCTGAGAGCTGGCGCGTGGAGCGTGACCAGCCGGCGTACGTCGTGCGCCAGGACGCGCGCGAGCTCGAAGCGAACCTCGTGCGCGCAGAGCGCTGACGAGGCCGGCGGTCAGCTGTAGTAGAGGGCTACGGGCCGGCCGTCGATCTCGCGCACGTCGACGCTCGTGCCGTACACGTCGGCGAGAACCTCGGGGCGCATGATCTGCGCCACGGATGCGTCGGCGATGACGCGCCCGTCACGCATCGCCACGATGCGGTCCGAGTAGGTCGCGGCGAAGTTGATGTCGTGCAGCACGACGACGATCACCTTGCCGAGCTCGTCGGCCATGCGCCGCACGAGCTTCATGATCTCGGACATGTGTCGCAGGTCGAGGTTGTTCAGCGGCTCGTCGAGCAGCACGTACCTGGTGTCCTGTGCGAGCACCATGGCGATGAAGGCGCGCTGGCGCTGACCACCCGAGAGCTCGTCGAGGAACCTGTCGCGGAACGGCTGCAGCTCGAGATAGTCGATCGCGCGCTCGATGTGATCGCGGTCCTCGATCGTGAGGCGGCCCTTCGAATGGGGGAAGCGCCCGAACTCGACGAGGTCGTGCACGGTGAGCCGGGCGGCGATGTGGTTGTCCTGCCGCAGCACCGCCAGCGTGCGGGCGAGGGTGCCGGAGTCCGCCTTCGCGACATCCATGCCGTCGACCCGCACCGACCCGGCATCCGGGTGGATGAGCCTGCCCACCAGGCCGAAGAGCGTGGACTTGCCCGCCCCGTTCGGACCGATCAAGGCCGTGACACCCACCTCGCCGAGGCTGAGGGAGACGTCGTCGAGCACGGTCTGGGACTGATAGCGCTTCGTGGCGCCCTCGAGCGTGATCATCGCGCCCCCTTTCGCAGGACGAGGTACAGAAAGAACAGGCCGCCGGCGAACTCGATGACCATCGAGAGGCTGCCGCCGAAGGCGAAGATCTGCTCGAGGATCAGCTGGCCGGCAAGCAGGCACACGACGCCGATGAGCGCCGCGCTCGGCAACGTCCAGCGGTGGCGGAACGAGCCCGCGTACGAGTAGGCGAGGTTCGCGACGATGAGTCCGAAGAAGAGGATCGGACCGACGAGCGCCGTCGAGGCGGCGACCATCACCGACACGACCGCGAACAGGCTCATGACGACCCGCCGGTGATTGACGCCCAGGCCGACGGCGGCGGGCTCGCCCAGGGTGAGCACGTCGAGCGTGCGCAGCAGCGGCCGCAGCGCCACGCAGCCGACCGCGACGAGCAGGCCGGTGAGCAGCAGCAGCGTCTCGTCGGGGCGCGTGAGTGAGGCGAAGGCAGCATCCGTCAGCACCTGGAAGTCCAGCGGGTCGAGCATCCGCTGCATCCATTCGGTGAAGCTGCGGAAGAACGTGCCGAGCACGATGCCGACGAGCAGCATCAGGTGGATCGAGCGCCGCTTGCCGCCGAAGAGCCAGGTGAACAGCACGACGCTGAACGCCACCATGACCCCCACCTGCACCAGCCAGAGCACCAGCGGATCAGAGCCGAGGAAGGCGGCCGCACCGAAGAAGAAGACGATGACGGTCGAGATGAGCATGTAGAACGCGTCGAAGCCCATGATCGACGGCGTGAGGATGCGGTTCTGGGTGATGGTGTGGAAGACCACCGTGGAGACCCCGACTGCGACCGCGACGACGATCATCGCCAGCACCGACAGGCCGCGGATGCGCACGGCGAACGCGAGCGAGCCGGGCACGTCGGTGAACAGGTACGTCGCGATCAGTGCCAGGACGACCGCAGCGAGCAGCCCGAGCCGCACGGCAGGGCGTGCCCACGCTGCGGCGAGCGAGCGTCTCGCCGCCTGGGTGCGGTGCAGCGGGGTGGGGGCGATGTCAGTGAGCACGGCTTCCCCTCCGCAGCAGCAGCCACAGGAACAGGGCAGCGCCGATGACGCCGACGATCACCGACAGGGGGATCTCGTAGGGAAAGCGCACGACCCGAGCGATGATGTCGCACGCGAGGATGAACACGGCGCCGAGGCCGGCGACCCAGGGGATGGACCGCCGCACGTTGTCACCGATGATGAGGCTGACGATGTTGGGCACGACCAGGCCGAGGAAGGGGATCATGCCGGCGGTGACGAGCACCGAGGCGGTGATGACGGCGATGACCACCATGCCGATCGCGACGACGCGGCGGTAGTTGACGCCGAGGTTCGTGGCGAATTCCTGTCCCAGCCCGACGACGCTGAAGCGGTCGGCCGCGACCCACGCGACCACGACCATCACCCCGGCGACCCAGACGTACTCGTAGCGCCCCTGCATCACCGAGGCGAAGCTGCCCTGCGACCACTGCCCCAGCGACTGGAGCAGGTCGAGCCGATACGCGAAGAAAGCCGTGACCGACCCGACGATGCCGGCGAGCATGATGCCCACGAGGGGCACGAGGATCAGCTGGCGCACGGGCACCGAGCGGATGATGCGCAGAAAGACCCACGTGCCGAACAGGCCGAAGACGGCGGCCACGGCCATCTTGCCGGGGACCGGCATGGCCGGCCAGAAGACCATCGTCGCCAGCATCCCGAGCGTGGCGAACTCGGTCACGCCCGTCGTGCCCGGTTCGACGAAGCGGTTGCGCACCAGCATCTGCATGATCAGCCCCGCGATGCCGAGCGAGGCGCCGACCATCAGCACCGCCACGGTGCGCGGGATGCGGCTCGCGACGAGCAGGAACGCCGCCCGGCCGTCACCGCCATCGGCGAGGAGGCTGACGGGCGTGACGTCGGAGACGCCGATGAACAGGCTCGCGACCGCGAGCACGGGGATGGAGACGCCGATGAGCACCCCCACCCACATCCGCCGGGGGCGGGTGCGGACGGAGGTGCTCGTCGGTGCGACCGATGTGGCGGTCACGGCGCAGCGTGGGTCGTCACGTCGATCGCGTTACTCCGCGATCTGCATAACGTCGTCGATCATGATCTGCGTCGTGTCGAGGCCGCCGAACACGACGTACCACGCGGTGGGGTCGAGGTAGACGATCTGGTCCTCCTGGTACGCGGTCGTCTGCTCGACGATGCCGTTGTCGAGCACGGCGGCCGCGGCCTGCGCGTCCTCGGTGCCGATCGCGGCGTCGCGGTCGGTGACCCACAGATAGTCGGGGTCGAGCTCGAGCAGGAACTCGAACGAGATCGGCTCGCCGTGCGTGGCCGATTCGATGTCATCGACGACCGGGGTCACCCCGAACACGTCGTAGATCAGGCCGCCGCGGGCATTGCGCCCGGTCGCGTCGTCGCCGGCCGGCGAGAGCGCGCTCAGGCTGCCGCCCGAGATCATGACACCCAGTCCCGTTCCCGCATCGGCGGTGACGGCCTGCGCCTCCTCGATGCCTGCCTCAAGGTCGGCGAGGGCGGTGGCGGCCTCGTCTTCGGCGTCGAGGACCTCGCCGAGGAAGGTCGCGTTGCGCTCGAGCGTGTCGAGGAAGGAGCCGCTGATGCTGAGATCGACGGTCGGGGCGATCTCGCTGAGGTCTTCGTAGAGCGCCGACGAGCGGCCGCCGATGACGATGAGGTCGGGCTGCTGCGCCTCGATCTCGATCAGGTCGGCCTCGAAGAGCGTGCCGGCATTGAAGGCATCGTCGGCGAGGTAGCCCTGCAGGTAGTCGGGCACCGACTCGAGCGGGGCACCCGAGACCTCTCCGCCGAGGGCGCCGATGGTGTCGAGGCTCGCCATGTCGAACACGACGATGTTCTCGGGATCGGTCGGCACCTCGACGACGGTCTCCTCGTACTGCGGGTCTTCGTCCTCCCCCGCGATGTTGCGGTCCCACGAGAACGTCACGGTCTCGGTCTCGGACTCGGTCGCTCCGGCGTCGTCGGTGGAACCGGTCGCGCAGCCGGCGAGGGCGACGGCCGTGACGAGGGCGAGGGGTGCCGCGACGAGCGGTCGAATGGTGCTCATGCTGTGTCATCTCCTGTGGTCGACGGTCGGCGGGCGCGCAGAGAACACGGCGGCGCCTGCCGACGCCGTCGTCGATGGGGTGGATTGGTTAGGCAAGCCTCACAAGCTCGCCCGACTTTTGGAAGGCTACCCTAACTTCGCTCTGGACTTCCAGCCGTCGTGAGGATGAGATCCTGAATCGCCCCCGTTCTCGTCGCCCGAAGGATGCCGCAGAGATGACCGACGCCCCGCATGCCCCGACCGACACGCCTCCCTGCGCCGAGCTGCACCTGCACATCGAGGGCACCCTCGAACCAGAGCTGATCTACGAGCTGGCCGAGCGCAACGGCATCCCGCTGCCCTACTCCGACATCGACGATCTGCGGCGCCGCTACGAGTTCGACGACCTGCAGTCCTTTCTCGACCTCTACTACGCGAACATGGCGGTGCTGCGCACGGCAGCCGACTTCGCCGCCCTCGCCCGCGCCTACTTCGCCCGGGCCGCGCGGGGCGGAGTGCGGCACGCGGAGCTCTTCTTCGACCCGCAGGCCCACCTGGTGCGCGGCGTCGCGCTGGCCGACATCGTCGGTGGACTCGCGGATGCCGTGCGCGGTGCCGAAGCCGAGTTCGGCGTCTCGAGCGCGCTGATCGCCTGCTTTCTGCGCGATCGGCCCGCCGCCGAGGCGACGCAGGTGCTGCGCGACCTGCTGGCGATGGACGCGCCGATCGTCGGCATCGGGCTCGACTCGGCCGAACAGGGCCACCCGCCCGAGGACTTCGCCGAGGTCTACGCGCTCGCCGCCGAGAGCGGCCTGCGGCGCGTCGCCCATGCCGGTGAAGAAGGACCGGCGGCGTACGTGCGCAGCGCCCTCGATGTGCTGGGCGTCGAGCGCATCGACCACGGCGTACGCAGCCTGGAGGATCCCGCGCTCGTGTCACGGCTGGCAGGCGAGCGGATGCCGCTCACGGTCTGCCCGCTCTCGAACGTCCGACTGAAGGGGGTCGCCACCCTCGCCGCGCATCCCCTGCCCGCGATGCTCGAGGCGGGGCTCGCCGTGACCATCAACTCGGACGACCCGGCCTACTTCGGCGGCTACGTCGACGACAACTACCGGGCGCTCGCGGCCACGTTCGGGTGGGGCCCCGACGTGCTGGCAGCCCTCGCGCACACGAGCGTCGACGCGAGCTTCGCGGGCGAGGCCCGCAAGGCGGAGCTGCACGCCCAGATCGACGCGTGGGAGCGACGCGCCTGACCTCGCCCCGGTCGACGAGAAACCAGCGTTCGCGCGAACCGCACCGCAACGCGGTCGGTTTCGCGCGAACGCTGGTTTGTCGGGGGGCGCCGGCAGAGGCAGCCGCTCAGCCGACCACCAGCCGGACGACGCCCGCGGTCACTACGACGAACACCCAGATCGGTCCACATGGCCACGGTCTCCTGCCCGTTCTTGCCGCGTTTGGGCAGGTGTCGCACCCCGGCGAGGCCGAGATAGAGCGCACCGACGGCCGCCCCGAGCATCGCCCAGCCTCCCAAGAAAGGGGCGACGAGAGCCACGACCCCCATGCTGAGGTTGGCGAAGCCCAGTTCGTGCACCACCTGGTTCGCCCCGGCGCTGCCCGAGCCCCCCAGGATGTCGCGGCTCGTGCGCTCGGGATTCGCGATCTGACTGAGCCCCGCGAGCGTCAGCCGTGTTCCGACGCCCCAGAACGCCCACCAGAGGGCGAAGACGAGCAGCGGGTCTCCCCCGAGCCACAGCAGGTGCACGATGGCGGACACCAGCGGCAGGACGAGGGTCTGGGCGAGGACGATGGCGATGTACACGAGCACTCCGGTGCGAGAGGAGGAAGCGGTCTCCTCCGATCCTGTCATCGGGGGAGCCCGTCATCGAAAACGCGCTCGTGCACGCCGCCCGGGGGCGTGTCGCGTGCACGAGCGCGTTTTCGACCCAGGCGGGATCAGCCGGCGCGGTAGTTCTCCCGGGCGTACGCCGAGTACGGGGCCGGCTCCACCGTCGCGCGGATCGCGATCTGCCGATGCGGCTCGACGACGGGCTTGTTGGTGTTGGGCTCCTCGCCCCAGATCACCGTGACCTCGGTGCCCGGCTCGGCGTGCGCGAGCTCGATGCTCGCCAGCGAGACGAATGCGTGCTCGTTGGTGATGTAGCCGCAGTCGTGCGAGATCCCGACATCCACCCCGTCCTTGACGACCCGGTCGACCTGGTACAGGCCGTACCGCGCCTTCGGAAAGTCGATGTACTTGGCGGGCACACCCGGCTCGAGCAGCGTCGCCTGGGCTGCGGCGATGTCTTCGGGGCGCCACACCAGCGTCACCTTGGTGCGCGGCGGGGCGGCGGCGTGCCGCTCGAGCGCCGCGCGGCCGATGAAGTCGTGGTCGAAGGCCACGCTGCGCCCGTAGCCGATGTCGTACGGGGTGATGTAGTAGTCCTCGATGTCGTCCGACACGAGGCTGCCGGCGAGCGAGCCCGCCCGCGCGGCCGGGAGCCACTCGCGGTACTCCTGCGTGCCCTCGCCGCTGAAGATCGCGGGCAGCGGCGACGGGACCCACGCCGACTCGAGATTGGCCGAGGAGTACGCCTTCGATCCAACGAGCACCAGATCGAACTCGGCGCCGGCGTCGATGATCGCCTGACGCACCCGCTCGCCCTGCTCCCACGGGCCGAACAGCTCGAAACCGGGCTGGCCGGCCATGCCGTGGCGCAGCGAGCGCACCTCGAGGCCGTCGATCGTGAACGTGGTCATGTGGAAGAACTTGGTGGGGGGCACGGGTGCTCCGGTCACCCGCTCCATCAGCGCGAGGGCGTTCGGCCCCTGCAGCTCGTACCGATACAGCGCCGGGTTGCCCGGGCGCACGATCGAGTTGCCGTCGCGCTCGAAGGTGGCGTCGTAGTCCCCCTTCTCGAGGTGGAACTGCACCCAGTCGATCACCATGGGGTGACCCACGAGGTCGAACTCCTCCTCCGCCAGGTAGAACAGGATGGCGTCGCCGATCAGGTAGCCCTCGTGGTTCACCGCGATGAACTGCTTGGCGTTGTCGACGCCGAACTTGGCGAAGCTGTTGACCCCCACATCGCTGAGCAGCCGCAGGGCGTCAGGTCCGCGCAGAAAGAGGTCGGTCATGTGGTGCGACTGATCCAGCAGCGCCACCGATGTGCGCCACGACTTCTGCTCCGAGCGCCAGTTGCTGAACTCGGGCGTGACCGGGAACACCGTGGGTGCCGCCGGCGCGTTGCGCAGCAGCTGTACGGCACCGCCGACGCGGTCGATGGCAGCGGCGAGGGATTCGGGGGCGGATGCGGCTGATGCGGACATCAGAACTCCTTCGTTCGTCAGGATGGGGCGTACGGGGCGCGGCGCCGAAGGCGCGCGCCCTGCCTCAAGGCTAGGCATCGTTCGCGGCCGGAAGCATAAGCTGTGCTTATGCGCGTGAAACGATCCCTTACTCGCGGATGCTGTGGCGGCGGGACGACCCGGTGGATCTGAATCTGCTGCGCACCTTCGTGGCCGTCTACGAGACGCGCAGCCTGACCACCGCCGCGGGGCGCCTGTTCGTCACCCAGCCCGCGGTGAGCCAGGGCCTCGCGCGGCTGCGCCGGGAGCTGGGCGACCCGCTCTTCGAACGCGCGGGGCGCGCGCTCGTGCCGACCCCGCTGGCGGAGAGCCTCTTCCCCGACATCCGCGACGCGATCGCCCGCATCGACCGCAGCCTGGGCACGGTGCACGGGTTCGACCCGGCGGCGTCCGACCGCGTCTTCCGCATCGCCCTGTCGGAACTGGGCGAGATCGGCTACTTTCCCGACATCCTGCAGGCGGTGCGCGCCGAAGCGCCGGGAATCCGCGTGGAAGTGGTGCCCCTCGAGGTCGCGCGACTGCCCGAGTGGCTGGCGCGCGGCACGGTCGACCTCGCGGTGTCTTCGTCTCCCGTCGCCGACGATTTCGAGCACGTGGTGCTGAAGTCGGAGCGGTACGGCGTGCTGATGTCGCCGCGGCATCCGCTCGCCGCAGTGGGCGTCTCGCTCGATGCCTACGTCCGCGCCACACACGTCGTCGTCGCGGGCGACTCGGGACGCCCGAATCTGCACGCCGCGCTGCAGCGCATCGGTGCACGGGTCGACGCGACGGTCTCGGTCAATCGCTTCGCGACGCTGCCTCCCCTGCTGTCGGCCAGCACCGACCTGATCGCGACCGTGCCCGGCACCATCGGCGCCGGCTGGGCATCGTCGTGGCCACTCGTCGTGCGCGACATGCCGTTCGCCGTGGCGAGCGTGGATGTGTCGCTGTACCGACGCGTGACGACGACGCATGTGGCGGCGCTGGACTGGTTCCACGAGCGGGTGCGCCGGGCGATCGTCGGAACGCCGGGCCAGTTCTTCTCGATCCGCGCGGGCGCGGTGACGACCTGAGCCGCCTACCCGAGGTTGTTGCGGCGCAGCTTGAACAGCTCGCCCTCACGCACGATGCGCAGCACGGTGACAAGGAGCAGGCCGCCGAGCAGGTTGAACAGCAGCACCGGAAAGAACCACACGGCCCACTGGCCGTAGGTGATCGACGCTCCGCTCAGGATCGCGGCGAACGCGAAGAGCGAGTCCAGGATCGAGTGGAAGAGCTGGAAGCCCGCCAGGATGAAGCCGCCGGCGACCGCCGCGACGAGCCGGGCGACCTCGGACTCGGCGCCCTCCTGCATCCGCGTCATGAGGGTGATCACGGCACCGCCGAGCACCGAGAGGGCGACGAATTCCCAGCTGAACGGGGCCTCGATGAAGTGACGCGCCGTCTCGGCCATCAGGTCATGCCAGTCGGGGAAGGCCAGCACGACGATGCCCATCATCACCCAGCCGCCGAGCAGGTTGGCGATGAGGGTGCCGCCCCAGAGCTTGAACAGCTGGCCGACGGTGCCATCGCGCGCGATGAGCGCGGCGATGGGCATGAGGAAGTTCTCGGTGAACAGCTCGCTGTGGGCCATCAGCAGGGCGATGAGTCCGATGCTGAAGGCCAGCCCCGCCAGCAGCTGGTCGCCCGTGGCGTAGAGCACGCCGAAGTACGCGATGACCCCGATGCCGACCTCGATGCCGCCGAGGAACCCTGTGACGAGCGTGGCGCGGAAGGTGCGATGGAGCCGCTCGGTCCCTTCTCCCACGACCTTGTCGAACTCGGCCTCGAGTTCCTCCTCGATGGGACCCTCGTTGGTGCCGTCGAGGCGACGGGCCTCGGCACGGTCTTCGCGTTCGTCGCTCATCGCCCCATCCTCGCTGGTCCGCGGCATCCGCGGGCCGATGATGCGCGCGCTCCCTCGCCGGCGGGCCGCTCGTGCCGTGGTTTGTCAACGGGCGTGAGCATTCGCGGCGGACCCGTACCGTAGAGGCGATGGACGACGCGGCCCCCACGACCCCCGATTCCTTCACGGTGAGCGTCGTCGTCCCCGTCAAGGACGACGCGGAGCCGCTCGCCCGGTGCTTGGCGGCACTCGCGGACCAGACCCGCCCGGCGGACGAGATCATCGTGGTCGACAACGCGTCGGTCGATGCCTCGGCGGACGTGGCGAGCGCAGCCGGGGTCACCCTCCTGCGATGCACGGAGCCCGGCATCCCCGCCACGAGCGCGCGCGGGTACGACGCGGCGACCGGTGACCTGATCCTGCGCCTGGATGCCGACTGCCTGCCCACCGACACGTGGATCGAACACACCGTGGCCGCGTTCGCGGCGCGACCCGATGTCGCGGCGTTCACCGGCGGCGCGCGCTTCATCGACGGGCCGGCGGCACTGCGCGCCCCGCTGGCCGCGGTGTACCTGTGCGCCTATGCGCTCGCCCTCGTCCCCGCGCTCGGCCATCTGCCCCTGTTCGGCTCGCACCTGGCCTTCCGCGCCGCGGCGTGGCAGCGGATCCGGCGCCGGGTGCACCGCCACGACGACATCCACGACGATGTCGATCTGGCGTTCCACATCGGCGAGCGCCATCGCATCCGCTATCTGCCCGGGATCACGATGGGCATATCGATGCGCCCCTTCTTCGACCCGGCCGGCCTCGTGGTGCGGGTCGATCGCGGGTTCCGCAGCGTGATCGTGCACTGGCCCCGCGACTTTCCCCCGCTGCGCTGGGCGCGCCTGATCCTCGTCCGCACCACCGGCCGCATGGCACCGGCCGCGACCGCGGTGCGATGATGGCGAACGTGTTCCCCTCCTCGCGGGCCGCCGATCCCGCCGCAGACGCGGCTCTGATCGGGGGCGTCGCACCGCCCGCACTGCACGTGATGACCCTGAACATCCGTCGACGGATGGTGCCGGACCTGCGGCCCGACGACCGGTGGGAGCGGCGCGCTCCCCGGGTGAGCGCCCTGCTGCGAATGGAGCGCCCCGCCGTGCTCGGACTTCAGGAGGCCCTTCCGAGTCAGGCGGCGTTCGTGCACGACGCGCTGGGCGACGCATACCGCTTCATCGGGCGGGGCCGCCGCGCGAACGGCGCCGGCGAAGGGTGTCCCCTGTTCTACGACTCCACCCGCCTGGATCTGCTGTCGTGGCAGCAGACGGCGCTCTCCGACCATCCGCACAGAGCGGGTTCGGTGTCGTGGGGGAACATGGTGCCCCGCATCGCGGTGAGCGCGACGTTCCGGGATCGCGCGACATCCGCGCGGCTGTTCGTCGTGAACACCCACTTCGACGCCTTCTCGCAGCGGTCGCGCGTGCGCTCGGCCGAGGCGATGCGCACGCTCGTGTCCGAGCAGCAGGATCCCGCCGTGGTCATGGGCGACCTGAACACGGGCGCGGGGACGGCCCCGATCCGGGAACTGCTGGCGGGCGGGGTGCTCACCGACACCTGGGAACGGGCGCAGACACGTGCGAGTCCGGAATGGGGAACGTTCGCGAACTATCACGAGCCGCGCCTGGGGCGGAAGCGGATCGACTGGATCGTGGTCTCTCCGCGTGTGACCGTCTCGCTCGCCGCGATCAACGGCCGCCGCTACGAGGGCGGCTGGGCATCCGATCACCTTCCGGTGCAGGCCGTGCTGCAGGCTCCGGCCGGTGAAGGCGCGTGAGGGTGGCGCGTGAGGGCGGCGGTCGGATGAAGGAGAACATGCTGCGACCCCCGACGACGTCGGGGGAATGGTTCGCCGATGCCGTGCGGGTCGTCGGCGTGCTCAGCGTCGTCGTCGCCGCGATCTGGCTCACTCCCACGGATGCGGCCATCGTCGCACTCGCCCTGCCCGGCGTGTTCCTCCCCCGCATGATCGCGGCGGCCGCGTGGTTCGACGCCGTGCTGGGGATCACGGTTCTGGTGGCGTCGTGGAGCAACGTCTTCGACCTGTACACCACCGTGGCGGGGTGGGACGTCCTGGTGCACTTCGTGTGCACCGGCGCCGTGGCGGCCCTGCTGCATCTGCTGCTCGCACGTGCCGGGTTCATCATCGGTCGCGGCGACAGCGGGTTCACACCGGCCGGCGCCGTGATCGTCACGACCGCCCTCGGCCTGGCCTTGAGCGTGCTCTGGGAGATCCTCGAGTGGTTCGGGCACGCCTTCATCAGCGACGACATCTTCGTCACCTACGCCGACACCATCGGCGACATGGCCGCGGGCGGGGCCGGTTCGATCTGTGCGGGTCTGGCTGTCGCCTTCCTCCCGCTCACACGGTCGAGCGTGGGCGGGGAGCCCCCGCGTCAGCCGCGTTGAGGCTGGGTGGTGCAGCGGCTCAGAGCAATCTGTGCATCCCGCGCATATGCCCGAGACTTCATGGGTACCGCGTAAAGTAGGTCCTTTGAAGGAGCGAGCCTCAAGGCTCGTCGACGGAGGTTTCGTGGCAGGAAATGCGACAACCCGCTTCGACAACGTCTCTCTGTTGTCGGTCGCGAGCGTCCTTCCCACGCGGGTGACGACATCCCGTGAGATCGAGGACCGCCTCGCCGGCGCACTCGCGCGTCTCAAGCTGCGGCCGGGGCTGCTGCAGCGCGTCGCGGGGGTTCTCGAGCGACGCAACTGGGCTGCCGACGAATCGACCGACGCGGCGACGATCGATGCGGGAACGCGCGCGCTCGCCGAGGCGAATGTCGACCCGCGCGATGTCGGCCTGCTGATCAACACCTCGGTCACCCGCAAGCATCTCGAGCCGTCGGTGGCCGTGCGCCTGCACCACGGCCTGGGGCTGCCGAGCTCGGCCGTCAACTTCGACGTCGCCAACGCCTGCCTCGGCTTCGTCAATGGCATGAGCCTGGCCGCGGGCATGATCGAGTCGGGCCAGATCCGCTACGCCATCGTGGTCAACGGCGAGGATGCCGACGACATCCAGGTCAACACCATCAACCGCCTGCTGCGTGCCGACGTCGATCGCGAGGGGTTCATGAGCGAGTTCGCCTCGCTGACCCTGGGGTCCGGATCCGCCGCGGCGGTGCTCGGCCGCAGCGACGAGCACCCCGAGGGCCACCGCATCCTGGGCGGCGTCACCCGCGCCGCCACGCAGTTCCACGAGCTGTGCGTCGGCAGCGTCGACGGCATGTTCACCGACGCCAAGGCCCTCCTCCGGGGCGGTCTCGACCTCGTCGTCTCGGCGTGGAAAGAGGCCCGGCCCGAGTGGAACTGGTCGTCGATGGACCGCTACATCACCCACCAGGTGTCGTCGGTGCACACGAACGCCATCATCCGGGCGGCCAAGCTCGACCGCGACCGGGTGCCCGTGACCTTCCCCCGGTTCGGCAACGTCGGCCCCGCATCCATCCCCATCACGCTCGTCGAAGAGAGCTCTCGCCTCACACGCGGCGACCGGGTGCTGCTGATGGGCGTGGGCTCGGGCCTGAACACGGCCATGATGGAACTCGCCTGGTGACAGGCTCTGTGACAGGCTCGGCGACTGGCTCGGCGGCGACGTCTGCTCGCCTTCCACCGGCCGGTCTGCCCGGCCTGGACACCCGATTCAGCCGCCTCGTCACCGTTCCGGGGCGGGGCGGGGATGCCGGCATCCGGCGCGAATGGCACGTGCTCGACACCGGACCCGAGCTCGAGGCCCTGGGCGTGCCGATCGCGGGCACGATCCTCGCGGTGCATGGCAACCCCACCTGGTCCTATCTGTGGCGCGACCTGGTCGCCGGCTCCGTAGAGGCCGCCCGGGCCGGGGGCCCCGCCTGGCGCGTGGTGGCCGTCGACCAGCTCGACATGGGCTACTCCGAGCGCACGGATGCGGGCGCGCCGGTCACGCACCGCCCGCTCGCACAGCGCGTTCTCGACCTCGCCGCGCTGACCGATGAGCTCGGCGTCGAGGGACCGGTCATCACCCTCGGCCACGACTGGGGCGGCGTCGTCTCACTCGGCTGGGCCATCGATCATCCGCAGCAGCTCGCGGGCGTGATGCTGCTGAACACCGCCGTGCACCACCCGGTCGGCGTGCCGATCCCGGCGCCGCTGCGACTGGCCGGCGCGCGGGGCGTGCTCGCGGCATCCACGGTCGCCACCACCGCCTTCCTCGACACGACGCTCGCGCTCGCCTCGTCGCCCCTCGACGCCGCCGTGAAGCGGGCGTACCGCGCGCCGTATCGCACGGCCGCGCGCCGCGGCGGAATCGGCGGGTTCGTCGCCGACATCCCCGTCGATGCCGGGCACGAGAGCTTCGCCGAGCTCGAGCGGATCGCGGCCGGCGTCGCCGCGCTCGAGGTGCCCACCCTGCTGCTGTGGGGTCCGCGCGACCCGATCTTCGGCGACCGCTACCTCGATGACCTGGTCGACCGCCTGCCGCATGCCGATGTGCACCGCTTCGAGGGCGCCGGGCACCTCGTCGCAGAGGACCGTCCCTACGCCGACGCCGTGCTCGGCTGGCTGGGCGACCGGTTCGCGGGGCTGGAGGCCGCGAGCACAGCGCCGTTGGCGGGCGAGGCCGCCGCAGGCGAGACCGACGAGGGCGAGGCCAACGCGGCCGAGCCGTTCACGCCGATCTGGCACGGCCTCGACGCCCGCCGCGACGACGACGGCGTGGCCGTCATCGACATGTCCCGACAGGGAGCGGACGGGCCGCTGCGCGTGACCTGGCGCCAGCTCGACGACCGGGTGCGCGCGATCGCCGCGGGCCTGCAGCGTCTCGGTGTGCGAAAGGGCGACCGCGTCTCGCTGCTCGTGCCGCCCGGGCCGACGCTGTCGGCCATCGTCTATGCCTGCCTGCGCATCGGCGCCGTGGTCGTCGTCGCCGACGCGGGGCTCGGGGTCAAGGGCCTGACCCGCGCCGTGCGGGGAGCCTGGCCCGACGTGATCATCGGCGAGCTGCCGGGGCTCACCGCCGCACGCGCGCTCGGCTGGCCGGGCCTGCGCATCTCGACCGCGCGCCTGCCGAGGATCTCGGCCGCGGCGCTCGGGGTGTCTCACCACCTCGCCGAGGTCGCGGCGCGCGGTGCCGAGGCGCTCCGAACGGGCGGCTCGATGCCCCCCGAGCCCGACGCGGGGGACGATGCCGCGATCCTCTTCACCTCGGGGTCGACCGGTCCGGCGAAGGGCGTCGTCTACAGGCACGGCCAGCTCGCGGCGCTGCGCGACGTGCTCGCCGCCCACTTCGAGGTGACGGCCGACACGGGGCTCGTCACGGGCTTCGCGCCGTTCGCGCTGCTCGGACCGGCGCTCGGCACCCGCTCGGCCACCCCCGACATGGACGTCTCGTCGCCCCGCACGCTCACCGCGAGCGCCGTCGCCGCGGCCGTGCGGGCCTCCGACGCCCGCATGGTGTTCCTCTCGCCCGCCGCCGTGCTCAACGTCGTCGCCACCGCCGACGGGCTGACCGACGACGACCGCGCCGCACTCGCGGGGGTGCACTCGTTCCTGTCGACCGGAGCTCCGATCGGTACGGGCCTGCTCGCCGCGGCCGGCGAGATCATGCCCCACGCCACGGCGCACACGCCCTACGGCATGACCGAGTGCCTGCTCGTGACCGACATCACGCTCGACGGGATCCGGGAGGTGGCGGATGCCGCCGGCGCCACCACCGAGAGCGGCGTCTGCGTCGGTGCGCCGATCGGCGCGAACCGCGTGCTCGTGAGCGCGCTCGATTCCGACGGTCGCGCAACGGGGGCGCCGAGCGCCGGGCCGGGCGTGCTCGGCGAGATCGTCGTGAGCGCCCCGCATCTGAAGGATCATTACGACCGCCTGTGGCTGACCGACCGCGGCGCCGTGCGCGAGACGCCGGGGGGCGCCGCTGGTGATGCGGCGGCGCGCTGGCACCGCACCGGCGACATCGGTCACCTCGACGAGCGCGGCCGCGTGTGGGTCGAGGGCCGCCTGCCGCATGTCATCGTCACCGCCGACGGCCCGCTCGCCCCGGTGGGTCCCGAGCAGGCCGTGGAGCGGGTGGCGCGGGTGCGCCGCGCGGCCGTCGTCGGCGTCGGCCCGCACGGGCTGCGCCAGGCCGTGGTCGTGGTCGAGACCGACCCCGCGGCCGCCCGTCCTGGCCTGGCCGATCCCGAGCTGACCGCGGCCGTGCGCGCGAGCACCGCGACCCCTCTCGCGGCGGTGCTGGCCGTGCCCCAGCTGCCCACCGACATCCGCCACAATTCCAAGATCGACCGCTCGCGCCTGTCGGCGTGGGCCGAGCGGATGCTGGCCGGCGAGCGGCCCGTGGCGCCGTGATGGAGCACCTGCGTTTGGAGAAGCCGTGATCGTTCTCGTCACCGGTGCCTCCGGGTTCCTGGGCCGCGCCGTGACCGCCGAGCTGGTGGCCACGGGCCACGAGGTGCGCACCCTGCAGCGCCGCCCCTCCGGGGTGACGGGCGCGCGCGACATCCTCGGGTCGATCACCGATCGGGCGGTCGTCGAGCCGGCCGTCGCGGGCGTCGACGGCGTGCTGCACCTGGCCGCCAAGGTGTCGCTCGCGGGTGACGAGCGCGAGTTCCGGGCCGTGAACATCGATGCGACGCGGATGCTGCTCGACGCGGCCGGGCGCGCCGGGGTGAGCCGCTTCGTGTACGTGTCGTCGCCGTCGGTGGCCCACGTGGGCGCGGCGCTCGCGGGCAGCACCGCGGAGCCGGCATCCCCCGAGCATGCCCGGGGCGCCTACGCGCGCACCAAGGCCGAGGCCGAGCTGCTGGCACTATCCCGCGACTCGGCGCAGATGCCCGTCGTCGCGATCCGGCCGCACCTGATCTGGGGCCCGGGCGACGGTCAGCTGACCGCGCGGATCGTCGACCGCGCCCGACGCGGCCGGCTGCCGCTGCTGAACGGCGGCACGGCCTTGATCGACTCGACCTACATCGACAACGCCGCCACCGGCCTGGTCGCCGCCCTGCACCGCGCCGACACGGCGCACGGCAACGCGTACGTGCTCACCAATGGCGAGCCCCGCCCGGTCGGCGACCTGCTGGCTGGCATCTGCCTGGCCGCGGGCGTGCAGCCGCCGCGCTGGAGCGTGCCTGCCGGGCTCGGACGCTTCGCCGGGTCGCTCGTCGAGCGCGCTTGGGCGATCCGTCCGGGCGAGGACGAGCCGCCCATGACGCGCTTTCTAGCCGAGCAGCTCTCGACCGCGCACTGGTTCGACCAGCGCGAGACGCGCCGCGCCCTGGACTGGGCGCCGACGGTGTCGATCGACGAGGGCCTTGGGCGCCTCGCGGCGCACTACGCGGGCTGAGCGCGCGACGGAAAATCGTGACGTCACGGGATCGACGCCCGTCGGGGCCACAAGGGTGATCATGACAATCACCCCAGAAACCCTCGCGAAGCTTCTATTCGCGGGGGTCTTGCTTTGCCCGGGTGAGAGGCATTTCCGCGTCGCTCCCGGGACTAGTTCACCCGCTCGTTGAGCCTGGATCCACCGATAGGTGTGCGAAGGGTTGCGGCGCGTTAAAGAGAGAATGCCTTTCCGATCAGGGAAAATAGTG